>CBIMFD010000233.1:0-5578 GCA_966243085.1 uncultured Shinella sp.
GTCGGCGGCAAAGCCGGGGCCGGAGAGCACGGCGATTTCCCGGCCGGGCAATTCCGCCTCGAGCACGTCCGTCAGCAGGCGGCCGCTTTCCTTTTCCATGCCCTTGGCGCAGATCACCACCGCTGTGCCCGGCGCCAGCAGCGGCGCAAGGTCACGCGCGGCCATGCGCTGCGCCTGCGAGGGCATGGCGAAGAGCACGATGCCGGCGCCCCGCACGGCTTCCGCATCGGCGCTGTAGGCGAGCGTTTGCGGCAGGTCGATGCCGGGCAGGACCTTCTCGTTGCGCCGCGTCGTGCGCAGGGTTTCGACGACGTCGGCATTGCGGCCGATCAGCGTGACGTCGCCGCCGCTGGCGGCCGCGACGCTTGCCAGCGCCGTTCCGAAAGCACCCGCGCCGACGACAGCGATCCGCGAACTGACCGTCATGCCTTGGCCCCCCGCTTGCCCGAGCCGAGGAGCGTCGCCGCCTCGCGGTCGAGCGGCCAGCGCGAGCGCGGCGCGACGGCAAGGTCGTCCGGTGCAAAGCCGGCGGCCATGCGCTCCAGCCCGGCCCAGGCGATCATCGAGGCATTGTCCGTGCAGAGCGCAAGCGGCGGGGCGACGAAGCGGAAACGGCTCTTGTCGCAGAGCGCCTGCAGCGTCGAGCGCAGCTCGGCATTCGCCGCCACGCCGCCGGCGACGACGAGCGCCGGCGCTTCGATATCCAGATAGAGCATACGGAACCGCTCCAGTCCTCGGCCTATGCGGTCCTTCATCGTGCGAGAGACGGCGCGCTGGAAGGAGGCGCAGATATCGGCGATGTCCTGATCCGTCACCGGCTCGATGGACTGCGCGGCCTGCCGCACCGCGGTCTTGAGACCGGAAAAAGAGAAATCGAGCCGCGCCTCGCCGACGAGCGGGCGCGGGAAGGCGAAGCGTTCGGGATTGCCCGCCTTCGCCATGCGCTCCACCGCCGGCCCGCCGGGATAGGGCAGGCCGAGGAGCTTTGCCGTCTTGTCGAAGGCTTCGCCGAGCGCATCGTCGATGGTCGTGCCCCAGCGCTCGTAGTCGTCGACGCCGCGCACCAGCACGAGCTGGGTATGGCCGCCGGAGACGAGCAGCATGAGATAGGGGAAGGAGAGCCCGTCCGTCAGGCGCGCCGTCAGCGCGTGGCCTTCGAGATGATTGACGGCATAGAGCGGCTTGCCGGTCGCCCGCGCGATCGCCTTGCCGGTCATCAGCCCGACGATGAGCCCGCCGATCAGCCCCGGCCCGCTCGTCGCGGCGACCGCGTCGATGTCGCCGAGCGTCTTTCCCGCGCGCAGAAGCGCCTCGGAAATGAGGCTGTCCAGCGCCTCGACATGAGCTCGCGCCGCGATCTCCGGCACCACGCCGCCATAGGCGCTGTGCTCCTCCAACTGGCTCAGAACCACCTCGCCGAGGATTTCGCCCCGGCCTTCGGCGTTGCGCGAAACGACGGAGGCGGCGGTCTCGTCGCAGCTCGTTTCGATGCCGAGAATGGTCAGGTGGGGCGACATGAAGCACTTGGATCGATTGCGGGCGGCTCTAAAGCCGGTTACGAGACATCCCGGTAACAATGGATCAAGGCGGATGCAAACAAAACCTTTCAGGATCGGCACGCGCGGCAGCCCGCTAGCGCTCGCCCAGGCCCACGAGACCCGCGCGCGCCTGATGGCGGCGCACGGCCTGCCGGAGGAGATGTTCGAGATCGTCGTGCTGTCGACCAAGGGCGACCGCATCACCGACCGCTCGCTGGCGCTGATCGGCGGCAAGGGCCTGTTCACCGAGGAGATCGAGGCGCAGCTTTCCTCCGGCGAACTCGATTTCGCCGTGCATTCCTCCAAGGACATGCCGACGAAGCTGCCGGACGGCCTCTACCTCTCCGCCTTCCTGCCGCGCGAGGACGTGCGCGACGCCTTCATCGGCCGAACCGCAAAGCGCCTCCTCGACCTGCCGGAAGGCGCGACGGTCGGCTCGGCGTCGCTGCGCCGCCAGGCGCTCATCCGGCGGCTTCGGCCGGATCTCAACGTCATCGTCTTCCGCGGTCAGGTCGATACCCGCCTCGGCAAGCTTGCCGACGGCCAGGCGGATGCGACGCTGCTCGCCTATGCCGGCCTCAAGCGTCTCGGCAAGCAGGACGTGCCGACGGAGATCCTCGATCCAACCATCTTCCCGCCCGCCCCGGCGCAGGGCGCAATCTGTATCGAAAGCCGCATCGGCGACGCGCGCATGGATGCCCTGCTGTCGGCCATCGACGACCGCGCGACTCGCGCGGCCGTCTCCTGCGAACGCGGCTTCCTTGCCACGCTCGACGGCTCCTGTCGCACGCCCATCGCCGGCTACGCGACCGTCGAGGGCGATCACCTCTCCTTCCGCGGAATGATCCTGACGCCGGACGGCGGCCGCTTCCACGAGATCGAGGCGAGCGGCCCGGTCGCAAACGCCGCAGCGCTCGGCGAAGAGGCCGGCAAAGCGGTCCGCGCCAAGGCCGGAGCGGACTTCTTCGCAAGCTGGGGCTGACCCATGCGCGTCCTCGTCCTCCGCCCCGAGCCCGCGGCGACCCGCACCGCCGGCAAGCTCGCGGCGCTCGGGCACCAGGCCGTGCGCCTGCCCTTGTCGAAGGCCGAACACGACGTCGCGGCGGTGAAAGCCGCGCTCACGAAGCCCCATGCGGCCATCGCCATAACCAGCGCGGAGGCCGCCCGCCTTCTTGCCGGGATCGGCGAAGATCTTGCGCCGCAAAGGCAGACACCCCTCTTCGCTGTCGGCGCGGTCTCGGCCGAGGCCGCCCGCCACGCCGGCTTCCGCACCGTGATTGCCGGTGGCGGTGACGGGGAAAGCCTTGCGGATACCATCCTCGCCCATATCCGGCCGGACGGCCCGATCCTCTATCTTGCCGGCTTTCCGCGCGCACCGGGCTTCGAGCACCGGCTGGAAGACGCGGGCACTCCTTTCCGAACCATCGAAGCCTATCGCATGGTGCCGCTCGCCCCCGCGCCGACCGAGGTCGAGGCAGCGCTTCTTGCACCGGTGCCGGGTGCCGTGCTCCTCTATTCGCGCGAAAGCGCCCGCGCCTTCTTCGCCCTTCCGCCGCTTGCCGAAGCGCCGGAGCGCTTCCTTGCGATGCGCCTCCTGTGCATGAGCGCCAATGTCGCGGCGGCGGTGCCGGAATCCTTTACGGCAAGGGCGGCTATTGCCGCCGCTCCCGACGAGGAAAGCCTGCTTGCCCTTCTCTAAGCGCAAGTCCCGGCGGATGAATTTGCCGCAAGGGTCTTTCCCTCCTTGCCATCCCTGTCTACGTTTAATGCAATGCACATGAACGCGAGGAGGTCGCCATGGAACCGGAAACCCCGTCCCGTCGAAAGAAGGCCGGCGACGAGCCCGTGACGATCGACCTCGAACCCGTTCCGCCCTCCGCCAGCAACGAGGCGCTCACCGCCGGAGAAGCCGCGCCGGAATCCGAGGCCGCTGAAACGCCGGCCGCCGAAACCGCTGCTGCGGAGACGTCCGAAGAAGCCGTCGAGGACAAGCAGGAGCCGCTGGAGCCTGCCCGCCCGGCCTATGAAGAACCGGCCCGTGCCGAGACGCCGCCGCCGGCGCAGCGCAGCGGCAATGCAGGCCCGCTTGCCGCCGGCATTCTCGGCGGCCTCATCGCGCTTCTCGGCGCCGGCAGCCTGCAATATGGCGGCTATCTCCCCGCGCTCGGCCCCGAACGGGCTGGCGACGACAGCCGGGTGGCAACCCTTTCCAACGACGTTGCGGCTCTGAAGACGCGCCTTTCGGAACAGGCGGCCCCGGTTGACCTCCAGCCCATCGAAGCGCGCCTTGCGGCCCTGGAACAGTCCGCAGGAAGTGCGAGCGAAGCCGCGCCCTCCGAAGCCTCCGGCAAGCTCGAAGCCGAGGTTAGCCGGCTAACGACAGAACTTGCCGCGTTGCGCGAAGCTGTCGCCCGCACGAACGACGCCGTGAGCAGCACGGAAAGCCAGTTGACCGAGCGCATCGCTGCGGCAGAGGAGAAGCTCGAGGCGCCGGGCGACGTCTCCATGGCCCGCGCCGTGGCCGCGAGCGCGCTGAAGACCGCCATCGACCGTGGCGGCCCCTATCTGGCCGAGCTGGAGGCCTTCGCCAGCGTCGCACCCGACGATCCTTCCGTGGCGGGCCTTCGCGAGCACGCCGCCGTGGGCGTGCCGTCCCGTTCCGATCTCGTGCGCGACTTCGACGGCGCGGCCGATGCGATCCTCGATGCGGTCCATCAGCCGGAAGGCGACCAGGGTATCTTCAACCGCCTGATGGCGAGCGCTGCGTCGGCCATCCGCGTGCGCCCGGTCGGCAGCATCGAAGGCGATACGCCCGAGGCGATCGTCGCCCGTATCGAAAACAAGTTGCAGAACGGCGACTTCAAGGGCGCCGCGATCGAATGGCAGGCGCTGCCGGAAAAGGGCAAGGCCGCCGCCGCGGACTACAAGAACAAGCTCGACGCGCGCGTTCGCGTGGAAGAGCTGGTGGGCGCCGCAGTTTCCGGCGCCATGACGAATGCCGCACGGCAGGGCTGAGGAGAAGGCTTCATGATACGCATTCTGGTCTTCGCGCTCTTCGTCCTCGCCCTGGCCGGGGGCTTCGCCTGGCTGGCCGACCGGCCCGGTGAACTCTCCATCATCTGGCAGGGCCAGCGCGCCGAAATGAGCCTGATGGTGGCCGCGACGCTCATCGTCTCGCTCATCGTCGCCATCATGCTCTGCTGGTGGCTCATTCGCGTGATCTGGACCTCGCCGCATTCGATCCAGCGGTATTTCCGCGCCCGCAAGCGCGACCGCGGCTATCAGGCGCTCTCGACCGGCCTCATCGCCGCCGGGGCCGGTGACGCGGCCGGCGCGCGAAAAATGCTCGGCCGCACCAGGGGGCTTCTCAGCGCCGATCAGGAACCGCTCATCCACCTCCTCGAAGCGCAGGCCGCGATGATCGAGGGCCGCTACGACGACGCGCGCAAGAAATTCGAGCTGATGGCCGACGATCCCGAGACGCGGGAGCTCGGCCTGCGAGGCCTCTATCTCGAGGCCCGCCGTCTCGGCGCCAACGAGGCGGCCCGCCAATATGCTGAGCGCGCCGCCGAAAAGGCCCCGCAGCTTCCCTGGGCGACGGAGGCGGCGCTCGAATACCGCTCCGAGGCCGGCGACTGGGACGAGGCGCTGAAACTCCTCGGCGACGGCCGCTCCGGCTCGGCGGAAGAAAAGAAGACCTATGCCCGTCGCAAGGCGGTGCTGCTCGCCGCCCGCGCCGCGGAAAAGCTCGATGCCGACCCGAAGGGCGCGCGCGAGGATGCGCATCAGGCCCTGAAGCTCGACGAGAATTTCGTGCCGGCCGGCCTCATCGAGGCGAAGGCCTATCTGCGCGAGGACAACCTGCGCAAGGCCGCCTCCATTCTCGAAAGGCTCTGGAAGGCGACGGCCCATGGCGACGTGGCGCGGCTCTACGTGCGCGCCCGCAGCGGCGATTCGGCCGCCGACCGCCTGAAGCGCGCGGAGAAGCTGGAGGCGATGCGCCCCAACAATGCCGAGGCGCTCTATGCCGTCGCCGAGGC
>CBIMFD010000234.1:0-5557 GCA_966243085.1 uncultured Shinella sp.
CCCTTGTGGGGAGGGATTTAGGGAGGGGTCTTTACGCCCCCGCCTTCCTGTAGAGCGCGGCAAGCCGCGTGCGGGACGAGGGCAGTTCCGGCACGACGACCAGCATGGTTACGCGGCCGCGCTTGAAGGCGTTGAGGAACGGCTCGTAGTTCTGGAAGGCGACGCAGCCGTGCGAGCCTTTCTGGCCGCGCAGGAGGTTGGTATGGGTCAGGAGACCCGTGCGGTTCTTCGGATCGCGGCCGTCGACGGACAGCATGCGGATGGCCTCGACGCCGTGGAAACGCCGTTCGCGCATTTTCAGGCGATAGATGCCGGCCGGCGTCGGCCCCTTCATCTTCACATGTTCGTAGCGCGGATTGTCACGCATCCTGCCGATGCCGGAATGGGCGCGCAGCTTCGTGCCGTCGGGCATGTAGACGGTCGCGTTGGAGACGTCGTAGATCGCCACCTTCGTGCCCTTGCCCGGCCAGCCGGTGCTGCCGCGGCTCTTGAAGAGGTCGCCGAACAGCGAGCGCTCCGGCTTGACGATGGCGACGTCCTTGTCGTCGTCGTCCTCGTCCTTGGCTTCCCTGGTCGCCGTCCGCGTGGCGGGCTTTTCCTCGGCCGGCTTGCGCTCGATCGTCACGGTCTCCAGCGCGGGCCGGGTTTCCGGCAGCGGGATATCGCTGAGGATATCGTCTTCGCTCTCCTCTTCCTCGGCCTCCGTCTTCTTCATGACGAGGCCGAAGGGCTGGATGCTGTTGCGGCCGGAAACGTCGTCCGGAAGCATGGCGGTGACGAGAGCGGCCTCGCCGCTGATCGTCTTTTCCTGCTCCACGGAGCGCTCGGCGCGGGCGACGGCGGTCTCTATCATCAGCGCCTTGGCCTTTTCGCGCTTGACGGCGGCGGCGAGCTGGATGGAAATCTTGCGCTGGCGCGATGCCTTGATCGCCTCGGCGGTCAATTGCTTCTGGCGGATTTCGCTTTCCGACGGCGGGGAAAGGCGCGAGAATTTCTCGACCTTCACCAGCCGCTCGGACTCGCTCCCGTCGAGGCCGACGGAGGCGATTTGGAGCGAAGCGGCAATGGACTTGCGCCCTTCGGCGAGCGAAGAGGCCGCGTTCTGCATCGCGTGGAGAGTGGAGACGACGGCCCAGGCGGAGCCGGCTAACACGCCGCAGGCAAGCGCGGCGCTGAGAAGGATGCTCCCGGAACGGCCATGCCGGGACTTGGACGCAGAACGCGCGGAACCGTATACAGACGCCATGATACTCGTTACCCGATACTCGTTACTCGACGCGGCCGCGGAAAACGCAATCCGGGAGCCGTCACGCTGGCGGCAGGCGGAACGACGCGTCCCGGGCCTCTGCCGAACGAGCAAAGAATGGCGAAATATGGTAAGCAATTCCTAAACGGTGCCTCATGTTTTTGAAGGAATCCGCCGGGCGGTCCTCGACACCCGGCAAGCGTGCCTTTCACGAAAATGCGGCGCTGACGTGTCCAAAGCCCGGCTATGGCTAGATCTCGGGATGCCGGGCGAGCCAGTCCGTGGCCCGTTCATAGGCCGCCGCCGCCGACAGCACCTCCCGGTCGCCGCGCGGGCGGCCGACGATCTGGATGCCTGCCGGTAGCCCTTCCGCACTGAAGCCGGCCGGCATGGCGGCGACGGGAAGCCCGGCAAGCGTCGGGCCGATTACCACTTCCATCCAGCGGTGATAGGTGTCCATTTCCCGGCCGTTCACGGCTTTCGGCCAGTCCAGCTCGGCCGCGAAGGGGAAGACCTGCGCGGAGGGAAGGACGAGGAAATCGCAGGTCGTGAAGAGTTCCTGCATATAGCGGTGCCAGTCGCTGCGCCCGAGCGAGGCGGCATAGACCTCCGCCGCCGTCAGCCTCCCGCCATGCTCGATTTCCCAGAGAAGTTCCGGCTTCATGCGCGCCCGCCGGGCCGGGTCGCCGTGATCTGCCGCCTGCCCGCCGGCGATGAGAAAATGGCGCAGCACCCGCCAGGTCTGCCACAATCCGGCCATGTCGAAGCGGGGCGCGACGTCCTCGACGCGGCACCCGAGCCGGCGGAAGACGTCGAGCGCATCGCGGCAAAGCTCCATGACGCCCGGCTCGAAGGGAAGATAGCCGCCGAAATCGCCGAGCCAGCCGATGCGCGCGCCGGCGATATCCCGGTGAAGGTCGACCGAGAGATCCTCGTCCGCAAGCGACAGCGGATCGCGCGGATTGTGCCCGGCCTGCGTCGCAAGCAATGCGGCGACATCGGCGACGCTGCGGCCCATCGGCCCGTTGACGGCAAGCTGGCCGAGGAAGAGTTCGTTGCCGAGCGAGGGCACGCGGCCGAAGGAAGGCCGGAAGCCGACGACATTGTTGAAGGCGGCGGGATTGCGCAGCGAACCCATCATGTCGCTGCCGTCGGCGACCGGCAGGATGCGCGCCGCAAGCCCCGCCGCCGCGCCGCCGGAGGAGCCGCCCGCGCTCTTCGTCGTGTCGTAAGGATTGCGGGTGACGCCGAAGACCGGATTGTAGGTGTGCGAGCCGAGACCCATTTCCGGCGCATTGGTCTTGCCGATGATGATGGCGCCGGCCGCGCGGATGCGCTCGACATGGATATCGTCATAGTCCGGCACGAAGTCGGCATAGTTGGCCGAACCGAAGGAACAGGGGATGCCCTTCGCCTCGGAAAGGTCCTTCACCGCGAAGGGGACACCGTGCAGCCAGCCGCGATGCATCCCCGCCGCCAGCGCCCGGTCCGCCGCCTCCGCCTCGGCCATGAGTTCATCGGCAGGGCGCAGGCTGACGATGGCGTTGAGGCGCGGATTGACGGCCGCGATGCGCTTAAGATAGGCGGCCATCACGGCGCGGCAGTCGAGCCGGCGTTCGGCGATGGCGGAGGAAAGGGCAAGGGCGGAAAGGTCGGTGATGTCCTGCAAGCTCGGCTCCCGCGGTCGTATCGAGAAAGAGCTAGCAGGCGCCGGGGCGAAGCGCCAGCCCGGCGCCACCACCGCCATTGCTTCCGGAAGCAGGCGCGACGGCAAATGGAGCATCGCGCCCTCAGGTCCGTAAGGGTCTGCCGTTAAAAGCGTTTCCAGCATCAAGGCATCGCGTTGGCGACGAGCACCCCGCAGCCCCGGCCGCCTCTCGGCTGGGGTTTTTCGCATTCAAGAAAACTGCAGGCTTCGCAACCTATTCCTTTTGAACGGAAATTATGCTTATATTGAATGAACGTTCAGCAAGATATGGGGAGCGACATGAACGAGATGATCCGCGATATCAGTGTCCCGGCCGACTGGGACCGCAGCGGGCTTCCGGGTTGGTGCTACCACAGCCCCGCCCTTCTGGAACTGGAAAAGCAGCATGTCTTCCGCGAGCACTGGCAGATCGCCTGCCATGTCTCCGACATTCCCGAGCCCGGAAACTACCTTGCCATGGATGTCGTCGGCGAGCGCGCGCTCATCCTGCGCGGTCAGGACGGCGCGGTGCGTGCCTTCCACAACATCTGCCGCCACCGCGGCTCGCGCCTCGTCGCGGATGAAAAGGGCGCCTGCCGCAACGCGCTCGTCTGTCCCTTCCACGGCTGGGTCTACAATCTCGACGGCACGCTGCGCGGCGCCGCGCGCCCGAAGAGCTTTCCCCCGCTCGACAAGGACGAATTCGCCCTGAAACCGCTCGAATGCGAGGTCTGGCAGGGCTTCGTCTTCATCCGCTTCGCGCCCGGCCCGCAGGGCTCCGTCGCCGAGGTGATGAAACCCTTCGAGGCCGAGTTGTCGCACTACCGCTCGGAGGAGATGGTGCCGACGGGAAGCATCTGGACGCAGGAAAGCCCGGTCAACTGGAAGTCCGTGCGCGACGTCGACAACGAGGGCTACCACGTCGCCATGGCCCATCCGGCCCTGCAGGACCTCTACGGCTCCACCTATTACGACGAGCCCTTCGTCGACGGCCTCTGCCGCTCCTTCGCCACCTACAATCCCCATGCCGGCCGGCGCTGGAGCGTGCGCAACTACGTCAAGATCTCGCCGGAGAACGGGCGCCTGCCGGAACATCTGCGCAAGGCCTGGATTTATTTCGGCCTCTTCCCCAACTGCGTGATCGCCGTGACGCCCGAGACCGTGCAGTTCTACCAGGAGTTCCCGGTCTCCATCGGCAAGACGCTGCTGCGTGGCGGCATCTACCGCTACCGCGAGGAAGACCGCGCGCACCGCCTCGCCCGCTATCTCGCCTACCGCATCGACCGCGACACGCAGGCCGAGGACGTGCAGCTCACCGTCTGGTCCAACGAGGCGATGACCTCCAACGCCTTCGCCGGCTTCTACCTCTCAGACCTCGAATACGGCGTGCGCACCCACCACGACCATCTGCGCCGCGTATTGCCGGTGACGACGCTGAAGGATGCGCCGGAGGAGAAGGACATGGCGGACGCCAACGCCGCCTTGAAGGACTGAATAGTCCGGCATCGGATAGAAAAAGAGGCCCGCTCGCGCGGGCCTCAAACGTTTGGACCGGGGAATGGTCGCTCCAAACAAGCTGCCTGCGGAGGGCCTTAGCCCTTCCAGAGCCCTTCCCGCACCAGATCGTCCATCGTCAGCTCGATGCCCCGGCGCAGGATCGAGGCCATGTCGTCGATCTGTTCGAGGGAGATGGTCAGCGGCGGCGACATCACGCACATGTTGATGAGCGGACGCACGAGCAGGCCGAGCTCCTGGCAATGCTTGTCGATGCGCTTGCCGACCTCGAGGTCGAGCGTGAGCGGGTTCTTCGAGACGCGGTCGGCGACGCATTCGACGCAGGCCATCAGCCCGAGGCCTCGCACCTCGCCGACCAGCGGCAGCTCCTCCAGCGCCTTGAGGCTCTGCTGAAAGTGACCCGACACCGCCCGCGCATGGGCAAGCAGCCCGCCTTCGAGGATGTCGAGGTTCTTCAGCGCCACGGCGCAACCGACCGGATGGCTGGAATAGGTGAGGCCGTGCGCGAACATCGCCTCGGAATGGTTCGAGCGGCGCAACTCCTCGAAGAGCCGGCCGGCGATCATCACCCCGCCGAGCGGGAAATAGCCGGAGGTCACGCCCTTGGCGAAGGTGATCATGTCCGGCTCGATGCCGAAGACCTCCTTGGAGGCGAAGACATGGCCGAGCCGGCCGAAGGCCGTCACCACCTCGTCGGCGATGAAGAGGATGTCACTCTGCCGGCAGAGGTCCTGCATGCGCTTCAAGTAGCCGGGCGGCGGCACGATGACGCCGCCGGAGGCCATGACGGGCTCGGCGATGAAGGCGCCGATGCGCTCGGCCCCCTTCTCCTCGATCACCTGGCGGAATTCCTCGACGAGGAAATCGCAGAACGCCTCGACGCTCATGCCGTCAGGCCGGCGGAACGGATCCGGGCAGGAGAGCTTGACGACGAGATCGGACGCGCTGTCCATCCAGTCGTGGTCGCGCGGACGGCCGTTGAGCGAGGCGGAAAGATAGGTCGATCCATGATAGCCGCCCTGCCGCGAGACGATCAGCTTCTTTTCCGGCTTTCCCTTCACATTGTTGGCGAACTGCATGAAGCGCAGCGCCGTCTCGACGGCCGAGGA
>CBIMFD010000235.1:0-5516 GCA_966243085.1 uncultured Shinella sp.
AGATCAACACGCTGCGCGGCAACGTCAACTGGATGGCGGCGCGCCAGGCCTCCGTCTCCTCGCCGCTCTTCGGCGACGACATCACCAAGCTCTGGCCGATCTCCTACGAGGGGCAGTCGGACACGGCCTGTTTCGACAACGCGCTCGAATTCCTCGTGCGCGGCGGCTATTCCATGGCGCATGCCGTCATGATGCTGATCCCCGAAGCCTGGGCCGGCAACCAGCTCATGAGCCCGGAGCGCAAGGCCTTCTACGAGTACCACGCCGCCCTCATGGAGCCGTGGGACGGTCCGGCCGCCGTCGCCTTCACCGACGGAAGGCAGATCGGCGCGACGCTCGACCGCAACGGCCTGCGTCCGGCGCGCTACCTCGTCACCGACGACGACCGCGTCATCCTCGCCTCCGAGGCCGGCACGCTGCCGGTCAAGGAAGAGAGCATCGTCAAGAAGTGGCGCCTCCAGCCGGGCAAGATGCTGCTCATCGACATGGAGGAAGGCCGCATCATCTCCGACGAGGAGGTGAAGTCGACGCTCGCGGCCAAGCACCCCTACCGCAACTGGCTCGACAATACCCAGATCATCCTGGAGGACCTCGGTCCGGTCGAGCCGCGCGCGCTGCGCCGCGACGTGTCGCTGCGCGACCGCCAGCAGGCCTTCGGCTATACCCAGGAAGACACCAAACTCCTGATGTCGCCGATGGCGACGACCGGGCAGGAAGCGATCGGCTCCATGGGCACGGACACGCCGATCTCGGCCATGTCCGACAAGACCAAGCTGCTCTACACCTATTTCAAGCAGAACTTCGCGCAGGTGACGAACCCGCCCATCGACCCGATCCGCGAGGAACTGGTCATGAGCCTCGTCTCCTTCATCGGCCCGCGGCCGAACATTCTCGATCATGAGGGCGCGGCCAAGGCCAAGCGCATGGAAGTGCGCCAACCGATCCTCACCAACGGCGACCTCGAGAAGATCCGCTCCATCGGCCATGTCGAGGACCGTTTCGACACCAAGACGCTGGACTTCACCTATGACGTCTCGCGCGGCGCCGAGAGCATGCTGGAAATGCTCGATCGCCTGTGCGAGCGCGCCGAGCAGGCGGTCATCAGCGGCTACAACATCATCGTGCTCTCCGACCGCCAGATCGGGCCGGACCGCGTGGCGATCCCGGCGCTGCTGGCGACGGCGGCCGTGCACCACCACCTGATCCGCAAGGGCCTCAGAACCTCCGTCGGCCTCGTCGTGGAAACCGGCGAGCCGCGCGAAGTGCACCACTTCTGCCTTCTGGCCGGCTACGGCGCGGAAGCGATCAACCCCTATCTCGCCTTCGACACGCTCACCGACATGCACAAGCGCGGCGAATTCCCGAAGGAGGTGGATGCGGAGGAAGTCGTCTACCGCTACATCAAGGCGATCGGAAAGGGCATCCTCAAGGTCATGTCCAAGATGGGCATCTCGACCTACCAGTCCTATTGCGGCGCGCAGATCTTCGACGCCATCGGCCTGTCGTCCGCCTTCGTGGAAAAGTATTTCTTCGGCACGGCGACGACCATCGAAGGCATCGGCCTCGACCAGATCGCGAAGGAGACCTTCGCCCGCCACAAGGCGGCTTTCGGCCGTGACCCGCTGCTCGCCAATACGCTGGATATCGGCGGCGAATACGCCTACCGCATGCGCGGCGAGGAGCATTCCTGGACGCCGGACGTCGTTTCCTCGCTCCAGCATGCCGTACGCGGCAATGCGGCAGACCGCTACAAGGAATTCGCCGAACTGGTGAACGCCTCGTCGTTGCGCATGAACACGATCCGCGGCCTCTTCTCCATCAAGGGGGCGGAAGCCCTCGGCCGCAAGCCGGTCCCGATCGACGAGGTCGAGCCGGCGGCGGACATCGTCAGGCGCTTCTCGACGGGCGCCATGTCCTTCGGCTCGATCTCCCGCGAGGCGCACACGACGCTTGCCGTCGCCATGAACCGGATCGGCGGCAAGTCGAACACCGGCGAGGGCGGCGAGGAAGCGGACCGCTACATGCCGCTGCCGGACGGCTCGATGAACCCCGAGCGCTCGGCGATCAAGCAGATCGCCTCCGGCCGCTTCGGCGTGACGACCGAATATCTCGTCAACGCGGACGTCCTGCAGATCAAGGTCGCGCAGGGCGCCAAGCCCGGCGAGGGCGGCCAGCTTCCCGGCCATAAGGTGGATGCGACGGTCGCCAAGACCCGTCACTCGACCCCGGGCGTCGGCCTCATCTCGCCGCCGCCGCACCATGACATCTACTCGATCGAGGACCTGGCGCAGCTCATCTACGACCTGAAGAACGTCAATCCCGAGGCGGACGTCTCGGTCAAGCTCGTCTCGGAAGTCGGCGTCGGCACGGTCGCCGCCGGCGTCGCCAAGGCGCGCGCGGACCACATCACCATCGCCGGCTTCGACGGCGGCACGGGCGCCTCGCCGCTCACCTCGCTGAAGCATGCAGGCTCCCCCTGGGAGATCGGCCTCGCCGAGACGCACCAGACGCTGGTGCTCAACAAGCTGCGCTCGCGCATCGCGCTCCAGGTGGACGGCGGCCTCAAGACCGGCCGCGACGTCGTCATCGGCGCGCTGCTCGGGGCGGACGAGTTCGGCTTCGCGACGGCGCCGCTGATCGCGGCCGGCTGCATCATGATGCGCAAGTGCCACCTCAACACCTGTCCGGTGGGGGTCGCCACTCAGGACCCGGTCCTGCGCAAGCGCTTCAAGGGCACGCCCGAGCATGTCATCAACTACTTCTTCTTCGTTGCCGAAGAGGTGCGCGAAATCCTGGCCTCGCTCGGCGTGCGCTCGTTGAACGAGATCATCGGCGCTTCCGAACTGCTGGAGAAGGAGCGGATGATCTCGCATTGGAAGGCCAACGGCCTCGACTTCTCCCGCATCTTCCACAAGGTCGATGCGCCGAAGGAGGCGACCTACTGGACCGAGCGGCAGAATCATCCGATCCAGGACATCCTCGACCGCAAGCTGATCGAGGAGGCAAAGCCGGCGCTCGAAACGAAGGCGCCCGTTTCCTTCGCCGTCGACATCAAGAACGTCGACCGCTCGGCCGGCGCGATGCTCTCGGGCGCAGTCGCCAAGCGCTACGGCTTCAAGGGCCTCAAGGACGATACGATCTCCGTGACGCTCAACGGCACCGCCGGCCAGTCCTTCGGCGCGTTCCTTGCCCGCGGCGTCACCTTCGATCTTGTGGGTGCCGGCAACGACTATGTCGGCAAGGGGCTTTCGGGCGGCCGCATCATCGTGCGCCCGCCGGAAGGCAACCGGGCGGTGCCGCATGAATCGATCATCGTCGGCAACACAGTGCTCTACGGCGCGATCTCCGGCGAATGCTACTTCAACGGCGTCGCCGGCGAACGCTTCGCCGTGCGCAACTCCGGTGCGATCGCCGTCGTCGAGGGCGTGGGCGACCACGGCTGCGAATACATGACGGGCGGCGTCGTCGTCGTCATCGGCCAGACGGGCCGCAACTTCGCGGCCGGCATGTCGGGCGGCGTCGCCTATGTGCTGGACGAACAGGGCGATTTCGCCCGCCGCTGCAACATGGCGATGGTCGAGCTCCAGCCGGTTCCGGAAGAGGACGACATGCTGGAGAAGCTGCACCATCACGGCGGCGACATCATGCACAAGGGCATGGTGGACGTTTCCGGCGACATGACGCGCCACGACGAGGAGCGGCTCTACCAGCTCATCTCCAACCACCTGCACTATACCGGTTCGCCGCGGGCCAAGGAGATTCTCGACCATTGGGCCGATTATCGCCCGAAGTTCCGCAAGGTCATGCCGGTCGAGTATCGCCGTGCGCTGGAAGACATGGAACGCATGAAAATGGCGGAAGCGGCCGAGTAACCCGGCCGCCGCGACACCGCGCGCCTTCCGGCCCGGCCGGAGGGCGTCCCACGCGCCGACGGGCGCTACCCGAGACACGCTTGAGAGCAGGACAATACGATGGGCAAGGTTACAGGTTTTCTGGAAATCGACCGGCAGGTCATGAAGTATCAGCCGGCATCCGACCGCATCCGCCATTTCCGCGAATTCACCATCCCGATGTCGGACCCCGAGGTCCAGAAGCAGGCGGCGCGCTGCATGGATTGCGGCATTCCCTATTGCCACGGGCCGACCGGGTGTCCGGTCCACAACCAGATCCCCGACTGGAACGATCTCGTCTACAGCGGCAATTGGGAAGAGGCGATCCGCAACCTGCACTCGACCAACAATTTCCCGGAATTCACCGGCCGCGTTTGCCCGGCCCCTTGCGAGGAGGCCTGCACGCTGAATCTCGAGGACACGCCGGTCGCCATCAAGACCGTCGAGCAGGCGATCGCCGACAAGGCCTACGAGATGGGCTATATCGTGCCGCAGCCGGCGACGGTGAAGACGGGCAAGAAGGCCGCCGTCATCGGTTCCGGCCCAGCCGGCATGGCGGCTGCCCAGCAGCTCGCCCGCGCCGGCCACGAGGTCCATGTCTACGAGCGCGAATCCAAGGCCGGCGGCCTCCTGCGCTACGGCATCCCGGACTTCAAGCTGGAGAAGAACTTCATCGACCGCCGCGTCGACCAGATGCGCGGCGAGGGCGTGACGTTCCATTATGGCGTCAATGTCGGCGTCGACAAGACGATGGACGAGATGCTCGCCGAGCATGACGCCGTGCTCTATTGCGGCGGCTCCGAGACGCCGCGCGATGCCGGCATTCCCGGCGTCGAATTTGCCGGCGTGCATGATGCCATGCCCTATCTCGTGCAGCAGAACCGCCGCGTCGGGCGCGAGAACATCGACAGCGTCGGCTGGCCGTCCGAGCCGATCCTGGCCGGCGGCAAGCACATCGTCGTCGTCGGCGGCGGCGATACGGCGTCGGACTGCGTCGGCACGGCCTTCCGCCAGGGCGCCGTGAAGGTCACCCAGCTCGACATCCGCCCGCAACCGCCGGAAAAGGAAGACAAGCTCGCCGTCTGGCCGTTCTGGGCGACGAAGATGCGCACCTCCTCCTCGCAGGCCGAAGGCGCCGTGCGCGAGTTCCAGGTCGGCACGCTCGAATTCGTCGGCGACGAGGACGGCGTCTTGACGGGCGTGAAGTGCTGCCAGGTGGACGAGCGCCGCAAGCCCATCCCCGGCACGGAGTTCATCATCAAGGCGGACCTCGCCTTCATCGCCATCGGTTTCCGCGGGCCTTTCACCGGCGGCGTGCTGAAGGACCTCGGCGAGCGCCTGACGATCAACACCGACAAGCGCGGTTCCTCGAACGTCGTCGCCAACGAGCGCGACTACAGGACCTCCGTCGACAAGCTCTGGACGGCCGGCGACGTGCGCCGCGGCCAGTCGCTCGTCGTCTGGGCGATCCGCGAAGGCCGCCAGGCCGCACGCGCGATCGACGAGGCGCTGATGGGCTCGACCACGCTGCCGCGGTGAAGAGACTCCTCCCCACAAGGGGAGGAGCTTAGTCTGCCGCTCCGCTGATATTCATTTTTGAAACGGGAGCAAGCCTCCAGCTTTCTC
>CBIMFD010000236.1:0-5471 GCA_966243085.1 uncultured Shinella sp.
GGCCGCGTCTCGACGAAGGTGATGCAGACGGCGCTTGCCGTGCGCGAGACGGTGATGAAGATCATCGACGTCTTCATCTATGTCATCAGCTACTTCGTCTCGATGATCGCGATCATCGCCTCGGCGGACCTGCGCCTCGTCGTGCCGCTCATGGTGTGGCTGGCCGTCTATATCGGCATCCTGCGCTATTTCGTGCCGAAGCTCATGGTGGTCTCGCGCGAGCAGGCGGACGCCCGCTCGATGATGACGGGCCGGATCGTCGACAGCTACACCAATATCGCGACGGTCAAGCTGTTCTCCCATGCCGGACGCGAGGAGACCTATGCCCGTGAAGGCATGGACGGGTTCCTCCAGACCGTCCACAAGCAGATGCGGCTCATCACGCAGTTCAACATCGCCATCGACCTCAACAACGTCGTCGCGATGTTCATGACGGCGGCGGTCGGCATCTATTTCTGGATGTCGGGCGACGTGACGGTCGGTGCCGTCGCGGTGGCCGTCGGCCTTGCCATGCGCATCAACGGCATGTCGCAATGGGTGATGTGGGAAGTGACCGCGCTCTTCGAGAACATCGGCACGGTCTTCGACGGCATGGGCATGATGACCAAGCCGCATGACATCAAGGACCATCCCGAGGCGCCGGCGCTGCCGGTCGCGAAGGGTGCGATCCGCTTCGATCATGTCCGCTTCCACTACGGCAAGAACAAGGGCGCGATCGAAGACCTGTCGCTCGACATCGCCGCGGGCGAGAAGGTGGGCCTTGTCGGCCGCTCCGGGGCCGGCAAGACGACGCTGATGAACGTGCTGCTGCGGTTCTACGACCTCGAGGCCGGCAGGATCGCCATCGACGGCAAGGACATCGCCACGGTGACGCAGGACAGCCTGCGCTCGCAGATCGGCGTCGTCACGCAGGATACCTCCCTGCTGCACCGCTCGATCCGCGACAACATCGCCTACGGCAAGCCGGAGGCGAGCGACGCCGAGATCATCGAGGCGGCCAAACGCGCCAATGCCTGGGAGTTCATCGAGGGGCTTTCTGACCAGCAGGGCCGCTCCGGCCTCGACGCGCAGGTCGGCGAGCGCGGCGTGAAACTCTCCGGCGGCCAGCGCCAGCGCATCGCGATCGCCCGCGTCTTCCTGAAGGACGCGCCGATCCTGGTGCTGGACGAGGCGACCTCGGCGCTCGATTCGGAAGTCGAGGCGGCGATCCAGGAAAACCTCTTCGCCCTCATGCAGGGCAAGACGGTGATCGCCATCGCGCACCGCCTGTCGACCCTGACCGAGATGGACCGCCTCGTCGTGCTCGACAAGGGCCGCATCCACGAGACCGGCACCCATGCCGAACTCGTCGCCAAGGGCGGCATCTACGCCGACCTCTGGACCCGCCAGTCCGGCGGCTTCATCGCCGACGACGCCGAGGCGGAGCCGGAAGTGGCTGCGGAGTGAAATCGAGGCATCCCCGCCCGGGGCGGGGATGCCCTTCAGGTGCCGGTGCGCTTCGACGTCAGTTCCAGCCCGAGGGCCTGCATGACCGTCAGCATGGATTTCAGCGTCGGATTGCCGTCGCTGGCGAGCGAGCGATAAAGCGCTTCCCGGGCAAGCCCCGTTTCTTCCGCCACCTTGCTCATGCCCCTGGCGCGTGCGACCACGCCCAGCGCGTGGGCGATATAGCCGGCATCCCTGCTTTCGAAGGCATCCTTCATGAAGATGTCGATGGCTTCGTCGGAGGTCAGCGCCTCTGCGGGGTCGTAGATGTGAAGCGTTTCGGTCATGTCAGGTGTCCAATTGGGCTGCGAGTGCTTTTGCCGTCGCGATATCCCGCTTCTGGCTGCCCTTGTCGCCACCGGAGAGCAGGACGATGATCTCACTGCCCTTCCGAATGAAGTAGATACGATATCCGGGTCCGTGATGGATCCGGATTTCACTGATCCCGTCACCGACGGACTTGACGTCACCCATCAGGCCGTAGGCGATCCGGTTCAGCCGCGCGGCGATCAGGGTCTGCGCTTTCGGATCGAGCGCTCGTTCCCATTTGCGAAATGTATCCGTCTGCCTGATCACGAGTGCCATCAAGTCTGTAACTTTAATATTACAGGCACCGAAAATCAACCGCGCGGTGGAACAGGCATTGACCTTTCCGATCTTTAATTTGCCCGCCGTTCAAAACGGCCTATATCGGGGACATGATCTTCCGGCCGCTTTTCTCCTTCTTCGAGAACTGGATACAGCCCTTCGCGCGGCGGGACGACCTGCGGCCGCCGCGGGACCTGTTCGCCTTCGTTTGGTTCTATGTCGGGCAGGCCAAGGCGCCGTTCGCCGCGCTCCTGGTGCTCGGCGGCATCACGGCGGGGATCGAGGCGGCGACGTTCTGGTTCGTCGGGCGGCTCGTCGACATGCTGGCGACGGTGAAGCCGGGCGAGGGGTGGAGCGGGCTCCTTGCCGCGCACGGGCCGGAACTCCTCATGATGCTCGCGCTCATCGGTATCCTGCGTTTCGTCGTCGCGTTCCTTGCCGCGCTGGTCGACCAGCAGGTCATCACGCCGGGCTTTTATAATCTCGTGCGCTGGCAATCCTACGTGCATGTGGCGCGCCAGTCGCTTTCCTTCTTCCAGAACGATTTCTCCGGCCGCATCGTCACCAAGGTCTGGTCGGCGGGGCAGGCGACGGGCGACGTCATCACCTCGTTCCTCGAAAGCATCTGGTTCGTGACGATCTACACCGCTTCGACGCTCGTGCTGCTCGGCCAGCTCGACTGGCGGCTGGCGGCGGTGCTTTTCGTGTGGCTCTCGGTCTTCGCCGTGCTGGCGCGCTATTTCGTGCCGCGCATCCGCGAGCATTCGCGCCTTTCTGCAGAAGCGGCTTCGATGATCAGCGGCCGCATGGTTGACGCCTATTCCAACATCCAGACGCTGAAGCTCTTCGGGCGCGACGAGGCGAACGACCGCTACATGCGCGACGGCTTCGACATCTTCCAGACGACGATCCTCGACTTCACGCGGCTCTTGACCTCGCTGCGCGCCTCGCTCGCCTTTCTCTCCGGCCTGATGATCGCCGGCATGGCGGTGTTGTGCATCCACCTCTGGCTTACCGGCCTCATCAGCTCGGGCGCCGTCGCCTTCACCATGGCGCTGGTGCTCCGGCTGAACTTCCTGCTGAACAGGCTGATGACGCAGCTCAACAGCATCATGCGCAATATCGGCACGATCCAGAACTCCGCCGACCTCATTTCCCAGCCGATCGGCCTCGTCGACAAGCCGGATGCGCCTGCGCTGACGGTCGAGCGGCCGGATATCCGATTCGAGGCCGTGCGCTTCCACTATGGCCGCGCTTCCGGCGTCATCGACGATCTCACGCTCTCCATCCGGCCGGGGGAGAAGGTCGGCATCGTCGGGCGGTCTGGCGCGGGCAAGTCGACGCTCGTCAACCTGCTCCTGCGCTTCTACGACCTTGAAGGCGGGCGCATCCTCGTCGGCGGCACGGATATCGCTGCCATCACACAGGAGAGCCTGCGCGCCAATATCGGCATGGTCAGTCAGGACACGGCGCTGCTCCACCGCTCGATCCGCGACAACATCCTCTTCGGCAATCCCGATGCGAGCGAGGCCGAGATGATCGAGGCGGCGCGCCGCGCCGAGGCGCACGATTTCATCCTGTCGCTGGAAGACCAGCGCGGCCGGACGGGCTACGACGCCCATGTCGGCGAGCGCGGCGTAAAGCTCTCCGGCGGTCAGCGCCAGCGTATCGCGATCGCCCGCGTCATGCTGAAGGATGCGCCGATCCTCGTGCTCGACGAGGCGACGTCGGCGCTCGATTCGGAGGTCGAGGCGGCGATCCAGTCGAACCTCGACCGGCTGATGCGCGGCAAGACCGTGCTTGCCATCGCCCACCGCCTGTCCACCATTGCAGCGCTCGACCGGCTGATCGTCATGGATCATGGCCGTATCGTGGAGGAGGGGACCCACGGCGAGCTGGTCGCCAGAGGCGGGCTCTATGCGGATCTGTGGTCGCGCCAGTCGGGCGGATTCCTCGGCCATGAGGACGCGGCGCAATAGAACGGCCAAGCGTCGTATTTCGCTGGCTTTTTCACTTCGGAAATGCCGAATGTTCAGGGTGATGCGTTCGCCTTGTCAAGATGGTCCGTTTTTCCCGCGACAATGTGCCCACCTCCCCTTGCCAAGGCTGGACATAATTTGCGATCAAGCATAGAACGCGCCGGATTGACGGGGAATCTATGGCCGTATTGTGTCCGGATCTTGCCGGTTTCCAAAGGGGCGTTGCGGTTTCCGCAGACATTGCGTGAGAGGATGGTTTAGCCGTGAGCGAACACGAGACAACAAGCGAATCCCTGGGCGAGCCCACTCGCCGCGATTTTCTTTACCTGACCACGGGTATGGCGGGCGTCGTGGGCGGCGTAGCGGTCGCCTGGCCGTTCATCGACCAGATGCGCCCGGATGCGTCCACGCTGGCACTCGCCTCCATCGAGGTCGATGTCTCCAGTCTCGAGCCCGGCATGTCGCTGACTGCAAAATGGCGCGGCAAGCCGGTCTTCATCCGTAACCGCACGGACAAGGAAGTGGAAGAGGCCAAGGCCGTTCCGCTGACCGACCTCAAGGACCCGGTCGCCCGCAACGCCAACATCGCTGCCGACGCGGAAGCGACGGACGTCGACCGTTCGGCCGGCGAAGGCAAGGAAAACTGGATCGTCATGATCGGTTCCTGCACCCATCTCGGCTGCGTCCCGCTCGGCCAGGCCGGCGATTTCGGCGGATGGTTCTGTCCCTGCCACGGTTCGCACTACGATACCGCAGGCCGCATCCGTAAGGGTCCGGCACCGCAGAACCTCGCCGTGCCGACCTACTCGTTCGTATCCGACACAGTCATCAAGATCGGTTGAGGGGACTACTGATAATGAGTGCTGAACATTCAACCTACCAGCCGACGACTGGCATCGAAAAATGGGTCGACTCGCGCCTGCCTCTGCCGCGCATGGTCCATGACAGCTTCGTTTCCTACCCGGTTCCGCGCAACCTGAACTATGCCTATACCTTCGGCGCCATGCTGTCGGTGATGCTCATCGTGCAGATTCTCACCGGCGTCGTGCTCGCCATGCACTATGCCGCCGAAACCTCGGTCGCGTTCAACTCGGTCGAGAAGATCATGCGCGACGTGAACCACGGCTGGCTGCTGCGCTACATGCACGCCAACGGTGCATCCTTCTTCTTCATCGCGGTCTATCTCCATATCGCCCGCGGCCTCTACTACGGCTCCTACAAGGCGCCGCGCGAAATCCTCTGGATCCTCGGCGTCGTCATCTACCTCCTGATGATGGCGACCGGCTTCATGGGCTACGTTCTGCCCTGGGGCCAGATGTCCTTCTGGGGCGCGACCGTCATCACCGGCTTCTTCTCGGCCTTCCCGTGGGTCGGCGAGTGGATCCAGCAGTTCCTGCTCGGCGGCTTCGCGGTCGACAA
>CBIMFD010000237.1:0-5437 GCA_966243085.1 uncultured Shinella sp.
TCGAGCGCCGCCTCCAGCGCGAAGAATTCCAGTTGCGCCGCGGTGCCGGGCAACGCCCCGCGGCCGGCATCGAGCCAGGCCTTTCGGTCGAGGAGGGAAAGGGTCGAGTCCCGCGGGGCCCCTTCCGCACCGATCAGCGCCCATGCGGCGGCGCTCACCGAAACCGCCGAGACACCGGCCGGGCCGGCGATTGACTTCTGCGGCCCAATCACCACGATATCGACGCCGAGGGCATCGACCGCCAGCGGATGGCCGCCCACCGAGGCGACGGCGTCCACCACCGTGACGATGCCGCGCGCACGGGCGGCCGCGACGATCTCCTCCAGCGGGTTGAGCACGCCGTTCGCCGACTCGGCATGGCAGAAGAAGACGGCCTTCGCATCGGGATGGGCGTCGAAGGCCACCGTCACGGCCTCGATATCGATGGGCCGGGCGGGCTCGGCGGTCAGCGTCACGACCTCCGCCCCGCCGCGCCGCAGCCAGCCGCCGATCCAGGCGCCGAAGGGACTGGTGACGACGTTGATCGCTTTCAGGCCCGGCCGCGCAAGGCTTGCCGCCACCGCCTCCAGCGCCACCACCGCCTCCGTCTGGAAGAGCAGGATACCGTTGCGGGTCGCCAGGATTTTCCCAAGCCGGTCGGCGACCGCGCCGAAGCGTTCGGCGGGAAAGACGGGGACGTCGTTGAGGGCATTCCAGCGGTCGAACGGCATGGCGGCTCCTATTCGATGACAAGGCGCGGCACGGCGCTGACCAGCGCGCGGGCGGCGGGCGATTGCGGATCCGCGATCACGCGGGAAGTGGGACCCGTCTCGACGATCCGGCCGGCCTCCATGACGGCGATGCGGTGGGCGACGGCGGCGAGCACCGAAAGGTCGTGCGAGACGAAGAGATAGGCGATGCCCCGCTCCGCCTGCAGGGTCACGAGCAGTTCGAGGATCTTTTCGCGTACCGAGACGTCGAGGGCGGAGACCGCCTCGTCCAGCACGATCAGCGCCGGGTGGGTGGCGATGGCTCGCGCGATGGCGATGCGCTGGCGTTCCCCGCCGGAAACCTCGCGGATCGACCGGCCGGCATAGGCGGCGGGCAGGCCGACGCGGTCGAGCAGCGCGGCGACTTCGCGCGCCCGTTCGCTCCTCGGCACGATGTCGTGAATGCGCAGCGGGTCCTCCAGCACGGAGGCGACCGTGGCGCGCGGGTTGAACGCGCCGAGCACATCCTGAAAAACCATCTGCATCTTCGCGCGCTTGCGGCGCAGCGGCGCGCCGGCAAGCGCCAGCCAGTCCTCGCCGGCAAAGCGGATGCTGCCGGCGTCGGGTTCGACGAGGCGGGTGAGAACGCGCGCCAGCGTCGATTTCCCGCTGCCGGAAGCGCCCGCCAGTCCGAGCGTCTCGCCGGGCGACAGGTGAAGCGAGACGCCGGCGAGTGCCGTCACGCCGCGTCCATAGCGTTTGCCGAGACCTTCGACGGAAAGGAACGTCATGGCGCGGCCTCACGGATGAGGGGCGGCGTCGCCAGGTCTCGGTGGCTGGCGATCAGCGTCCGCGTATAGGCCGCCTCGGGGGCGGCGAGCACAGCCCGCGTCGGACCGGCCTCGACCAGCGCGCCTTTGCGGAAGATCGCGGTGCGGTCGGAAAAGCCGGAGGCGAGCGCGATGTCGTGGGTGATGAAGAGGAGCGTCATGCCCCCCGCGCGTACGAGGTCGTCGAGCAGCGCGACGATCTCGGCCTGCACCACCATGTCGAGCGCGCTCGTCGCCTCGTCGGCGATCAAGATCGCCGGCCGGGCGGCAAGCGCGGCGGCGATCGCCACGCGCTGACGCTGCCCGCCGGAAAGCTGATGCGGGAACGCTCTTGCCGTCCGTTCGGGGTCCGGAAGGCGCACCTTCTCCAGCATCTCCGCCGCCAGCGAATGCGCGGCCTTCCACGACAGGCCGAGATGCCGGCACGCGCCCTCGCCCACCTGCTCGCCGACGGTCAGTACCGGGTTGAGGCTCGCCGCCGGATCCTGGAAGACGAAGCCGAGGTCGCGGCCGGGCCGTGGTGGCGAGCCCGCGGCCCAGCGC
The DNA here is from genome assembly GCA_966243085.1 of uncultured Shinella sp. Lineage (GTDB taxonomy): Bacteria > Pseudomonadota > Alphaproteobacteria > Rhizobiales > Rhizobiaceae > Shinella. The sequence continues at coordinate 2,063 of CBIMFD010000237.1, forward strand.
ATTTCCCCGTTTACCCTCGCCCCTTCCGGCAGAAGGCCGGCGAGCGCGCGGGCAAGCGTGCTCTTGCCCGAGCCGCTTTCGCCGATGATCGACATCCGCTCGCCTGAGCGGATGTCGAGGTCGATATCCTGAAGAGCAGGCGTGGCCGTGCCGCGATAGGTGACGGAAAGGCCGCGGATCTCGCAGAGCACCGTCATGCCCGATCCTCTCGGCCGGAAAGCGCCTTGGTCAGCCCTTCGCTGAACAGATAGACGCCGACGACCGTGACGACGAGCGCGATGCCCGGAAAGATCGAGAGCCACGGCGAGGAGCGCAGCACGTTGCGCCCTTCGGCGATCATCGAGCCCCAGGTGACCGTGTTCGGATCGCCGAGACCGAGGAAGGACAGCGCCGCCTCGGTGAGAATGGCGGCGGCGACGATGATGGCCGAGAGCGCCAGCACCGGCGGCAGCACGTTCGGCAGAATTTCCCGCAGCGCGATCTCTGCCGGATGCATGCCGGCGACGCGCGCTGCGGCGACATAGTCGCGCTCGCGGACGGACAGCACCTCGGCGCGGGTAAGCCGCGCCGGATCGGCCCAGGCGCCGAGCGCAATGGCCAGCACGACGACCGGCACGGAGGGGCCGACGACGCTGACGAAGGCAAGCGCCAGAAGGAAGCCCGGCACGATCTGGAAGGCATCGACCACGCGCATCAGCGCCTCGTCGAGGAGCCCCCCGGCAAAGCCTGCCGCAAGCCCCACGCACAGGCCCATGGCGAGCGCGGCCGCCGCCGCGGCGAGACCGACGGCAAGCGAGGTCCGTGCCCCGTGGATGAGGCCCGCCAGCACGTCGCGCCCCAGCCGGTCCGTGCCGAGCGGAAAGGCGGCGTCGCTCAACGGCGCCGTCAGCGCTCGGCCGGTGATGCGCAGCGGATCGCCCGGCGAAAGCACCGGCGCGAAGAGGGCGACAAGGACGAGCAGCGCCAGGATGGCAAATCCTACCGCGCCTTCCGGTGTGGTCAGCAATCGCCGCATCGTCCTCATGCGCCGCGCTCCGAAGCGCCGACGCGCGGGTCGAGCAGGGCGTAGACGATGTCGACGGCGAGATTGACCGCGATGACCAGCACCGCGCTCGTGACGATGATGCCGGTGAGAAGCGCCGTGTCGCGCCCGCTGACGGCCTCCTGCGCAAGGCGGCCGAAGCCGGGAATGGCGAAGATGCTCTCGATCACCACGCTGCCGCCGAGCATCGCCGCCGCCTGCAGGCCGAGCATGGTGACGAGCGGCAGGAGCGCGTTGCGCGCGACATGCCTGAGCACGACCCGCGCCCGCGAAAGCCCCTTCGAGCGGGCGAAGAGCACGAAATCCATGCGCCATGCCTCGGCCATGGCGGCGCGCATCACCCGCAGGAAGAGCGCCATGTAGATGAGCGCCAGCGTGCCGACCGGCAGGGCGAGATGGGCGGCGATATCGGCGGCGCGGGCAAGGCCGGTGCGCCCGGAGGCGATGGTCTCGATGCCGGAGGTCGGTAGCCAGCGCAGTTGCACGGCGAAGACGATGCTGAGGACGAGGCCGAGCCAGAAGCTCGGGATCGCGTAGAGCACCAGCGAGGCGGTCGAGAGCGTCCGGTCGCGAAAGCTGCCCGGCCGCGCGCCGGCGAGGATGCCGAGCGCCGAGCCGAGCCCGAAGGACAGCGCGGTGGCGCTGCCCATCAACAGCAGCGTGTTCGGCAGGCGCTCAAGGATGAGGTCGCGCACCGGCCGGCCGAAGGCGACGGACCAGCCGAGATCGAGCCGGGCAAGCGAGGTGAGATAGAGCCACAGCCGCGCCGGCATGGACTGGTCGAGCCCATAGGCCGCGCGCAGCGACTGCGCGACGGTGGCGTCCCCGCCGCCGATGGAAAGAAGATAGGCATCCACCGCATCCCCCGCCGCCGTCTCCAGAAGCAGGAACGTCAGGACGACGACGATCAGCAGCACCGGGATGCTGGCGAGCGCGCGGCGGGCGATGAGGCGGAGCGCGCGGTTCATGCCGCCTGCCGCAGACTTGTGCGCCGTGGGCAACGCGTCTGTGGCACCCCCCTCTGGCCTGCCGGCCATCTCCCCCTCAAGGGGGGAGATTGGCAAGGTGCACCCACCCCGTTCAAACGGCATCGCTGGAAACGGGCAAAACGCAGCTCCATCCGATCTCCCCCCTTGAGGGGGAGATGGCCGGCAGGCCACAGGGGGGTGTTCGCGGCAGGTCCCTTCATTGCCTCGCCATCACCCCTGGAGCGCGGTATCGGCCCAGTTGGAGACGGCCCAGCGGGGGTTGCTGGCGACGTTGAGCACGCTGTCGCGGGCGACCGTGATGAAGCCCCATTCGGCGACGTTGATCAGCGGCAGGTCGGCCGCGACCAGCTTCTGGAACTGCCGGTAGAGCTCGGTACGCCGGGCCGTGTCGATGGTCTCGGCCGCCTTGGCGATGACGGCGTCGAGCTCGGCATTCGCATAGCCGCCCTGGTTGGAGAAGCCGACGCCGGCCGGAATGCCGGACTGGACGAGGATGGTGGTGGAGATCGCCGGATCGCCGCGGAAGACCGGCGGGGCGACGGCGAGATCGAAATCGTGGTCGGTATAGACCGCCTTCTGGTGCGCGGCCGAATCGGCGTTGACGATTTCCGCATCGATGCCGACGGCGGCGAGCGCCTGGCGCAGGTAATCGCCGAACTGGCGCGTCTCGTTGAAATAGGGCGCCGGACGCAGTTTCAGCGAGAAGCGCTTGCCGTCCGCATCCTTGGCATAGCCCGCCTCGTCGAGCAGCGCATTGGCCTTTGCGACGTCGAAATCGTAGGTCGGCACGTCAGCGTCGTAGAATTCCGGCGCGTTCTTCGGCACGGGGCCGGTGGAGGCGGCCGCATAGCCGAGGAAGATCGTATCGACGACGAATTTCCTGTCGATGGCATGGGCGATAGCCTGGCGGACCTTGAGGTCGGCGAGCTCCTTGCGGCGGTGGTTGATCTCCACGACGAGCTGGTAGGTCAGCGCTTCGTATCCCTTGGTGATGACCTTGATACCCGGCACCTTGGAGATGCGGTCGAGGTCGGTGAGCGGCACGGCGGAGAAGGCGGCGAGCTGGATTTCCTCCGCCTCCAGCGCGGCGCCCGCCCCGGCGCGGTCCGGCAGAACGCGGAAGACGATCTCGTCGAGGTTCGGCTGCGGCTTGCCCCAATAGGCGTCGTTGCGGGTCAGGCGGTAATATTCGCCGGGCTTGTATTCGGCGAAACGGAACGGGCCGGTCCCGACGAGCTGGACGTTCGCCGGATTGGCGGCGATGTCCGTGCCCTCGTAGAGGTGTTTCGGAATGACGCTGCTGACGACCGGCAGGGCGTTGCGGATGAGCTGGAGCGGCGTGGG
>CBIMFD010000238.1:0-5415 GCA_966243085.1 uncultured Shinella sp.
GACTTGCGTGCCGGTTCGTCCTTCGGTTCCTCGGCCGTCTTCTTTGAAGACTTCGCCTTCGGCGGGGCGGCCTCGGCGGCGACGGTTTCCTTCGCCTTGCGGGGCTTGGCCTTCTTGGCGGCGGCTTCCTCGATCTCGGCCTTCGGCTTGATCGGCGCGGTTTCCGGCACGGCGTCGAGGATCAGGCCCTTCGAGCCGTCTTCCTTCGTACCGACGGAGACGCGGACGACGCCGCCCTTCTTCAGCTTGCCGAAGAGGATCTCGTCGGCGAGCTTCTTCTTGATGCTCTCCTGGATGACACGCGCCAGCGGCCGGGCGCCCATCTTCTCGTCGTAGCCCTTGTCCGCAAGCCAGGCGATCGCCTCCTGCTGGAGGTCGAACGTGACGTTGCGTTCGGCAAGCTGCGTCTCGAGCTGCATGACGAACTTCTGCACGACCTGATGAATGACCGGCGTCGGCAGCGAACCGAACGGGATGATCGCATCGAGGCGGTTGCGGAATTCCGGCGTGAACAGGCGGTTGATCGCCTCCATGTCCTCGCCTTCGCGCTTGGACGAGCCGAAGCCGATGGCGGCCTTGGCCATGTCGGACGCGCCCGCATTGGTCGTCATGATCAGGATGACGTTGCGGAAGTCGATCTTCTTGCCGTTATGGTCGGTCAACGAGCCGTGATCCATGACCTGCAACAGAATGTTGTAGAGGTCCGGATGGGCCTTCTCGATCTCGTCGAGCAGCAGCACGCAATGCGGATGCTGGTCGACGCCGTCGGTCAGGAGCCCGCCCTGGTCGAAGCCGACATAGCCGGGAGGCGCACCGAGCAGGCGCGAGACCGTGTGCCGCTCCATGTATTCCGACATGTCGAAGCGCAGGAGCTCGACGCCGAGCGAGGAGGCAAGCTGCTTGGCGACTTCCGTCTTGCCGACGCCCGTGGGGCCGGAGAACAGGTAGCAGCCGATCGGCTTGTTCGGTTCGCGAAGGCCGGCACGCGAGAGCTTGATCGCCGAGGCCAGCGCCTCGATGGCGAGGTCCTGGCCGTAGACGACCGAGCGCAGTTCCTTCTCCAAGTTGGCGAGCACCTGCTCGTCGTCCTTGGAAACCGTCTTCGGCGGAATGCGGGCCATGGTGGCGATCGTCGCCTCGATCTCCTTCTCGGTGATCAGCTTGCGGCGTTTTCCCGCCGGCAGCAGCATCTGGGCCGCACCGGTCTCGTCGATCACGTCGATCGCCTTGTCCGGCAGCTTGCGGTCGTTGATGTAGCGGGCCGACAGCTCCACCGCGGTCTTGATCGCCTCGTTGGAGTATTTCAGCTTGTGATACTCCTCGAAATAGGGTTTGAGGCCCCTCATGATCTCGATCGTATCGTCGATGGTCGGCTCGTTGACGTCGATCTTCTGGAAGCGGCGCACCAGCGCCCGGTCCTTCTCGAAGAACTGGCGGTATTCCTTGTAGGTGGTCGAGCCGATGCAGCGGATCGCCCCGGAGGAGAGCGCCGGCTTCAGGAGGTTGGAGGCATCCATCGCGCCGCCGGAGGTGGCGCCGGCGCCGATCACCGTATGGATCTCGTCGATGAAGAGCACGGCGCCCGGATAGTCTTCCAGTTCCTTGACGACCTGCTTCAGGCGCTCCTCGAAGTCGCCGCGATAGCGGGTGCCGGCAAGGAGCGTGCCCATGTCGAGCGAGAAGATCGTCGCGTCCTGCAAGGCTTCCGGCACCTTGCCCTCGACGATGCGCTTGGCAAGGCCTTCGGCGATAGCCGTCTTACCGACGCCCGGATCGCCCACGTAAAGCGGGTTGTTCTTGGAGCGGCGGCAAAGAACCTGGATCGTCCGGTTGACCTCGGCATGACGGCCGATGAGCGGGTCGATCTTGCCGTTCTTCGCCTTCTCGTTGAGGTTGACGCAATAGGCGGTCAGTGCGTCCTGCTTCTTGGCAGGCTCTTCCTGCTCGCTGGCGCCGCGGGTCTGCTTCTGTTCGCTTTCGCCGTCATCGGAGCCGCGCACCGGGCGCTGCTCGGAGGCGCCCGGCCGCTTGCCGATGCCGTGCGAGATGAAGTTGACGGCGTCGTAGCGCGTCATCTCCTGCTCCTGCAGGAAATAGGCGGCATGGCTCTCGCGCTCGGCGAAGATCGCGACGAGCACGTTGGCGCCGGTCACTTCCTCGCGGCCCGACGACTGGACATGGATCACCGCGCGCTGGATGACGCGCTGGAAGCCGGAGGTCGGCTTGGAATCCTCCTCGTAGCCCGTCACGAGGTTGGCGAGGTCATGGTCGACATAGTCGGTGACGGTCTTGCGCAAGACGTCGAGATTGACGTTGCAGGCGCCCATCACGGCAGCCGCATCGCCGTCGTCGATCAACGCGAGCAGAAGATGTTCGAGCGTCGCATATTCGTGATGGCGCTCATTTGCGTATGTCAGTGCCTGATGGAGGGCCTTTTCAAGACTGGCAGAAAATGTTGGCACGTTCGTTCCTCATTTCTTTTCCATGACACATTGCAGCGGGTGCTGGTGCTGGCGGGAGAAATCCATCACCTGTGTCACTTTGGTTTCGGCAACCTCGTAGGTGAACACACCACACTCGCCTACGCCATGATTGTGCACATGAAGCATGATCCTTGTGGCCGCCTCGCGATCCTTCTGGAAAAAACGTTCCAGGATGTGGATCACGAACTCCATGGGCGTATAGTCGTCGTTGAGAAGCAGGACGCGATACAGGCTCGGCTTCTTGGTCTTTGGCTTCGTGCGGGTAATGACGGAGGTGCTGCGACCGGGAGTGTCGCCGCCCTCATCGCCATCCTGCATCCGAACCCGTCTCACATCCATTCGTGTTCATTCCCTTGATTACAGTCGCATGCCTTGGCGCATCCGCCGGGGCTGCCTTGTGGAACTGTTATCTAATGTCTCGGCACACGATTGTAAGACCCTCGCTTCGTGCTGCAATCATAATCGCGGGCCATCCGAAGGAAATAGCGAAATTTGCTGCCGCTACGTCAGCCTGGCGCAATCCCCGCAACGGAAACGGCCGGCAGCGGTTGCCCGCAGCCGGCCGATGAACGCAATACGCGCAGGCGGAGTAGAAGGATCAGGCGGCGACAGCGGCCTTGGCAGCGGCAGATGCCTTGGCGACCGGCGCTTCGTAGGGCTTGTAGGCGCCCTTGGCGAGATCGGCATACATTTCGCCGAGCTTGGTGGCTTCGGCGACGAAGCCCTCGTAGGAGGACTTCACGTAAGCGGTCTGGATTTCGAGAGCGGCTTCGACGCTCCGCACGCCCGAGAGCTTCTCGAAATGGGCAAGGCCGTCCTCGAAGGACTTCTTGGAATAGTCGCTCGCCTCGGTGGCGATCGCCTGCATGCCCTTGGCGACGCTCGCATAGCTCTTGACGAGCGTGTCCACGGCTTCCTTGTTCTTCTTGCTTGCCTCATCGAAATTGAACATCGAAGTCTCCTTTGAATCCCGGTGATTGGCCCGAAATCTATATGCGGCGCACAAAAAAGTCAATGGATATGCTGCAATGCAATATTGCGTAGGCAAAGCAAGGCCTTGCGCAATAGGTATGATCATTGCCGGCGATGGGGACCGTCAGTCGACGAAGACCTCGCGGCGCAGCAGCTCCCAGCTCTCCCGGTCGGGCGCCAGCAGCAGGCCGCCCTCGACATGGTGCGGACGGTAGGGCGAACCGTCGAAGCGGGCGGCATAGGCACCGGCCTCCTGGGATATCAGCGTGCCGGCAAGGTGATCCCAGGGCATCAGCTTGTTGTACATGAGGTAGTGCAGGTTGCCGGCGGCAAAGCTGCGGTATTCGTGCGCGGCGCAGCGATAATTGGCGACGAAGGCGACCTTGGCGAGGTTCTGCAGGACGCGGGCGCGCCGGCCGCGCTCGATGAAGCCGGTGGAGGCCATGCCGGTCATGTCTTCCAGCGGCGCGGGGCCGCGCACCTTCAGCTTCACGGCCGGGCGGTGGTCGCCGGTCTGCCAGGCGCCGCCGCCCTTTTCGGCCATCACGAAATCGTCGCCCATCGGGTCGTAGATGATGCCGCCGACCGTCTCGCCGCCGGAGACGATGGCCGCCATGACGCCGAAGAGCGGCACGCCGGAGGCGAAGTTGAATGTGCCGTCGATCGGGTCGACGACGATGGCAAGGTCCGCATCGGCAAGCTTCGGCAGCAGCGCCGGATCGGCCGCGACGGATTCCTCGCCGACGAAGAGCACGCCCGGAAACTGCGCCGCGACCTCGCGCTTGATGAAGCGCTCGGCGGCCTCGTCGGCTTCCGTCACCAGGTCGTTGGCGTCCGCCTTGGTGCGGATGTCGCCCTTGCCGAGGGCGCGGAAGCGCGGGCGGATTTCGGCCTCGGCCGCCTGTGCGAGCACGAGGGCGAGCGCGTTGATGTCGATCGTCGTCATTCTTGTCTTACCGTTTCGAGGGAGGAGAAATCGAACAGCTTCGGGTCCAGCAGGTGGGACGGATTGGTGTGGCCGAGCGCCCGCAGCATGGCGTCCTTGCGGCCCGGCATGCGCGTTTCGATCTCCGCCAGCATGGCCTTCATCGCATTGCGCTGGAGCCCGTCCTGCGAGCCGCAGAGGTCGCAGGGGATGATCGGGAAGCGCATGGCGGCGGCGAATTTCGCAAGGTCGTCCTCCGCCGCATAGGCGAGCGGGCGCAGCACCATGAGGTCGCCTTCGTCGTTGAGGAGCTTCGGCGGCATGGCGGCAAGCCGCCCGCCGTGGAAGAAGTTCATGAAGAAGGTTTCGAGGATGTCTTCGCGATGGTGGCCGAGCACCAGCGCATCGCAGCCCTCCTCGCGCGCGATGCGGTAGAGGTTGCCGCGCCGCAGGCGCGAGCAGAGCGAGCAATAGGTGCCCCCCGTCGGCACCTTCTCCTTCACAATGGAATAGGTGTCGCGGTATTCGATGCGGTGAGCGACGCCGATGGATTTCAGGTAATCCGGCAGGATGTGCTTGGGAAAATTCGGCTGGCCCTGGTCGAGATTGCAGGCGACGAGCTCGACGGGCAGCAGGCCGCGCCACTGGAGGTCCATGAGGAGCGCGAGCAGGCCGTAGCTGTCCTTGCCGCCGGAAAGGCCGACGAGCCAGCGCTTCTGGCCCTTCAGCATGGCAAAATCGTCCATCGCCTGCCGCACCTGCCGCAGCAGGCGCTTGCGCAGCTTGTTGAAGGAGACGCTGGAGGGGGCATCGGCGAAAAGCGGATGGCGGCCGCCCTCCGGCATGTCGTCTTCGGTTTCGGCAAAAGCGAGGGTCATGGGCCTGCAATGCCCCGAACGGGCCGCACAATCAAGCCCCGAAGACCGACCAGCCGGTGCGCGCCGTCAGCATTTCCAGCGCGAGCGCGCCGAGGAGCGAATTGCCGTTCTCGTTGAGCCCCGGCGACCAGACGGCGATGGAGGCCTTTCCGGGCGC
>CBIMFD010000239.1:0-5407 GCA_966243085.1 uncultured Shinella sp.
CCGACGCCGTGGCCGCAGAAATCGCGCACGACCGAGCAGCGCTCGGCCTCCGCATAGGTCTGGATCGCCTCGCCGATGGCGCCGGTTCGCGCGCCGGGGCGGACGGCAGCGATGCCGCGCATCAGGCACTCATGGGTGACTTCCAGCAGGCGCTCAGCGGCGCGCTTGATCTCGCCGACCGGGTACATGCGGCTCGAATCGCCGTGCCAGCCGTCGAGGATGTAGGTGACGTCGATATTGACGACATCCCCCTCGCGCAGCGGCTTGTCGTTGGGAATGCCGTGGCAGACGACGTGGTTGATCGAGGTACAGGTGGATTTCGTATAGCCGCGATAGTTGAGCGTCGCGGGCAGGGCGCCGTTGTCCATGCCGAATTCGAGGACGAAGCGGTCGATCACGTCCGTGGCGACGCCCGGCTTGACCAGCGGGTAGAGCTCGTCGAGGCAGCGCGCCGTGAGCTGGCAGGCCTTGCGCATGCCCTCGAAGGCCTCGGCGTCGTAAAGGCGGATCACGCCGGTGTTCTTCAGCGGCGCGGAGGTCGCGTCGATATAGGTTACCATGGTCGAGCTTTCACTGGTCTTTGCAGACCGTTCATAAAACAGCCGGACCGGGTTCGTCCATGGCGATCGACGCCACGGGTCGAATTTGCCGTGCCGTCACCGCGCATTTGACGGCATAGGCCTCGACGCCGCGCGATAGCGCCCGCCGGAAACCGGCCGCATAGAACGGATCGAGATCGGCGCAGATGCGGAAGAGATCGCAGTCCTCGCGCTGGATGAGATAGAGCATGACCGCGCGGAAGCCGGCCTCGGCCATGTCGCCGAGTTCTTCGAGGTGCTTGGCTCCGCGCGCCGTCACCGTATCGGGGAACTCGGCAAGACGCCCCGTGCGGCGGAAATGGACGTTCTTCACCTCGACATAGGCCGGCGGTCGTCCGCCGCCCGAAAGCAGGATGTCGATGCGGGAATTGCGGCCGTATTTCTTCTCGCGCTCGAGGATGGGATAGCTTGCGAGATCGGCGACGAGGCCGGCCCCGATCGCTTCCTCGGCAAGGCGGTTCGGCAGGCCCGTATTGATGCCGACCACCGTGCCGTCCGCCTCCACGAGCTCCAGACGATGGCGGTGCTTTCGCGTCGGACTGTCGCTCGTCGACATCCAGATGCGCGAGCCGGGCGCGGTCAGCCCGCGCATCGAGCCGGTATTGGGGCAGGAGCCGGTGATCGCCGATCCGTCGTCGAGGACGGCGTCGAAGAGGAAACGCTTGTAGCGCTGAACGAGCGTGCCGGTAACGAGCGGCGGATCGAAGATCATGAACGCGCCGGCCTTTTTTGCCGGCGGTCATGGCGATGGATCGATGCGCGCCGCTCACCCCCCTCTGGCCTGTCGGCCATCTCCCCCACAAGGGGGGAGATCGGCAGGAGACTCCAACCCTGCCCAATCGGCACCGTCAAAGAGGCGCGAAACGGTCCTCCATCCAATCTCCCCCCTTGAGGGGGAGATGGCCGGCAGGCCAGAGGGAGGTGTTTCCGCTCAACCATCATGAAAACCAACCTGTCAGGCCCGCACGCGCACGTAAGACCCCGGGGCTTCCTCGATGGAGTTCATCGTGCCGCCGGTCTTGCGGGCGGGGACCATGCGGTCGTCCTCGGCCCTGATCCAGTCGTGCCAGTGCGGCCACCAGGAACCGGGTGTCTCCTTGGCCTTCGCCGCCCAGTCCTCGAACTCTCCCTTCACCGGACCGCCGGTCCAGAACTGGTATTTCTTCTTGTCCGGCGGGTTGACGACGCCGGCGATATGGCCGGAGCCGGCCATGACATAGGTGACCTTGCCGCCGAAGAACTTCGAGCCGACGAAGACCGATTTCGCCGGCGCGATATGGTCCTCCCTGGTGGCAAGATTGTAGACCGGAATCTTCACGTCCTTCAGCGAGACCGTCCTGCCGGCCAGCACCATCTCGCCTTTGGTGAGATTGTTGTTCAGATAGCAATTACGAAGGTAAAACGAGTGGTTGGCGGCAGGCATTCGCGTGGAATCTGAATTCCAGTAGAGAAGGTCGAAAGGCATCGGGTCCTGGCCCTTCAGATAGTTGTTGACGAAATAGGGCCAGATCAGTTCCGAGGCGCGCAGCATGTTGAAGGCGGTCGCCATCTTCGAGCCGTCGAGATAGCCGGTCGCCTTCATGCCGCGCTCGATAAGGTCGATCTGCTCCTCGTCGGCGAAGACCTTGAGGTCGCCGGCAAAGGTGAAGTCGACCTGCGTGGTGAAGAGCGTCGCCGTGCGGATGCGCCTGTCGCCCTCGCCGGCATGGAGGGCGAGCGTCGCGGCGAGCAGCGTGCCGCCGACGCAATAGCCGATGGCGTTGACCTCTTCCTCGCCGGTCGCTTGGCTGATCGTGTCGAGCGCGAAGCCGATGCCCTCGCGGGCATAGGCCTCCCAGTCCTTCTCCGCATGGCGCTCGTCCGGATTGACCCAGGAGATGACGAAGACCGTATGGCCCTGGTCGACGGCCCATTTGATGAAGGATTTCGCGGGATTGAGGTCGAGGATGTAGAACTTGTTGATCCACGGCGGGCAGATGAGGAGAGGGCGCTTCAGCACCTCCTCCGTCGTCGCGTCGTACTGGATGACCTGGCAGACGTCGCTCTGCGCCAGCACCTTGCCGGGCGTCAGCGCCATGTTCTCGCCGATGGCGAACTTGGTGGTGTCCGTCTGGCGAAGCTTCAGGTCGCCGCGCCCCGCGGCGATGTCCTCCGCCAGCATCTTCATGCCGCGCACGAGGTTCGCGCCGTTCGAGGCGACCGTCTCGCGGTAGAGCTGGGGGTTGGTCGTGACGAAGTTGGTCGGCGAGATGGCGCTGGCGATCTGCTTCACATAGAAGCCGGCCTTGTGGCGGGTGTGTTCGTCGAGGCCTTCCGCGTCCGAAACCAGCTTTTCCGCCCAGTCGGCGGTCACGAAATAGACCTGCCGCAGGAAATCGAAGAACGGGTTCTTCACCCAGTCTTCGTCGGCGAAGCGCTTGTCCTTGCCGTGCGGATCGGGCGCTTCCTCCACCTCCTGCCCGCCGAGGCGGTTCAGCGTGCGCGACCAGATGTTGAAATAGCTGCCGAGCAGCATGGTCTGCGCTTCGAGCGTGCGGCGCGGGTCCGCCAGCCAGTATTCGGAGACTTTCGAGAGCGTCTTGACCATGTCGACCATCGGCTCGGCGACGGTGTCGACCTTCTCGCCGCTTTCGCGCGGGGCGAGCCAGGCGGAGGCGGCCTTGCCGAGCTGCTCGACGGTGCGGGCGAGGTTGACTGTCAGCGCCTCGGGATCCTTGACGATGTAGGGCTCGATCGCGGCGGGATCGAAAGGCTGAAAACCGGGCTTCGCTCCGGCTGCATCGCGTGTTCCCGCTTTGCTGTCGTCGGCCATCGCTCCCTCCCGATTTTATTGTTACTTTTGTATTTTTACATTCTCTGCGAAACAGATTACAAGGGCCTGACAGCCTTTCCCGGCAAGACTTGGAACCCGTCGTTTCGACAGGAGCATACAGCCATATGGCGTTTGAATTCAGGCGCGTCGCCGCCGCCCTTCTCGTTGCCGCCCTGCCTGCGGTGCTGGCGTCCTGCAGCCCTGCTGCGCGCGATCCCTCGATCAATGCCGGTGCCAACCGGGCCGAGGTCTATCCGGACATCACCGCCATCGTGACCGCCGAGACGCAGCAGATGAGCGACGAGGAGGCCGCCGCCAATGGCGCGCGCCTGACGGCGCTTGCCAATCGCCGCAGCTCCGGTGCGATCTCGGATGCGGAATACCGTCGCCAGCTTGCCGAATTGCAGTCGCTGCGCGAAGGGCACGGCAAGGCCACGCTCGCCGAGATCGAAGGCCAGAAATAGCGCTTGCCTTTCCGGCCGTTTGGCAGCAAAGCGAAAGGCGGCCGCAAGGCCGCCGGCACGGGCGGAGCGCCTTCATTTTGAACGCTTTCGCTCGTACTTGGTCACTTGATTCGCGCGGGGTTTCGCGCCCTTTGGCAAAGCCGCCCGAGGGGCTCCGCGCCTAACGGGGTAAAAGATGGAAGAATTTCACAAGGTCAGGCGTCTGCCGCCGTATGTTTTCGAACAGGTCAACCGTTTGAAGGCAAGCGCGCGAGCGGGTGGCGCCGATATCATCGACCTTGGCATGGGCAACCCCGACCTGCCGACGCCTAAGGCGATTGTCGACAAGCTGTGCGAGGTGGTGCAGGACCCGCGCACGCACCGCTATTCCTCCTCCAAGGGCATTCCCGGCCTTCGCCGCGCCCAGGCCGCCTACTACGCCCGCCGCTTCGGCGTGAAGCTGAACCCGGAAACGCAGGTCGTGGCGACCCTCGGCTCCAAGGAAGGCTTTGCCAACATGGCGCAGGCGATCACCGCGCCGGGCGACGTGATCCTTTGCCCGAACCCGACCTATCCGATCCACGCCTTCGGCTTCCTGATGACCGGCGGCGTGATCCGCTCCATTCCCGTCGAGCCGGACGAGAGCTTCTTCCCGCCGCTGGAAAGGGCCGTGCGCCACTCGATTCCCAAGCCCCTGGCGCTGATCCTCAACTACCCGTCCAACCCGACGGCGCAGGTCGCCACGCTCGATTTTTACAAGGACGTCATCGCCTTCGCGAAGAAGCACGACATCATCGTGCTTTCCGACCTTGCCTATTCGGAAATCTACTTCGACGACACGCCGCCGCCCTCCGTTCTGGAGGTTCCGGGCGCCATGGACGTGACGGTGGAGTTCACCTCCATGTCGAAGACCTTCTCCATGCCCGGCTGGCGCATGGGTTTTGCCGTCGGCAACGAGCGCCTGATCGCCGCGCTGACCCGCGTGAAGTCCTATCTCGACTACGGCGCCTTCACGCCGATCCAGGTGGCCGCGACCCATGCGCTGAACGGTGACGGCTCGGACATCGCCGAGGTGCGCAACGTCTACAAGCGCCGCCGCGACGTCATGGTCGAGAGCTTCGGCAAGGCGGGCTTCGAGGTTCCCCCGCCGGCCGCCACCATGTTCGCCTGGGCGAAGATCCCGGAAAAGTTCCGCCATCTCGGCTCGCTGGAATTCTCCAAGCTGCTCGTCGAGAAGGCGGATGTCGCCGTGGCCCCGGGCGTCGGCTTCGGCGAACTGGGCGACGATTACGTCCGCCTCGCGCTGGTCGAGAACGAGCACCGCATCCGCCAGGCTGCGCGCAACATCAAGAAGTTCCTCTCCACGGCCGACGAGACGATGCACAACGTCATCTCGCTGAACGCCCATCGCTGAAAATCCGCCCTCCGCGTGTTTGCGGAGGGCTTCTTCCAAAACGTTAGGACATGACCATGGCTGATGCCCTGAAGATCGGCATTGCGGGCTTGGGGACCGTTGGTGCCTCGCTCGCGAAGATTCTCGTCGAACGCAGGGA
>CBIMFD010000240.1:0-5387 GCA_966243085.1 uncultured Shinella sp.
AAGGGGACCCGGTGCTGCGTGAAGACCGGCTGGGCATGGACGGCATTGTTGCGATAGCCGTCGTCGAGCGTGAAGGCGGCGAAGCGCTCGCCCGTCCGCGCGATGGCAAGGCGCGCCGGCATGTCGGCGAGCGCCACGAACTGGTAGCCCTCGTCCGCAAGGTACCGGATGGCCGCGTCGAGGAATTCCGGCGTGATCTCCAGATGCGCATTGGGATCGAAGGCCTGGCGGACCTTCGGCCGGACGTGATGCAGCGTGAAGATCGCGCCCATGCCGCGCGCGCCGGCCATGAGTCCGGCCCGTCCGGCGAGATGAGCGACCTCCAGCCCGCCGGTGATCACGGCGCGCTTCAGCCCTTGTCTCATGACGCTACGGATCGGCATGTCGCGTTGTTATCCTTCGTCTTTCAGGCGGCCGTTATCGCACCCGGCCGGTATCCGGGGGGTTAACGGGCGTGGCTGCTGGGGGAAGGCCCTCTCTGCCTGCCGGCATCTCCCCCACAAAGGGGGGAGAACGCCAGAGGCTTGCTCTTCCCTTAAATTTTCATGCGAAGGGTGCTGCACGTTAAGTCCCTCCCCCTTGTGGGGAGGGGTTGGGGAGGGGCCTTCGTGCCATACGGGAAGCGCTGCCTTAAGCCTTCGTCCCGCCCACCGTGATCTGGTCCATCCGAAGATGCGGCTGCCCCACGCCGACGGGAACCCACTGGCCGGCCTTGCCGCAATTGCCGATGCCGGTGTCGAGCTTCGTGTCGTTGCCGATCATCGAGACGCGGCGCATGGCGTCCGGCCCGTTGCCGATTAGCATGGCGCCCTTGACCGGGGCCGTCACCTTGCCGTTCTCGATGAGATAGGCTTCCGTGCAGCCGAAGACGAATTTGCCGGAGGTGATGTCCACCTGTCCGCCGCCGAAGGAGACGGCGTAGAGGCCGTTCTTCACCGAGGCGATGATCTCCTCCGGCGTGCGGTCGCCGGAGAGCATGTAGGTGTTTGTCATGCGCGGCATGGGGCGGTGGGCATAACCTTGCCGCCGGCCGTTGCCGGTCGCCCGCATGCCCATCAGCCGGGCGTTCTGCCGGTCCTGCATGTAGCCGACGAGCTTGCCGTCCTCGATCAGCACGTTATAGGCCGAAGGCGTGCCCTCGTCGTCGACGGTGATCGAGCCGCGGCGGTTGTCGATGGTGCCGTCGTCGACCACGGTGACGCCCTTTGCCGCCACCTGCTCGCCCATCAGGCCGGCGAAGGCGGAGGTCTTCTTGCGGTTGAAGTCGCCTTCGAGGCCATGGCCGACCGCCTCGTGCAGCATCACGCCGGGCCAGCCGTTGGAGAGCACGACGTCCATCGTGCCCGCCGGCGCCTCGACGGCCTCCAGGTTGACGAGCGCCTGGCGCAGCGCCTCGTCGGCGCCCGAGCGCCAGCTTTCCTCGGTGAGGAAGGCGTCGAAGGTGGTGCGCCCGCCGATGCCGTAGCTGCCCGTCTCCTGCCGGTCGCCCTCGCCGACGACGACGGAGATGTTGATACGGGTCATCGGGCGCACGTCGCTGACGCGGTGGCCGTCGGCGCGCAGGATGTTGACGACCTGCCAGCTCGCGGCGATCGAGGCCGTCACCTGCCGCACCTTCGGGTCCTTGCCGCGAAGGTAGGCGTCGATGCCGGTCAGCAGCGCCACCTTCTCCTCGAAGGTCGGCGCGCCGATCGGGTTGTCTTCCGTATAGAGCCGGCGGTTGGTGCCCTGCGGGGCGGCCGAATAGTCGCCGGAATAGCCGCGCGTGACGGCGCCGGCGGCATCGGCCGCGCGCTTCAGGGCCGAAAGCGTCATCTCGCCGGAATGCGCATAGCCTACCGCTTCGCCCGCCACCGCCCGAAGGCCGAAACCCTGGTCGGTGTTGAAGCTGCCGCCCTTGAGACGGCCGTTGTCGAAGGAGAGCGATTCGGCCTGCGCGTGTTCGAGGAAGAGTTCGCCGTCGTCGGCGTCCTTCAGCGTTTCCCGGAGCACCGCCTGCACGGTCGCCTCGTCGGCGTCGAAGAGGGAAAGGAGGTCGGTGTTCATGTCGGGCTCCGCAAGCGTCATAATCTGGGGTTCATGTAAGTCCCCCGGCGGCGGGCGACAAGCCCGCGGCGCTCACGGCAGCGCGTCGTAGCCCTCGCCGAAGCCCTTCAGGTCGACGGGAATGCCGATGCCTTCCTCCGGCGTCTGGAAGACGATGAAGGTCGCCGTCGCGCCGGAGCGGAAGGTCTTCAGGAGCTCGTCCTCCAGCACGACCTCGGCATAGCAGCCGTCTGCGAAGCAGCGTACGAAATAGGCCCGGCCGATATCCTTGCCGTCGACGTTGAGGCCAAGGCCGTTCGGCAGGAGGACGCCGAGCGGGGCCAGCACGCGAAGGATCTTCGCCTTGCGGTCGGCCGTCTTCAGGACGACGACGGAAAGGCCGAGCTCCGGCCGGTCCTCGGCGAGCACGTTCTGCATCAGCGCGCACTGTTCGCTGGAAGCGCCCGCCGGCTGATCGCAGACGATCGACCAGGCGCCATGGTTCGACTTCACCGTGCCGGGCTGCTGGGCCGCCGCAAGGGGAGCGAGCGCCGCGGCGCCGAACCCCAGAACGACAAGGCCAAGGGCCGTCCGGGACAGCCGGGAAAGGGAGGAAAAACCCATGAAAACCTCGGAATCTCGAATCAATCGCGGTATCTTTGAATAGGCGGCGGTGAAATGAAAAGCCCCAAGGGTTCCTTTCCGATCGATTGACGGCGGAAATTGGACGGCCTCGTTTCACATTATAATTATACATGCTCCACGCGCATGCCGCCCGAAGGCCCAAGCGGGCGCCGGACGGCGCGGCGCGGGGGAGGGCGCGCCGCCAAACCTTTCATGCTATAGGAAATTATGAGGAAACTGTGCGCGGTGGCTGCGCGCTTTTGCCTTTGCGCAAAAATGCCGCACGGGGTGTCCCCCATGGCGGTTGCGGCGAACATCAAACTGTGGTTTTAAGCACTCAGTATAGCAGGGATTCTGCGCGTCTGTTTGATCCCGATCAAACGCCTTGGGGAGATACGTTGTGAAAAACAAAGCTTTTGCAGGTCTGGCCGCTCTCGGCTGTCTGCTCTTTGCTTCGACCGCCTTCGCTGACCAGCCGCTGCCGTGGCAGAAGGGGTTCCAGCCCGCCGCGACCTCGATCATGGAAGAGATTCGCTGGTTTGAACAGTACACACTCTGGTTCATCGTCCCGATCACCCTGCTCGTGCTGATTCTGCTCGTCGTCGTGGCCTTCCGGTTCCGCGAGAGCGCCCATCCGGTTCCCTCCAAGACCAGCCACAACACCGCGATCGAGGTCATCTGGACGCTTGGCCCGGTCATCATCCTGCTGTTCCTGGCCGTGCCGTCCTTCCAGCTCCTGACCAAGCAGCTCGCGCCCACGGAAGAGCCCGAGCTGACGATCAAGGCGACGGGCTACCAGTGGTACTGGGGCTATGAATACCAGGTCGGCGACAACCCGGTCTCCTTCGACAGCCTTCTGCTCGCCGACGCCGACCGCGCGGCAGCCGGCAAGGAAGACAAGGCCGTCTATCCGCGCCTCCTGACCGTCGACAACGAATTCGTCATTCCGGTCGGCAAGCACGTTCGCCTGCTCGTCACCGGCGCCGACGTCATCCATGCCTTCGCGATGCCCTCCTTCGGCGTGAAGATCGACGCCGTGCCGGGCCGCCTCAACGAGACCTGGTTCAAGGCGGACCGCGAAGGCCTGTTCTACGGCCAGTGTTCCGAGCTGTGCGGCAAGGACCACGCGTTCATGCCCATCGCCATCCGCGTCGTCTCGCAGGATAAGTTCGATACCTGGCTTGCCGCCGCCGCGACGAATGTCGGCGAGGCGAACAAGGCCCTGATGGCGTCCATCGACGGTGCGGACAAGTCCGTCGCCGTCGCTGAAAACGCCGCGCAGTAATACCTAGGGAGGTTGAGACCATGGCCGGAACATCCGTTGCCCACGGCGATCACCACGATCACCACGAACACAAGCCGCTCAGTTTCTTCCAGCGTTGGTTCCTGTCGACCAACCACAAGGACATCGGTACCCTCTACCTGATCTTCGCGATCATCGCCGGCCTCATCGGCGGCACGCTCTCGGTCTTCATGCGCATGGAGCTGCACGAGCCGGGCATCCAGATCTTCCACGGCCTTGCCCAGATGGTCTACGGCTTCGAGGGCGATGCCGCCATCGACGGCGGCAAGCAGATGTTCAACGTCTTCACGACGGCGCACGCCCTCATCATGATCTTCTTCATGGTGATGCCGGCGCTGATCGGCGGCTTCGCCAACTGGATGGTGCCGATCATGATCGGCGCGCCGGACATGGCGTTCCCGCGCATGAACAACATCTCCTTCTGGCTGCTCATCCCGGCGTTTGCGCTCGTTCTTCTTTCGATGTTCGTCGAAGGCCCGGCCGGCGCCTATGGCGCGGGCGGCGGCTGGACGATCTATCCGCCGTTCTCGACTTCCGGCCAGCCCGGACCGGCCATGGACTTCGTGATCCTCGGCCTTCACGTCGCCGGCGCATCCTCCATCCTCGGTGCGATCAACTTCATCACCACGATCCTCAACATGCGCGCTCCGGGCATGACGCTGCACAAGATGCCGCTCTTCGCCTGGTCGGTCCTCGTCACCGCCTTCCTGCTGCTGCTCTCGCTGCCGGTTCTGGCGGGCGGCATCACCATGCTCTTGACGGATCGCAACTTCGGCACGGCCTTCTTCGCGCCGGACAGCGGCGGTGACCCGATCCTCTTCCAGCACCTGTTCTGGTTCTTCGCCCATCCGGAAGTGTACATCCTGATCCTTCCCGGCTTCGGCATCATCAGCCACATCGTGTCCACCTTCTCGCGCAAGCCGATCTTCGGCTATCTCGGCATGGCCTATGCCATGGTCGCCATCGGCGTCGTCGGCTTCATCGTGTGGGCGCACCACATGTACACGGTCGGCCTGTCGCTCGACTCGCAGCGCTATTTCGTCTTCGCCACGATGGTCATCGCGGTTCCGACGGGCGTGAAGATCTTCTCGTGGATCGCCACGATGTGGGGCGGTTCCATCCGCTTCACGACGCCCATGCTGTGGGCGATCGGCTTCATCCTGCTCTTCACCATCGGCGGCGTCACGGGCGTCCAGCTCGCCAATGCCGGTCTCGACCGCGCCATGCACGACACCTACTACGTCGTGGCTCACTTCCACTACGTCCTGTCGCTCGGCGCCGTCTTCGCCATCTTCGCGGCCTGGTACTACTGGTTCCCCAAGATGAGCGGCTACATGTATTCCGAGTTCATCGGCAAGCTGCACTTCTGGGTCATGTTCATCGGCGTGAACCTGATCTTCTTCCCGCAGCACTTCCTCGGCCTTGCCGGCATGCC
>CBIMFD010000241.1:0-5333 GCA_966243085.1 uncultured Shinella sp.
TGCTCGACAATCTCGACGCCTGGATCGGCTCCGTCGACAGGGACACCGTGCTCGTCCTGCACCAGATCGGCAGCCACGGCCCGGCCTATTACGAGCGCTACCCGGAGGAATTCCGGAAGTTCCGGCCGGAATGCCGCAGCGCGGATTTCTCCAATTGCTCCGGCGAGGAGATCGTCAACGCCTACGACAACACGATCCTCTATACGGACCACATCCTCGCCTCCGTCATCGACCGGCTGGAAAAGCAGGAAAACCGCCTCGACGTCTCCATGCTCTACATGTCCGACCATGGCGAGTCGCTCGGCGAGCTCGGCCTCTACCTGCACGGCGCGCCCTACATGATCGCGCCCAGCCACCAGACCCACGTTCCCTTCGTGCTCTGGCTCGGCAGGGACGAGAAGGCCGCCTATTCCGCCGAATGCCTCGCCGGGGAGGCGGGCAAGCCCCAGTCGCACGACAACCTCTTCCACACCGTGCTCGGCATGATGCGGATCGACACGAAGGTGCGCGATCCCGCGCTGGACCTGATGTCGCCCTGCCGGCTCGGCGCCGTCTCCTGACGACGGGGCGATGACAAGACGGGCCGGCCGCATGTATGGTCCGGATCGTGGATGGAGAACCGGGCGCTTGAGAATCCTGCTGATCGAGGACGATGCCGTTCTGGGCGAGGCCGTGCGCGACTATGTCGCCGGCCTCGGCCATGCCGTCGACTGGATGCAGGCGCTCGAAGACGCCCGCACGGCGGTCTCGACCGTCGCCTACGACCTCATCCTCCTCGACCTGCGCCTGCCGGACGGCAGCGGCCTGTTGCTGCTCTCCGACCTTCGCCGCTCGGGCGCCGCAACGCCGGTGATCATCCTGACGGCGCACGACCAGATCTCCGACCGGATCGAGGGGCTGAACAGCGGCGCCGACGATTATCTCGTCAAGCCGTTCAACCTCGGCGAGCTCGGCGCACGCATGCTGGCCGTCTCGCGCCGCTATGCCGGTGCGGCCGTGCCCGTGCTGGAGGCCGGGCCGCTCACCATCCAGCTTGCCGACCGCCGCGTGCTGCGCGAGGGCGAGCCGGTCGACCTTTCGAGCCGCGAATGGGCCGTGCTGGCGCGCCTTGCCGCCCGGCCGGACGCCATCGTCTCCAAGGGGCAGATCGAGGAGGCGCTTTACGCCTTCGGCTCGGAGATCGAGAGCAACACCGTGGAGGTCTATGTCAGCCGGCTGCGCAAGAAGCTCGGCAAGGGCTGCGTGGAGACCTTGCGCGGCATCGGCTACAGGCTCGGCCGATGAGGGGACCGCGCAGCCTTTCCGGCCAGTTGATGCTGTGGATCACGGCGACGATCACCCTCGTCTGGCTCGTCGCGGTGGGGTTCGGCGCGCTCGTCATGCGCGACGAGTTTGGCGAAATCTACGATTCGGCCCTGCAGGAGACGGCCGAGCGGCTGGTGCCGCTCGTCGTCGACGACCTGCACCACCGCGGCGACATCGACGATCCGCAACGCATCGAGGTGACGCGCTCGGCCCCGGAGGAGACCTACCTGACCTACCAGGTGCGCGATCCGGCCGGCCGGGTTCTCCTGCATTCGCACATGGCGGCGGCGGCGCCCTTCGACGCGCCGGTCAAGGTGGGCTTCTGGCAGAGCCGGACGGGCCGCATCTACACGGCCGCGACCGCCGACGAGAGCATTTTCGTGCAGGTGAAGGATTCGTCCGACGAGCGGCGGGAGGCGATGACGGAGGGGGCGCTTGCGCTCCTCCTGCCGGTTCTGCTGATCGTCCCGGTTTCCATCGCCGCCGTCTGGTTCGTCGTGCGCCGCGTGCTCGCGCCCGTCGAGACGCTGCGCGCGGCGATCGGCGGCAAGGACGGCGGGAACCTCGCGGCCATCGAGACGGCGGGGCTGCCGCAGGAATTGCGCCCCATCCTGCGTTCGGTCAACCTGCTGCTCGCGCGCTTGCGCGCCGTGCTCGCCGCCGAGCGGGAGTTCACCTCCAACAGCGCGCACGAGCTGCGTACGCCCATTGCCGGCGCGCTGGCGCAAACCCAGCTTCTCCTTGCCGAACTGAAGGACGCGCCGACGAAGGCGCGCGCGCAGCAGATCGAGGCCTCGCTGCAGAAGCTCGCCAGGCTCACCGAGAAGCTCCTGCAGCTAGCGCGCGCGGAAGCGGGCATCGGCGTTGCCGAGACCACCTTCGACGTCGCAGACGTGGTGGCGGTCGTGGTGACCGACTTCCAGCGCGCCGCGGCCGATGGCGGACGCATCCGCTTTTCGAGCCGCCTCGACGGCCCCGCCCCGCGGGAAGGGGCCGCCGATGCCTTCGCCATCGTCCTGCGCAACCTCATCGAGAACGCCCTGTTGCACGGGCGGGCCGGCGAGCCGGTCGAAATCGAGGTGAGCGCCGAGGGCAATGTGCGCATTTCCAACGGCGCGCCGCGCATGAGCGAGGAGGAGCTTGCGGCGGTGCGCAAACGTTTCGCGCGCGGCAAGACCGCGGCCGCCGGCTCCGGGCTCGGCCTTTCCATCGCCGCGCGCCTGCTCGCCCAGATGGGTGCGAGCCTCGTCCTCACCTCGCCCATCCCCGGCCGTGTTGACGGTTTCCAGGCGGACGTCGTGTTTTCCGCGTCCGCCTGATCCAATCCTGCCCGTTTCTGCCTCATTTGTAGACAGCCTCATTTTCCGGCCTTTCCGCTCTCGGCAAGGCGGAGAAAAGCCCCGTATTTTTCCATTATCGTGTGATAAATCTGTGGCTTTTTGAGATTTTATGTGGTTTTATGTTGGTCTAATCAAAAAAGGTGGGGAACATGGGTCGCAAACCGGAAGACTATGCGCGGCTGTTGGCCAGCGCACTTTGCAAACTGCATGCCGCGGAATGCCGCGGCGCGTCGCCGCTGATGTCGGAAGACAGTGTCCGCGTGATCCGCGAGACGATCGCCGCAGCGATGGACGATGCCTGCAAGATCCATATCGAGCGGGAGGTCGCCGCGATGCGCGAGCGCCGCGACCGCATACGCCTCCATTCCTGATGCCGTAACGGCAGCTACGGGTGACTTTCCCGGCTCGCCGCGCTACGTCCTATGGGCGCCTGGCGCGTGACGATTCTGAGGAGGGAACCTGACATGACGGAATGGGGCCGGACCGGCAAGGGCAAGATCGCACTGGTGACGGGAGGCGGCACGGGCATCGGCCTTGCCATCGCGCGCGGCCTCAGCGCCGAGGGCTATGCCGTCGTCATCACCGGGCGGCGGCTTGCCGTGCTGGAAGAGGCGGCGGCCGGGATTTCCGCCGAGACGGGCAATACCGTGCGCGCCGTTGCCTGCGACGTCGGCGATCCGGTCCAGGTGGCGTCGGCCTTCGATGCGGTGCGGCGCGAATTCGGCCGTCTCGACGTGCTCGTCAACAATGCCGGCTCGAACGTCCACGGTGCGCTTCTCGAAGACATTTCCTTCGAACAGTGGAGCGGCGTCCTTGCCGCCAACCTCACGGGCGCGTTCCTGTGCACCCAGCAGGCCTTCCGGATCATGAAGCAGCAGAGCCCGCGGGGCGGGCGCATCATCAACAACGGCTCGATCTCGGCGACCGCGCCGCGCCCCAATTCCGCGCCCTATACCGCCACCAAGCACGCCATCACGGGCCTCACCAAGTCCACCGCGCTCGACGGGCGCAAGTATGACATCGCCTGCGGCCAGATCGACATCGGCAATGCGGCGACGGACATGACGGCGCGCATGAGCGCCGGCGTGCTGCAGGCGAACGGCGAGACCGTCCCCGAGCCGACGATGTCGGTGAAACACGTCGCCGATGCCGTCGTCTACATGGCAAGCCTGCCGCTCGACGCCAACGTGCTGACGATGACCGTCATGGCAACGACCATGCCGCTGGTCGGGCGGGGGTAGGCCCGCGGGAGCAGGATCGGAGAACAGAGCCGGCGGAATCAGCCTCGGGCGGGAAAACCGTACTCTTCTCCTCCGTCATCCTCGGGCTTGACCCGAGGATTCACACCCCAAGGACGGCCTGAATGTGTGGCGTGGATGCTCGGGTCAAGCCCGAGCATGACGGCGGCGGGACGCGGGTAGGGGCGAGCGCTGTCGCCTACCGCCGCGGCTCGCCGCCCTCGGCGTAGATCGTCTTCTGCTGGAACTTGAAGACGTGGCCGCAGCGGCAGCGGATCATGTGCTTGTCGGGATATTTCGACGGCCGCTCGGTGAGGAAGCCGCGCGGCAGCGAATCGACGGTGAAGTCGGGATGCGGCCGGCTCGGCATGTCGTCCTCGGAAACCTCCGCATAGCCGGCATTGCCGCACATGGCGCATTCGAGCTTGCGCGAATAGCGGTCACGGGCGGCCATGGGGAACTCCTTCGTCGGATGCGGTTTGCCGTTAATAGGCATCGCGTCCGTCCGTTTCAATGCCTCATTCGGAAAGCAGCGCCTGAAGGATCGCGATGATGCGCCGGTGCTGGTGGGCGTGGCGGGTGCGCACGTTGACGGCGGCATAGACGGCCTGGGCGATCGGCTCGGCGTCCGCCACCCGGTTCGCAAGGCCGGCGGCGGCGAGCCGTTCGGCGTCCGCAGCGGTCACGAAGGCCGTGCCGCCGAGCGTCTGCATCAGCGCGACGATGGCCGTGGTCTCGCCGCTGGCGATGGGGGCGGTGGAAAGCGCCGGATAGGCCTGCCGGTGCAGCCGGTCGAAGGCCGGCGAATAGACGGCCTGGATATAATCCTCCGCCTTCACCTCCTCGATCCGGCGGGCCCTGTTGCTCACCATCTCGTAGCGCACCTCGCCGATGCGTTCGTAGTGGAGATCCGGCAGGTAGTGCGGGGTGAAGAGGATGGCAAGGTCGAGGTCGCCCGCGCCGAGGTCGCGGTTCATCTGGTTGGAATAGTCGACCTCCAGATAGATGGAGGTGCCGGGCAGGTCGCGCCGCACGGCGGCCAGCCAGTCGCCGGCATAGGGGGCGGCAAGGTCGTGCTGGAGGCCGATGCGCATGGAGCGCTCGTAGGCGCCGGCCGTCTCCACCGCGCGGGCCGCCTCGTGCCACTGGTGCTGGAGGGCTTTCGCATGGTCGAGGAAGCGAAGGCCCGCGGCCGTCGGCTGCGTGCCGCCCTTGTTGCGTGCGAAGAGCTTTCGCGCGAACATTGCCTCCAGCGCATTGATGCGGTGGGTGACCGTCGATTGCGTGACGTTCAGCCGCTCCGCCGTGCGGTTGAAATTGCGCGTTTCCATCAGGTCGAGGAATGTCTCGATCAGGACAATTTGCATGAAGGCGCCGTATTTCTCCAATGTTTGGCGGAAGTGTAATCGGCTTCTTCGATTAATAAAGCGAATTCCGCGGCTTGCTGGCT
>CBIMFD010000242.1:0-5313 GCA_966243085.1 uncultured Shinella sp.
GCCTTGTTGGCGGCGACGAAATCCTCGAAGGATGTCGGCTTGCGGCCGGAGAGCTTCTCGGCGTCGTCGGTGACCATCGCGATCTTGCCTTCGCGCGTGTTCGTGTCGAAGGAGACGACGGTGGGGATGAAGCCTTCCGGCAGGCCGGCGGCCTTGAGGCCTTCGGCAAGCTGTGCATCCGTCACATGCACCACGTTCAGCGGCTTGCCGGTGGCGGCCGAGACGATGGCGGCGATCTCGTCGGCCGTGTGGCTCTTCGTGCCCGTCAGCGTGTAGGTGCGGCTCTCGTTGCCGGCCGAAAGCAGCGCGCCGGCGATGGCGGCGGCGGTGTCGGCGCGCGTGATGTGGGCGAGCCTGCCGTTGCCCGACGCCGTGTACCAGCTTCCCATCTGCAGGGCGTGCGGCAGCGACATGAAGAGGTTTTCCGCATACCAGCCGTCCCGCAGGATCGTGTAGGGGATGCCGGTCGCCGTGATGGCCTCCTCGGTGCCGAGATGGTCGGGGGCGAAGGTGACGCGCGAATCGTCCGGCTGCGGCATGGACGTGTAGAGGATGTGCTTGGCGCCGGCCTTCCTGGCGGCGGCGACGGCGGCCTTGTGCTGGGCGAGGCGCCGGCCGGGCCTGTCGAGCGCGTCGGTGGAGAGGATCAGCACCTTGCCGGCGCCGGCGAAAGCGGCATCGAGCGAGGCCGGATCGTCGAAATCGGCAGCGCGGACGGTGACGCCCTTTTTCGCATAGGCGTCGAGCTTGGCGGTGTCGCGCGTGGTGGCGATGATGTTTGCGGGCGCGATCTTGCCGGAAGCGAGCAGTGCATCGAGGACGAGGCGGCCGAGCTGGCCGGACGCGCCGGTGACGAGGAGGGTGTCGGTCATGTCTTTACCTTTCGGGCGGGCAGGCGGGACGGAGACCTCCGGTCCTGCGGCGAGTTGGTCTCTTATTGAGACTTGCTCTTATCTGGTAATCTGCTAGAGCGTGTAAAGAAGGCAGTTTTTTCTGCGGTGGTTACTTCAAGGGAACCGGGGTCATGAACAGGGTCGTCGATCGTGCCGAGGGCGAGCGTGTCATCCTTGTCGACGGCGTCGCCATGTCGATGGACGATTGCCCGGTGCGCGACGTGCTGGACAGCGTCGGCGGCAAGTGGACCTCGCTGATGATCCTCGGCCTTGCGGACGGGCCGCGCCGTTTCTCGCAACTGCGCCGCTTCGCCCCGGATATCTCCCAGCGCATGCTGACCCAGACGCTGCGCGACCTCCAGCGCGACGGTTATCTCACCCGCACCGTCTATCCCACCCAGCCGCCGAGCGTCGAATACGCGCTGACGCCGCTCGGGCGATCCTTCCTTGCGCTCCTGCGCTCCCTTGTGCAGTGGTCTACGGAGAACCACAAGGCGATCCGGGCCGCGCGAACGGCCTATGACGCCGGGCAGCAATAGGCACGACCGGGGACGGGCATGGAACGACTGGACATCGGCATTGCCGGCGCGGGGCCTGCGGGGCTTGCGGCCGCGCTGTTCCTCGCGCGCGCCGGGCACCGGGTCGAGCTCATCGAACGTTTCGCGCACCCTTCGCCCGTCGGCTCCGGCCTGCTGATGCAGCCGACGGGCCTGACGGTGCTCGACGCCCTCGGCCTTTCACCGGCGATCCACGCCCTCGGCAATCGCATCGACCGGCTGCACGGTGCGGATGCGTCGAGCGGCCGCACGGTGCTGGACGTGCGTTACGATGCGCTTGCCGGCGGGCGCTACGGGCTTGCCGTGCACCGTGCCGCGCTGTTCTCCACGCTGCACGACGCCGTGATGGCCGAAGGCATTTCCATCCGCACCGGCATCACGCTCGCCAAGGCCGAGACGCGGCAATCGCGCACGGTGCTGCACGATCCCGGCGGCGAGATCGTCGGCGACTACGACCTCGTGGTCGACGCGACCGGGGCGCGCTCGCAGCTTGCCGCCGCCTCTATTGTCGCGCCGAGGGTGAAGGAACTGCCTTGGGGCGCCTTCTGGGCGACGCTCGATTGCGACGGCATTGCGCATGACGCCCGGGCGCTGACTCAACGGTATGACGCAGCGAAAGTCATGATCGGCGTGCTGCCGGTCGGCCGGGCGCGGGCGGGGGAAGGGCGAAAGGTCGCGTTCTTCTGGAGCCTCAAGACGGCGGACGTGGATGCGGTGAGAAAGGCCGGGCTCGACCGCTGGAAGGCGGGCATTGCCGGCTATTGGCCCGAAGCCGTGCCCTTCCTCGACCAGATCGCCGATTGGGAACAACTGACGCTCGCGCGCTATGCCCACCGCACGACGCTGCCGCCCCATGCGGACGGCATCGCCTTCATCGGCGACAGCGCCCATTCGACCAGCCCGCAGCTCGGGCAGGGGGCGAACATGGCGCTGCTCGATGCGGCGGCGCTCGCCCATGCGCTTCGGACATCGGCCTCGCTGGACGAGGCGCTTTCGGCCTATGCGGCTGCAAGGCGCAGCCATGTCCGGCTGTTCCAGCTTCTCTCCTACGTCTTCACGCCCTTCTACCAGTCCGATTCGCGTTCCATCGCGTGGCTGCGCGACCGGCTGGTGGCGACCGTCGCGAAGATCCCGCCGGCCCCGCAGATCCTTGCCGCCATCGTCTCCGGAACGCTCGCCGATCCGTTCAGCCGGGCGGGCTTGACGGAATGCCGCTGGCCGGACGGCGTGCTCCGGGAAGCCTGAAACGCAAAAAGCCCGCCGGAGGCGGGCTTTTCGTTCGCTATCGCGAAAGGATCAGGCTGCGGTGAGCTGATCGGCAGACATCTTGCCGGACTTGCGGTCGCGGACCAGCTCGAAGCTGACCTTCTGACCTTCGTTGAGGCCGGCGAGGCCTGCGCGCTGTACGGCGGAGATATGGACGAAAACGTCCGGTTCACCGCTGTCCTGCTGAATGAAGCCGTAGCCCTTGGTGGTGTTGAACCATTTTACGATGCCAGTTGCCATGACGAAACCTTTCCTGAGCCGTCAAATCAATCTTCGGCCGCCGCAGCGGCCACGGGAGGTCGAATTTGAAGGGGAAGTCGTGAAGGTGACGGTTTTGGGCCGGCAAATACGGAAGTCAACGTTCAAATCGATGCGCGAGAAATAGTGGTTTCAATCTGACTGGTCAAGAGTCGGGCGCATGCGTGCGTGCGGGGAAAACGGAACGGGGGCGACGGCACGCAGATGATTGCCCGCAGGAAAAAGGCCCCGTTTCCGGGGCCTTGCGGTTTCAAAGCCTCAGGCAGGGCGCCGCTTGTCGACGCGGTGCTGGTCGAGGAAGGCGGCGATGGCCGCTTCGCCGCAGAGGCGGCGCTGTTCCACGAGCGCGGCGGCAAGGCGTGCGGCCTCGCCGAAGGTGGTGCTCGGCGCTTCGGCCGCCGCGGGATTGCGCGCGAGCGTGCCGGCGACAATATCGGCCAGCACATGCGGCAGGAGATCGGTGCAATCCTTCATGCTTCCGAAGACGATACCGATCGGAACGAGCTGGTCTTCGTAGATGACTGTGGGTTCGGCGCGTTCGTCTTCCCAGCTTTCGAGGGCTTCAAGGGCATCGCCGAACAGTTGCTGCAGAGTGATGGGAGCGTGTCCTTCGTGAAGGTCCGGCAGGAAATTCAACATTTTCTGTCTCCTTGGCGTAAGGGCGTTGGGCTTCGTACTCCTGACTGGAGACCGCGGTCGGCCTTTCCGGCAGGTGCCGGCGGCGGCTCGTTGCACCGCAAGTCTCACAAATCTTAACAACGGGAAATGGATTGGGAAGCGAAAAATTTTGTGCGCACCGCATGGGTGTCACCATGTTTGTGGACTTCTGTTTCAAATCAGCGGGATAGCAGAAAGAAAATTTCTCCGTCGTTGTGCGCTGCAGCGACGGCTGCGGACGGGACCCGCCTTTCCGGGACCGCGGCAGGCCGCAAATCACCCGTCGAGTCACGATGCCAACAAGCCTGTTGACCGCGGCGAGTGAGAGCGCTAGAAGGTGGAGAACCGTACGGTACGGTACGCGAAATTCACGGATGGATATCTTGCAGGAAGCAGGGCAGGGAAAGACGGGCGCGGCTGCCGCGGGCCTGACGGAACGTCAGGGCGCGGTGCTGGAGCGTGCGCTCGGCCTGCTCGTGGAAGGCGGGGAGCGGGCCTTGACGACGGCCGGCGTCGCCCGCGCCGCCAACTGCTCGAAGGAAAGCCTCTACAAATGGTTCGGCGACCGCGACGGGCTGATCGCGGCGATGATCGCCTACCAGGCCGGCAAGGTGCGCACGGTCGAGGTGAGCGCGGGCGCGCTGACGGCCGAGACGCTGCGCAGGCATCTTCTCGCCTTCGCCTGCGACCTCGTCGACGTGCTCTCCGGCGACGTGTCGCTGGCGCTCAACCGTCTCGCCATCGGCCAGGCGAGCCGCGAGGGCGGCGGCCTCGGCCGCCTCCTGCAGGAGCGCGGCCGCCGGCAGATCGGCAGGCGCGCTGCGGCGCTGCTCGAAGCCGGCCGCAAGGCGAAGCTGCTTGCCTTTTCCAGCGCGGAAGAGGCATACGGCACGCTCTACGGCCTGATCGTCTCGGACATGCATCTGCGCATGCTGCTGGGCGAGGATGCCGGTGCACTCAAGAAGGAATTCTCGCCGCGCGCGGAGAAGGCGATCGACGCCTTCCTGACGCTCCACGGCGTGAAAGGATAAGCCGGCGGGCAGCCGCCGGTTCGGATCAAACAGACGTCAAGGGAAGGAACCATCGATGCGCGTCTATTACGATCGTGATGCCGATCTCAACCTCATCAAGGCGAAGAACGTCGCCATCGTCGGCTACGGTTCGCAGGGCCGTGCCCACGCCCTCAACCTCAAGGATTCCGGCGCAAAGAACGTCGTGATCGCCCTCAAGGCCGGTTCGCCGACCGTCAAGAAGGCCGAAGCCGACGGCTTCAAGGTCATGACCGTGGCGGAAGCCGCCAAGTGGGCCGACCTCCTGATGATGGCGACGCCGGACGAACTCCAGGCCGACATCTACAAGGGCGAGATCGCCGGCAACATCCGCGACGGCGCGGCGATTGCGTTCGCTCACGGCCTCAACGTCCATTTCGGCCTCATCGAGCCGAAGGCCTCGGTCGACGTCGTCATGATCGCGCCGAAGGGCCCGGGCCACACGGTTCGCGGCGAATACCAGAAGGGCGGCGGCGTACCCTGCCTCGTCGCCGTTCACCAGAACGCCTCGGGCAACGCCCTCGACCTCGCGCTCTCCTACGCCTGCGGCGTCGGCGGTGGCCGTTCGGGCATCATCGAGACCAACTTCAAGGAAGAGTGCGAAACCGACCTCTTCGGCGAACAGGTCGTTCT
>CBIMFD010000243.1:0-5292 GCA_966243085.1 uncultured Shinella sp.
TTGATCGGGCCGACGTCGGTGAACAGGACAAGCCCGGCTTCGGTCTCGCTGCATTCGAGAACGTGGGTCAGCACGAGCTTTTCGAGCGGCGTGATATCGGCAAGCGGGATTGGCGGATAGGCGTAGATTCGGGTTTCGAGATTGGCCATGGGACTGCCTTTCAGTCTAGACGACAAACCCGGCGCGATGGCCGGGTCGATGGGAAGAATGCGCGCGCTTCGTTGATGAGGGCTATATCGCTGCATGCGACGTGGCGGCTGCCGATGCCGGCGCGCCGCCGGGCGTGGAGAATCCTTCGACCGAGATCTTTCGATGGTCGATCCTGATCAAAAACGCTCCTTCGCGAGGCACGCGCCAAACCAGTTCGCGTTCGACCACGCGCACGATCGCGTTCAAATCGGCGGCGTGGGCCGTTTCCAGCAAGGCGATGCTCAGATCCTCTGCCTCGTCGGAAAACCACCGCTCTTGCTGCTCGTAGGAACCAGCTTCTGCGTCGTCCGAGGGAGAATAAAGCGCATCGACAAGGAAGGCCGTCAGCCCCGACGGTGTGATAGCCGACGGCTTGGTGACGAGGATCTCCGCCTCGTCCAAAGCACCATGATCAGGCCCCTGGACGATCAGGTCGGTCTCCAGCACCCACTCCGACTTTTCCGAGCTCGAAACGTCCAGAACGACTTCCAGGCGATCCGGCCGCGCGTTTGCGCCGAAGAGATCGAAGGGCTCTTTTTCTTCGACCGCGCCGCCACCTTCCATCCTGTAGGATCTTATCTGAATGCAACGTAGCCCGTCGTACCAACTGTATCCGGTAAACGCGCTGTGCGGCTCGAAGAGCTGCGGAGGACCGTCCAGTCGCGCGATTGCGCGGGCAAACGTCTGCTCTTCGAGCGGACCCTCGCCTTCGAAGAGAAACGCCCCTGCCTCGACCGGCTCGGGCGCGAGAACAACAATCCGGTCCGTATCCGCGCACGAAGGCGTGAATGGTCGCAGGAGCGGGACGGCCTCTTTCAGGTCGATGCCAAGCGTCCGGCCGAAGTGGTAGTCCTTGAACTTCAAGCTGTGCGCACCGCTGGCCGCGATCAAGCGAAAATACAGACGCGTGATTTCTTCCATGAGCGCGGCATACATCGCATCGCGCACGATATCCTTGCGGGCCGGAAGCACGAGCTTCAGATGGGCACAATCGACCACATCGATGCGTGCGAAATAGCTGCGATGCCACGATTGCTGAAGCTCCGGCAAGCGGACCTTCAGCGTCACGCCATGGAAGTTGACGTTCTCATCGTGGTAACGGGAGATGTCTCGACCAAAAACACCAATCCGGATTCCTTGCCATTCCTCCACATGATCCGCGCCATCGAGGAAGTCCGAGGACGGCATTTCCTCGCCATTGAAGATGACAGGAACAGGGAAGAAGCGAGCAGCGCGGCGGACCGCACTCGCAAAATACTCGTGCTTCTCCTCCGGGAAGATGACCGCCAAGCCGTGATGGCCATCTGGACCCACATCAACCGTGATCGGTTCCTTGCCATGAAAGGCATCCGGCGTTGCCGCGATAGTCCAGGCCTGATCCGTGCCTTTCTGGCCGGCGACGATCGTCGCCCCGCGATTGGCGAGAGAAAAGAAGCCCATGCCGGCAGCGTCCTCTGATAGGGACAGAGCCTTCGACCATTCGCTCCTTCCGAGAGAAAAGAGCGAGCGGGGGTCGTCGAGGCCTGCGCCATCATCGGCGATGCGGATTGCCGGCCCGAACCGCGGATCCTCGATCTGATCGATCAAGACCATGGCGGCGCCGGCGCGCCGTGCATTCTGGAGGAGTTCGTTGAGGATATCGTCGATCGAGGCGTTGAAAAGGCGGCCGACCTTTTCGATAGCCTCCGCGGCGACCCGTGCGTGAAAGGAAAAGCTGGTCATTCTGAGTTCTCCATAATGGCGAACACCCGGCACGATGGCCGGGTGCTGATGAGATCAAGGGGCATTTGGGGGAGCGGAATCTGGTCAGGCCGCACTTTCGAGCAGCTTGCGCGCTTTCCCCTCCAATTCCAGGCGCGTGTCCTGATGCGCTTTTCCACGCGCGAGCGCGGTGATGCCCTGCACGAAATCGAAAATGGATTCCGGCGGGCGCCCCTCCTCGGCAAGCACCGTGTCGATGATCCTGCCGGTTTCCGCCTTCGAGAAACCACGCTTGCGCAGGAAACTGGACCGGTCCTCTTCGTTGCGGGCGACGATCTTCTCGCGCGCACCTCGGATGCCGGCGATGAACGGTGCGGGCGAGGAATTGGCGAAATTCATCAGCGCCGGGGCGGCCTCATGGGCGAAGCGCTTTGCCGCGAATTTCGAGTGCCGGATGGTGATTTCCTCGAAATTTTCGCAGCCCCAAAGGTTGCGATTCATGCACACTGCCCTGAGGTAGAAGCTCGCGATTCCGAGGGTTTTCGAGCCGACCTCCGAGTTCCACGCATAGAAGCCGCGGAAATAGAGATCCGGGTCGCCATTCGGCAGTCGTCCGGCCTCGATCGGATGCGTGTCATCCACCAAGAACAGGAAGACGTCCCTGTCACTGGCATAGAGCGTCGTCGTGTCTTTGGTGACGTCGACGAAAGGATTGTGGGTCATGGTCGACCAGTCGAGGACGCCAGGCACCTTCCAGATCGTGTCACCGGTTCCGTTCCCGGCGATGCTCATCACCGCGGCAACGAGTTCTTTATCCCAGATACGGCCGTATTCGGGGCCGGTCACCGCGCGCAACTCGACGCGCCCGTCCTCCATTTCCAGGGTCTTGACCAGTTCGGCGCTGTGGTTGAGCAGACCATGCTGGAGATTGATCGCCGCCAGCGGCGCGGGAAGCTGGCGCATGTAGCTCGCCGGCGCGCCGACAAGGCTGCACAATTGGCCGTAGCTCCAATGAGTCGGCGCCAGCGGCACGCGGCTGCCGGGAACGACAAGCGAAAGGCGCTCGGCGTTGTCGCGTGTTGCCTCGACGCGGATATCCGCGCTCTCGACAGTTCGAACTCGGGCGTGCTCCGTCCGCTCGCTGACGGCGCGATGGAGGTCGGAGAGCGAGAGATAGCGCTCATCATCCGGGCGAGAGAACCATTCGGACGATACACGGCCGATGCGCTCGCCGCGCGAGATGTCGACCTTGAAGCCGGACGATACGGCAGGCGGGCTGGAAATCATGGTGTTCATGAGTCATCTCCTGAAACGTAAAAGCCCGGCGCGAGGGCCGGGTCGGTGGAAAGAAAAGGGGTTGAAGCTCAGCGCATTGGCGCGGGGTGGATGCGGTCGTCGTCAAACTCGACGTCTTCGATGACGGGTTCCTTCCTGTCCGCTGTCGAGGGCGGATCCGTCATAGGCGCTCACCCTCGGCGGGATCGTCAGGATCGCGAGCGCCTGCGAGGATCGCCTCGCCACGAGCGACGGCGGAGGCGGCACGCTCGGCCCAGTCGTCCGACGCCGCCCGGCCGGCCTGGACGTCCGCGAGGAGCAGCTTCAGCAAGCCAAGGAGGATTTCGAAGTGCCTGACCTTTCGCTCGCTCGTTTCCGAAAAGTGCGAGGGAACAGGGACCGCCTGGCCGGAATAGGCGGCATCGACCCCGTTCCATATCCCGGAAATGTAGCTCTCGCCGGCGTCTTCGTAGCTCAGCTTCTCGCCGGACCAGTCATCGTCCTCGATGGCCTGCCGGCAGGCGAGCGCAACGGTATCCGCCTGGTAGGTGCGATGACGATAGGCCGGCACGCGGTAGCTTGTCTCAATGGTGTAGTCGGGCATCTCAAGCTCCTGAAACGAGAGACCCCAGCCGCCGCTATCGCGCCAACCGGGCTGGTGAAGTGGGAATGGATCGGTGGGTCGCAGCGCACTGCGGAACGCCCGCGACCCGCATTCGTGCGAGTGGGCTTCAGTCGATTGCCTGGAAGATCTCCGAGGCCTCGGGATGATCCGCCGAATAAGCGTAGAGGTGCTCATAGCCTTCGACGAGTCGATCGGACTGGAACTGGAATGAGAGGTGCGAAAATGCGAACATCGTGGCGATGATGCCGGCTGCCTCGGCGGAGACCTCGCCCTGGAAGCAGGTGACGTCACCGGTAATCCGGAAACGTGTCCTAGATCTGGGTGCGAGGAAAAGCGGTTTGCTTTCGTGCGAGTAGAAGTCCCAGGAACCACCACGATAATCGAGAGGGCTAAGCCTTTCCATCAAGGCATAGACGGCATTCTCGGCGACGATCAGGTGCGAACGGCCGAAGAGGGTTGGCAGGAAATCCTGACGGGCTTCGATGGGGACGATCACGGCGTGCGGGGTATCGTTCAGCATCACGCCGTCCTCCCTTCGACAGCGTCCGCACAGATTTCCTCGACGCAAACCTCATCGAGACGGATATTGATGTGACCGCTCTCCTCGACCCAACGACGGGCGTCGGCCATGTTTGCGGCAAGGTAGAGCAGGATGCTGTGGGCGCCGTATTCCTGAAGGACACGAACTTCGCCGGCGACGGGGCGACGGACAACCTCGAACGAGAGATCGCTATCGAGTGGAAAGGGTTCGCGGGCGGCCATCGCAGCATCGAGGTCCATTTGAAACTCGCCCTGTAGAAGCGTGATCGCACCGGGCGTCGACCAGATGATGCTGGAACGAGGCGGCGTGCATCGCACGAGCCATCCGGTACCATTGCATTTCCTCCAGGCGGCGAGGGCATCGGCGTCCTCGTCGGATGGCCGCGGAACCGAATTGCGAAAGGAGATCATTGCGCCGATCGGCGCGCGTTCGTAGATGGTCATGACGGACATGTTCGTCTCCGAGGTTCGAGAAACAGAAAGGCCCGGCGCGACGGCCGGACCTTGGATCGATCGTTGTTGATCCGAGGATTTATTCCGCGGCCTCGAGATGCCCGCCGTGATCGTCATCAGCGTCGGCGGCAGTCTGCTCGACTTCCAACTCCTCGGTCAGGAATGCCGGCAGCACGACGTCGCCGGCTTCGACGTCCTCCTCGTTGACGGTCACCGCATCGTTCGTCTCCGCAGTCCCGACCTCCTCGGCGATTTCATCCGCAGGATAGCGCAGCACTTCCGGGAGCCATCCGCTACCGTCGAGCAGCCGGGCCGCTTCGCGCGCCATGTCCTGCTTCTTCAGGTGATCGATAAGCTGGGCCGACTGATCGCCCTTTGCTTCGCGAACGGCCTGCAGGATGTGCGCCTTTGTCACCCGGCCAAGATAGTTATCGACCGTCGGCGTCCAGCCCGCACCCACCATGCCGAACCCGATCGTCTGGGCCAGCTGCACGGCATGCTGGTTTTCC
>CBIMFD010000244.1:0-5247 GCA_966243085.1 uncultured Shinella sp.
GGATGTCCGCATCGGTCATCTCGGGGATCGCGCCGAGCGCGGCGAGCCTTGCGTCCATGGTCCTCGTCCGGATGAAAAACAAAACCCGCCCCGGTTCCCCGGCGCGGGTTTCACAACGAAGCAGGAATGGTTGTGAGCGCCGGTTAGTTGACGGCGGCTTCAAACTCGTTCTGCGTGCCGGCTTCCTTGAGGTATTCCAGCGCCTTCTTGGCGGCTGCGACGAGCGCGCCGAAAGCTGCGGTCTCATGGATCGCCATGTCGGAAAGCACCTTGCGGTCGACTTCGATGCCGGCCTTGTTGAGGCCGTCGATGAAGCGGCCATAGGTCAGGCCATGCTCGCGGACGGCAGCGTTGATGCGCTGGATCCAGAGCGCGCGGAAGTTGCGCTTGTTGACCTTGCGGTCGCGGTAGGCGAACTGCTTGGAACGATCAACCGCTGCCTTGGCGGCGCGGATGGTGTTCTTGCGGCGGCCGTAGAAACCCTTGGCTGCCTTCAGCGTCTTCTTGTGCTTGGCGTGCGAGGTAACGCCGCGTTTTACACGTGCCATGTCATGATCTCCTTAACGTATCAGATTGCTCGAGAAGTCTCAGAGACCGTTCGGCAGGTAGTTCTTGATGACCTTCTTGCCATCGGCTTCGGCCAGCACCATGGTGCCGCGCGCGTCGCGAATGAACTTGTTGGTACGCTTGATCATGCCGTGGCGCTTGCCGGCGGCGGCAGCGACGACCTTGCCGGTAGCGGTGATCTTGAACCGCTTCTTGGCAGACGACTTCGTCTTCATCTTGGGCATTTTGCTACTCCATTCTTCTTGAATTCGAGACGGCTGACGAGGCGCGTCTCCAGCGTAAAGAACGGCCACGGCATGCCCTGCCGGACCGTTCGGACGGCGGCTTGTAACCGAAGTCCTTCAAAAGCGCAACCGGATTCCGCGGAAAGTCCGGTTCTCTCGGCGCAAATGGAAAAGCCGCCCCGAAAGGCGGCTTGATCCGTTCGGCACGAAGGCCGCGGTTCACCGCGGCGCGAGCACCATCATCATCTGGCGGCCTTCGAGCTTCGGCTCGGCTTCGACCTTGGCGATGGTCTGGGTGTCTTCCTTGACCTGCTGGAGCAGCTTCATGCCGAGTTCCTGGTGGGCCATTTCGCGGCCGCGGAACTTCAGCGTCACCTTGACCTTGTCGCCTTCGTCGAAGAAGCGGTTCATCGCCTTCATCTTCACGTCATAGTCATGCGTGTCGATGTTCGGGCGCATCTTGATTTCCTTGATCTCGACGATCTTCTGCTTCTTGCGCGCTTCGGCCGCCTTCTTCTGGTTGGCGTATTTCAGCTTGCCGAGGTCAAGGATCTTGCAGACGGGCGGCTCGGAGTTCGGCGCGATCTCCACGAGATCGAGGCCGGCTTCCTCGGCCATGCGGAGCGCCTGATCGGTGGGGACGATGCCGTGGTTCTGGCCTTCGGCATCGATGAGCTGGACGCGGGGAATCCGGATTTCCCTGTTGGAGCGCGGGCCGTCCTTGACGGGGGCTTCCGCTTTGAATGGTCTGCGAATGGTCGTGTTCTCCTCGAACTGTTTCGACTGGTTTGATGTCGTGCGTCGATCGGGCCGTCTTGCCGCCCTGCGGCGTCTGTCGGCAATGTGTTGATCACGCTCCCGAAGTCAATAGCACGCGACGCGGAAAAAATCACCACCTGTCATTGCGGGCGCGAATCTGGTCTAGGTCGGGGCCGATGAGCGGCCCGCGGCGATTTCGCGGCCGTGGCGCACGACAGGGAGATAGGCATGGCGACGGCGAACGGCAACGGGGACGCGGTGGAATTCATCACGGTCGGCACCGGCGGGGACGCACGGCGGGTCGCCGTTTCGCTCCAGGCGCCCGCGGCCGGCAACGGCCTTGCCCATTTCGTCTGGCTCGGCGGCTACCGTTCCGACATGTCGGGCACCAAGGCGGTGGAGCTCGCAGGCCTTGCCGCCCGCCTCGGCACCGGCTGCGTGCGTTTCGACTATTCGGGCCACGGTGCCTCGGGCGGGGCCTTCACCGATGGAACGATCTCGCGCTGGCTGGAGGAATCGCTTGCCGTGATCGATCATGCGGCCAGGACGATCGGCACGCGCCGCGCCGTGCTGGTCGGCTCCTCCATGGGCGGCTGGATCGCGCTGCGCGCCGTCGCGGAGCTCGCAAAGCGCGGCGGCATCGAGATCGCCGGCCTCGTCCTCATCGCACCTGCGCCGGATTTCACCTCCGAACTGATCGAGCCCAGCTTGACGGAGGCCGAACGCACCGCCCTTGCCGAGCGCGGTCAGTTCGAGGAGCCGACGCCCTACGGCCCCGATCCCAACATCTATACGCTGAAGCTCATCGAGGACGGCCGGAAGAACCGCGTGCTCACCGGCGTCATCGAGACCGGCTGCCCCGTGCATATCCTGCAGGGCATGGCCGATCCCGATGTGCCCCATGCCCACGCGATGCGGCTGATGGAGCATCTTTCCGGCGACGACGTGGTGCTGACGATGATCCGCGACGGCGATCATCGCCTGTCGCGCCCGCAGGACATCGCGAAAATCCTCGAGGCTGCGGAAGGTCTCGCCGGCGCCTCGTAAGGCGGAGCGTGTCCCCAGGGACACATTTTAACCATATTGCGGCATCGCCAAATCTGATGATTGACGAACGGCTCTCCTGGTCTTTAACTCTTTGTTAACGATTAGGGGACGTTTCATGGCACGAATGATTGGTGCAAAGGCCGGGGCTGCAGCGGTGCTCGCTCTCCTCGTTTCTTCTTCGTCGGCCTTCACGGCACCGTCTTCGGCGCTTTCCATGCGGACCGGCGCGGTGACCTCGCAGCCGATCGGCCATTACGAATTCTGTCAGACCCACAAGTCCGAATGCCGCGCCGGCGCGCGCAACCAGACGGCCGCCAAGGTCACGCCGTTCGGCTGGACGGTCGTCCGCCAGATCAATGCCGGCGTCAACCGCGATATCGCGCCGATGACCGACAAGGATCTCTACGGCAAGGACGAGTTCTGGGCCTATCCCGATACGGCCGGCGATTGCGAGGACTTCGTGCTCCTCAAGCGCCGCAAGCTGATGCAGAAGGGCTTTGCCGCCGGCGACCTGCTCGTCACCGTGGTGCGCAAGCCGGACGGCGAGGGCCATGCGGTGCTGACGGTTCGCACCACCGAGGGCGACTACATCCTCGACAACCTCAACAACGAGGTGAAACTCTGGACGGAGACGCCCTATCGCTACCTCAAGCGCCAGGCCTCGTTCAATGCCGGCCGCTGGGTGTCGATCGAGAACGGCGATGCCGTCATGGTGTCCTCGGTCGGCCAGTAAACATCCGGTCGCAGGAATTCCAAAAGCCGCGGATCGCTCCGCGGCCTTTGTCTTATTTGTTGGCCATCGCCGCCATGCGCTCGGGATAGCGCCCGCCCGCCACCTTCGCGGGCGACAGGAGGTCGCCGAGGCGGGCGGCTTCGTCTGCCGTCAGCGTCACGTCCGCGGCGGCGGCGTTCTGCTCCAGATGCGGCACCTTGCTGGCGCCGGGGATCGGCACGATGAAATCGCCCTGCGCCAGCACCCAGGCAAGCGCGAGCTGGGCCGGGGCGACGCCCTTTTGCGCGGCCATCTCCTCCAGCAGCGCCACCAGCATGAGGTTGGCGTCGAAGTTCTCCGCGGCAAAGCGCGGCAGCGAGCGGCGGAAATCCGCGTCGGAAAGCCCGTCGAGCTTCTTGAGCGCGCCCGTCAGCACGCCCCGGCCGAGCGGACTGAAGGGCACGAAGCCGATGCCGAGGGCACGGCAGGTTTCCAGCACGCCGTTCTCCTCCACGTCGCGGGTCCAGAGGGAATATTCGCTCTGGACGGCGGCGATCGGGTGCACGGCATGCGCCCGGCGGATCGTCTCGGCGCCGGCTTCCGAAAGGCCGAGCGCCTTCACCTTGCCCTCGCGCACGAGCTCGGCCATCGCGCCGACCGTCTCCTCGATCGGCACAGCCGGATCGACGCGGTGCTGGTAGTAGAGGTCGATGACGTCGGTGCCGAGCCGCTTCAGCGAAGCCTCGGCGACCGCCCTGACGTTCTCGGGCCGGCTGTCCGTGCCGGTGATCATCTCGGCGGACGGCCGGGACGGGTCGATGCGGAAGCCGAACTTGGTGGCGATGGCCACCTTGTCGCGCACCGGCTTCAGCGCCTTGCCGACGAGGATCTCGTTGGCATAGGGCCCGTAGACCTCGGCCGTGTCGAAGAGCGTGATGCCGAGATCGACCGCGCGGTGCAGCGTGGCGACGGCGGCGGCCTCGTCGTGGTTGGCGCCGTAGGCGTGGCTCATGCCCATGCAGCCGAGGCCGAGGGCGGAAACGTCGAGGCTGCCGAGATGTCTGTGCTTCATGGCAAAATCCTTCTGGAAGGCGGGAATGAGGTTACCGGGCGGGCGATCCGCCGTCATCCGGCGAGGTTCAATCTAGAGCCCGCCGCCTCATCTGAAAATTGCTGCAAAAACCAACGACTTGTTCTATCTGTTGGAACAATGAACCGGACCCAGCTTTCCCAGCTCGCCGTGCTTGCCGTCGTCGCGGAGGCGCGTTCCTTCCGCAAGGCGGCCGCGGAGCTTGCCGTCGCGCCCTCGGCCGTCAGCCATGCCGTCTCGGCGCTGGAGGCGAGCCTCGGCGTGCGTCTGCTGGCACGCACCACACGCTCGGTCGCGCCGACGGAGGAGGGGCGCCTGCTGCTCGACACGCTCGCGCCCGCGCTTGCCGATATCGGCAATGTCATGGAGGCGCTGGCCGACCGGCAGGGCCGGCCCGCCGGGCCGCTGCGGGTCACCATGCCGCTGATCGCCGCCGAGGAGATCGTCATGCCGCGCCTCGGCGCGTTCCTTCAGGCCTATCCGGAAATCGAGCTGGACCTTCGCACGGACGACCGCTTCGAGGATATCGTCGAGAAGGGCTTCGATGCGGGCCTGAGGCTCGGCGAGCATCTGGAGGCGGACATGATCGCGGCAAGGGCAAGCGGCCCGTGGCGCGGCCTCGTCGTCGGCGCGCCGGCCTATTTCGAGCAGCATCCGAAGCCCCTTCAGCCGCGCGATCTCATGCAGCACCGCTGCATCCGCCGGCGCTTTTCCAGCGGGCGGATCTACCGCTGGGAGCTGGAGAAGGACGGGCGGCAGGTGACCGTCGATGTCGACGGGCCGCTGATCGTCTCCGACCAGCGGCTGATGCGCGCCGCCGCCATCGACGGGGCGGGCCTTGCCTATGT
>CBIMFD010000245.1:0-5246 GCA_966243085.1 uncultured Shinella sp.
GCGGGTTGAAGCGCGGCCGGCCCTTCATCTCGTAGATGCGGGTTATCGCCTGCGGATTGGTGGCGTCGGCGGAAAGGCCGTAGACCGTCTCGGTGGGAATGGCGACCGGCACGCCGCGGCCGAGCGCCTCCGTGGCGCGCGCCAGCGCCGCCTCCGGGTCCGTCCGCGTATCCACGATGTCTGCCATGCCGTTAGTCCTTCGTCTGGCGTTTCCTTTACAGCCCTTTTCCGGAAAATGCCAAGGGCTGCTTGCCCCTCACCCTAACCCTCTCCCCGCAAGCGGCAGGGCAATCGCATATGGATTGAAGACCCCTCCCCAACCCCTCCCCACAGGGGGAGGGACTTACAGTGCGGCACCCTCAGAGAGAAAATTTCAAGGAAAAGCAGGCTGCCAGCCTTTCTCCCCCCTTGTGGGGGAGATGCCGGCAGGCAGAGAGGGTCTTCATAGGCGATTGCCCTTCCGCAAGCAGGAAGACGGGACTTGCCCTACGGATCGGCAATGAGAAAGGAAACCGGCACGGCATATCCCTTCGCCCCGCTTGCGGGGGAGAAGGTCGCGGCAGCGGGATGAGGGGCGGGTCATTTGCCTAAAATGCAACCGACCGGATTAGAGCGGCCGAAAGCGGCGGCTGCTATGGCTCGGGAAAATCCGAAGGCAGGTTTTCCGAGATGGCGAACAAGAAATCCTCGACGACAGACATCGCGCTCCGCGTTGCGACGGCCATGAGGCAGATGGGCATCGACGGCCTGCCGCGCAATTACGAGCTGGTCTACGAGGCCTATGCCGGCTGTAATCCCGATCTCGTGCGCGACTTCATCGCGCTCGGCAAGTACAAGACGCAGGCCGCGCTCGACGAGCTTGGCCGCAAGTACCTGCCGCACCAGCACGAGGCGAGCGTGCTGCAGCGTTCGGCGGGCGCCATCAGCAGCGAGATGAGCAATTTCATGGACCTGCTCACCCAGGAGCGCTCCTCGCTCACCGATTACGGTCGCCTTATCGGCGAGGCCTCGCAGGTCATCCGCAACGCGGCGGGGGACGAGGGCGCGCTCGGCAGCTCGCTCGAAGCCCTGCAGCGCGCGACGGAGCTGCGTGTCACCCACACCGCGGAGATGGCCGAGAAGGTGGCCGCGCAATCCGCCGTCATGGACGGCATCCAGAAGGAGATGGCGGAATTCGAGGCGATGAAGTTCGTCGATCCGCCGACGAAGCTCGGCAACCGCCGCGCCTTCAACAAGGCGCTTGCGCGCGTCTATGCCAATCCGGAATTGCCGATGCTCTGCGGCGTCGTCATCGCCGAGGTGGATGCCGAGCGGCGCTTCTCGCCCGGCCAGATCGAGGCCCTTTCGGACCATCTCGTCACGTTCTACGGCAACCTCATCCGCCAGGCGTTCCCGGCGAGCGAGCTTGCCGTTCGCTTCGACGGGCTGCGCTTCGGCTTCCTGTTCCACACGGCGGAGGAGAGCGAGGTGACGCGGCTTGTCGATCTCCTTCGCGCCGCCTTCCAGGCGGCCGCGCTGCGCGATCCGCGTACCGGCCGCAATCTCGGGCACCTGACGCTCTCGGCGGGCGCCTGCATGTCGGACAGGGCGGAGAGCGCCTTCGACCTTTCGGCCGCCTGCGAGCGGGCCCTGACGGAGGCCAAGGGCGCCGGCGGCGACCAGATCGTCGTCTACGGCCGCGGCGACGAAGTGCCGGCCGGCAAGGAATGGTCGATCTACAGGGCGACCTGATTCAAAGCGCGCTGATGACCTTGCGCAGCGCCTCGTCGCGCGCGCCGAGCATCAGCACGTTCTTCATGGCGAGCTTCGGGTCGTCGGTGCGGAAGATGA
Organism: uncultured Shinella sp.; assembly: GCA_966243085.1. Lineage (GTDB taxonomy): Bacteria > Pseudomonadota > Alphaproteobacteria > Rhizobiales > Rhizobiaceae > Shinella. The sequence continues at coordinate 1,831 of CBIMFD010000245.1, forward strand.
CGCCGTTGCCGCGCACCTTTCGGTCGATCGCCAGGCGTCCTTCCTCCTCGGTCGGCGCGACGGCGACGGCGAAGTACATGCGGCCCGGCTTCTTCGAGATGCCGGCGAAGAACTGCTCCTCCTCGCCGATCTCGGCGAGAAAATTGGCCATGTAGAAGGCCCATTGCACGTTCTCGAACTCGGCGAAGCGCGAATTGGCGACCGTGATGTGGCAATAGCCGAGATGCGGCGTCTGGGCGAGCGTGCGGTGGAAGATCAGCCTGGGGAAGCGGATGGAATGGTGGAAGCCGTTGATCCGCTCATGGGTGATGCTGCCGGCCCGCTCCAGCTTGCGGCCCGTCCGCTCGGCGACCTCCTGATAGGTGAGGTAGCGCTTCTCGCTGGCGCTCCAGGTCGGGCTGCGGTCGATGCGGCCGGTGCGCAGGAATTCGGTATGGACGGATTTAGGCTGGGTGGCGCGCTTGTGGGCGACGGCATCGTAATATCGGAACTTGGTCTGCTGCACCTGGGACCCCATCCTCGTGCCCTGATGCATCGAAGTTTAGGCAAATGCCGTTAAACATTCCTTTCCCCGCGGCTCCCGCGTCTTCGCGAGGATCGGCCAAGGTCGCAATATGACAAAGGCAGGTGCGGAGCCGCTTCGGGCCGGTTGTATGGCCTCTCGGCGGTGTCTCTTTTTCAAGATGCTGTTCTAAAAACACTATTTTGATTTCCGTTATCGAATCTCCTTTTTCCCCTGTCGCCAACTTGGAACGGCATGTCGCTTTCCGGAATGTCGGGCGGCCGGACTTGCGCTTAGATAAGAACGCTCAAGGTGCCGCTTCTTCCAAGGAAGCGGAGAATTGGGAAGCCGGTTGAAATCCGGCGCTGCCCCCGCAACGGTGTTGGAGCAAGGTGCAGCAGAGGCCACTGGACGAAATGTCCGGGAAGGCGCTGCACCGGGTCCCGAAAGGACGCTCCTCAGCCCGGAAACCAGCCTGGAGCATCGATCGTGACTGGCTGCGGCGGGCGGCCGGGAAGCGTGCAGACCGTGCGGCCAGCCCGTCCGGATGCCGTCTCCTCCGTGCGCCTCAGCAAATCTGGATATCTGAGGATCCGCCATGGACATTCGCAGCGACGTGCTCCGCAAGCTCAAGACCCGGCGCGAGGGCCACAGCCTCGAGCAGGCCTTCTACATCGACCCCGACCACTACAGGCTCGACCTCGAGACCATCTGGTATCGCGATTGGCTGTTCATCGGCCACGATTGCGAGATTCCGAAGGCCGGCAACTATTTCACCGTGCAGGTCGGCGATTATCCCGTCGTCGTCACCCGCGACCGCTCCGGCACCATCCGCGCGCTGCACAATTCCTGCCGCCACCGCGGCTCGCGCGTGTGCACGCAGCACAAGGGCTCGTCCGCCAAGCTCGTCTGTCCCTATCACCAGTGGACCTACGAACTCGACGGCTCGCTGCTCTTCGCCCGCCACATGGCGGAGGATTTCGACAAGAGTCAGCACGGGCTCAAGCCGATCCATTGCCAGTCCGTCGGCGGCTATATCTTCATCTGCCTTGCCGACGAGGCCCCGGACTTCTCCCACTTCCGCGCCACGGCTGAGCCCTATCTCGCCCGCCACCGGCTCGGCGAGACGAAGGTCGCCTTCGAGAGCACCATCGTGGAGAAGGGCAACTGGAAGCTCGTCTGGGAGAACAACCGCGAGTGCTATCATTGCGCGGCCAACCATCCCGAGCTTTGCCGCACCTATCCGGAAGCCCCGAGCGTCAGCGGCGTGCAGGGCGCGAAGGACGATCCCGTCATCGCGGAGCACTGGGCGCGGTGCGAGGCGGCCGGCCTGCCGAGCGAATTCAACATGTCGCCGACCGGCCAGTTCCGCGCCGCGCGCATGCCGCTCGTCGAGGGCGCCGAGAGCTATACCATGTCCGGCGCGCCCGCCGTGCGGCGGCCGCTCTCCGGCGACGTTCCGGAAAGCGGCATCGGCACGCTGTTGCTCTTCCACTATCCGACGACGTGGAATCATGTTCTTGCCGACCACGCCGTCACCTTCCGCCTCCTGCCGCTCGGCCCCGAACTCACCCAGGTCACGACGAAATGGCTGGTCAACAAGGATGCCGTCGAGGGCGTCGATTACCGTCTCGACGAGCTCACCCATGTCTGGACCGAGACCAACGACCAGGACCGGCAGATCGTCGAGGAGAACGCCTTCGGCATCCGCTCGCCCGCCTATCAGCCCGGACCCTATTCGCCGGAGGACGAGGGCGGCGTCATGCAGTTCGTCGAATGGTACTGCAACTTCATGATCGAACGGCTCGACGGCGCCAAAGCGCCGCTGTCGCGGGTGGCGTGAGATGACGATCGCCAGCGACTTCCGCCATTTCGACGACCTCCAGCCGTGGAACGACCGCCAGCACCGTCTGGAATGCATCGCCGCGACGGCGGAGACGGCGGATGTGATGACCTTCACCTTCCGCTCGGATCGCGACAACTGGTTCCGGTATCTGCCGGGCCAGTTCGTCACGCTGGAGCTGCCGGTCAGCGAGGACGAGCCGGTGATGCGCACCTACACGCTCTCCTCAACACCCTCGCGCCCCTTCTCCGTCGCCGTCACCGCGAAGGCGCAGAAGAACTCCGTCGGCACGCGCTGGATGTTCGACAATCTGAGGCCGGGCATGAGGCTGAAGGCCTTCGGCCCCCTCGGCGACTTCTCCTTCGTGCGCCATCCGGGCGAGAAGTATCTCTTCATCTCGGCGGGCTCCGGCATCACGCCAATGATGTCGATGACGCGCTGGATGGCCGACTGTGCGCCGCAGTCCGACGTCGCCTTCGTCACCTGCGCGCGCAGGCCGGAGGACCTGCTCTTCAAGGCGGAGCTTGAATGCCTCGCCGCCCAGATGCCGAAGCTCGAACTCGGCTTCGTCGTGGAGGGCCACAATCCGCGTGACGGCTGGCACGGGCTTCGCGGCCGCATCGATGCCGCCCGTCTCTCGCTGCTCGCCCCGGATTTCCGCGACCGCACCGTCTTCTGCTGCGGACCGGAGCCCTTCATGCGTGGCGTGCACGACATGCTGAAGGTCTGCGGTTTCGATATGGATCGCTACCATGAGGAGAGCTTCCAGCCCGCAGCCGCGCCCGCACCGGAGGAGATCGCCGTGCGCGCCGGCCCCGGCGAGGCGGATGCCGACGCTGTCGCCATCGTCACCTTCACCATGGCCGGCAAGGACGCGAAATGCCCGCCCGGCCAGACGATCCTCCAGACGGCGCGCGCGGCGGGCGTGCGCATCGGCGCGGCCTGCGAAGGGGGCCTGTGCGGCACCTGCCGGGTCATGAAGGTCTCGGGCGAGGTGGAGATGCGCCACAACGGCGGCATCCTCGACGACGAGATCGCCGAGGGCTACATCCTCGCCTGCTGCTCAAGGCC
>CBIMFD010000246.1:0-5224 GCA_966243085.1 uncultured Shinella sp.
TGTCGCTCTCGACATCGGCATATTCGACTTCGGCCTCGGCCAGCGCCGTGCGCTCGACGACCGACCACATGACGGGCTTGGAGCCGCGGTAGAGCTGGCCGGATTTGGCGATCTTCAGGAGTTCGCCGGCGATGCGGGCTTCTGCGTGGAAGTTCATCGTCGTGTAGGGATTGTCGAAGTCGCCCTCGATGCCGAGGCGCTTGAACTCTTCCGACTGGACCTTGATCCAGCCGGCCGCGAAGTCACGGCATTCCTGGCGGAACTCGTTGACCGGGACCTCGTCCTTGTTCTTGCCCTTCTCGCGGTACTTCTCCTCGATCTTCCATTCGATCGGAAGGCCGTGGCAGTCCCAGCCGGGCACGTAGTTGGCGTCGCGCCCGCGCATCTGGAACGAGCGGGTGATGACGTCCTTGAGGATTTTGTTCAGCGCATGGCCGATGTGGATATGGCCGTTGGCATAGGGCGGGCCGTCGTGCAGCACGAACTTCTGGCGGCCGGCGGCGGAGGCGCGCAGCTTTTTGTAGAGGTCCATCTTCTGCCAGCGGGCCACCGTTTCCGGCTCCTTCTGCGGCAGGCCGGCGCGCATCGGGAAATCCGTCTGCGGCAGGTAGAGGGTGGACGAATAATCGACTTTTTCGGGCGTATCGGTCATGGGTATGGCTATCGTCTTTTCGCGCGGAATGGTGTCAGGCACTGACGGCGGGGGCGCTTTTCTGGAAACGCCCGAAATCCCGGACCTTCCGGCCTCGCTCAGAGCGCGCGGAAGGCCGGGCCACTAATTCGCAGGGCGATGGTCGGCCGGTGGAGCATCATGCGCGCGGTCTTACGGCCTTTTCGGCGTTTTGAAAAGACGGCGGACATATATTTGGGCGCTGTCGGCGGTTGGCAGTGGATTGCCCCTCATCCGGCTGCCGCCACCTTCTCCCCGCAAGCGGGGCGAAGGGATATGCTGCACCGTATTCCTCAAACAATGCCGGTTCTCGGGGCAAGTCCCCTCTCCCCGCTTGCGGGGAGAGGGTTAGGGTGAGGGGCAAATCCGCACGAGAAAAGCTCAAAAACAGAGGCGCTGATCGATGCTGCCCAGCGGCCTGACGCCGGAAAGGAGCGCTCTTGCCTCCTCCTCGTCGCGTTTCATCTGCGCGACGAGCGGGTCGAGGCCGTCGAATTTCAGTTCGTCGCGCAGGTGGCCGAAGAAGGAGACGGCGGAGATTTCGCCGTAGAGATCGCCGGAGAAGTCGAAGAGGAAGGTCTCGAGCAACGGAGTGCCGTTCGGGTCGACCGTCGGGCGGCGGCCATAGCTGGCGACGCCGTCGTGAAGGCTGCCATCGGGACGGCGGAAGCGCACGGCGTAGATGCCGTTGCGCAATTCCACTTCCGGCGGAAGCTGCATGTTGGCGGTGGGAAAGCCGAGCGTGCGGCCAAGCTGCTTGCCGCCGACGACCTCCGCCTCGACCGTATAGCGGTAGCCGAGCTGGCCGGCCGCTTCCGCCACCTTGCCCTCGGAGAGCAGCGCGCGGATGAAGCTGGAGGAGATGACCGAGGCGTTCTCGTCGCGGAAGGCATCGACCAGCGTGACGCCGAAGCCGTTCTCCTCGCCGGCGGCCATCAGGAAGGCGGGGCCGCCCTCCCTGCCCTTGCCGAAATGGAAATCGAAGCCGGTAACGACCTCGGAAGCATGCAGCCACTCCATGAGCACGGTGCGGATGAAATCCTGTGCCGAGATTTCCGAGAAGGAGCGGTCGAAGGGATATTCGATGACGGCGGAAAAGCCCATGCCTTCCAGGATGCGCGCCTTGAGCGGGGCGGGCGTCAGGCGGAAGACCGGCTTGTCCGGCCGGAAGACGGTGCGCGGATGCGGCTCGAAGGTCAGCACCAGCGCGGGGACGCCGCGGCTATTGGCGATCTCGAGCGCCCGCTGCAGGACGGCCTGATGGCCGCGGTGCACGCCGTCGAAATTGCCGATGGCGATGACGCCGCCGCGAAGGGGATGCGGCAGCGGCTCTTTCGTCTCGTTCCTGTGAAATACCGTCATGATGCGCCTCTGCGTCACTGAAGCCGGGGCATCCACCATTTCGGGTGGGCGTTCTCGGCGGCGAGAAACGCGGCGAGCTTTTCCTCGTCGGTGCGGCCGCCCTCGACATAGTGCTGCGCGTGGATGCCGCCGGAAATGTAGAGGACGTCGAGGCCGAAGGCTTCGGCGCCCCGCACGTCCGTCGGCATGCCGTCGCCGATGGCGATCACGCGCGAAAGATCGAAGGCGCCGCGCGCGTCTTTCGCCTCGGCGAGCGCCTGTTCATAGATCGGCCGGTGCGGCTTGCCGGCGATGCGCGTCGCAACGCCGAGGGTTTCGTAGATCACGGCAAGCGCGCCGGCGCAGGGAATGAGCCTGTGGCCGCGCTCGACCACGAGGTCCGGATTGGCGCAGATGAAGGGCAGTTTTCGCGCGGCGAGAACGGCGAGTTCGCCGCGATAGTCCTCCGCCGTCTCACGCTCGTCCTCGCGAAGGCCGGCGCAGACGACAGCCTCGGCCTCGTCCATTTCGACCTGTTCCACGCCGAGGCCGTCGAGCAGCGCAAGATCCTTCTCCGCGCCGATGAACCAGATCTTCTTCGGACCCTCGGCGATCAGCGCGCGGGTGACGTCGCCGGAGGTCACGATGCGGTCATAGGCATCGTCGGCAACGCCGAGGCCGCGGATCTGCACCCGGACGCCCGGATAGGGGCGCGGCGAATTGGTGATGAGCACGACCGTGAGGCCGGCGGCGCGCGCTGCCGCAAGCGCCTCGCTCGCATGGGAAAAGGCCTCCACCCCGTTGTGCAGGACGCCCCAGACGTCGCAGAGCACCACGTCGTATTGCGCGGCGATGTCGCGGAAGGATTGGATGCGTTGAGCCATCTGGGTTTCCCGTGTCGAAATCGAGCCCGGCTGACATTGCAAAGCGAGGCCAAGAAAACAAGCCTCTTCCCGCAATTTTGCGCCGCCCGCCGGAAAACGGGTGAAAATTCATGAGACTGCCTTGATGGGCTGCAAGGATACCCCCATCTGCCGGCAGGCGGACAGGGGACCGGGCGGTAACCATTCCGGCCGAAATAATTTCCGGGCGCCGTTCTTGACTCGAAAGGCCCTGCCGCCTATCTCGGTTCCGCTAGCACTCAAAGGAGACGAGTGCTAACGCCAATCCAACGGATCCGCTCGCGATCCGCAATGTCATTTGATCGAGGGAAAAGACAATGGCAAGCACCAACTTCCGCCCGCTTCACGACCGCGTCGTCGTTCGTCGCGTCGAGTCCGAAGCCAAGACCAAGGGCGGCATCATCATCCCCGACACCGCCAAGGAAAAGCCGCAGGAAGGCGAAATCGTCGCCGTCGGCTCCGGCGCCCGTGACGAAAGCGGCAAGGTCGTCGCTCTCGACGTCAAGGTCGGCGACCGCGTCCTGTTCGGCAAGTGGTCGGGCACCGAAGTCAAGCTCGACGGCGAAGACCTTCTGATCATGAAGGAAGCCGACATCATGGGCATCATCGGCTGATCGGCCGTTAATCCCTTTCCAATTTTGCTGACACCTCTTCAGGAGTTCTCACAATGGCAGCCAAAGAAGTCAAGTTCGGCCGCAGCGCGCGCGAAAAGATGCTGCGTGGCGTCGACGTCCTCGCAGACGCCGTCAAGGTAACGCTCGGCCCGAAGGGCCGCAACGTCGTCATCGACAAGTCCTTCGGCGCTCCGCGCATCACCAAGGACGGCGTTTCCGTCGCCAAGGAAATCGAACTGGAAGACAAGTTCGAGAACATGGGCGCCCAGATGGTCCGCGAAGTCGCTTCCAAGACCAACGACGTCGCCGGTGACGGCACCACCACCGCAACCGTCCTTGCCCAGGCCATCGTTCGCGAAGGCTCCAAGGCCGTTGCAGCCGGCATGAACCCGATGGACCTGAAGCGCGGCATCGACCTCGCCGTTTCCGAAGTCGTCAAGGATCTCCAGGCAAAGGCCAAGAAGATCAACACCTCGGAAGAAGTCGCTCAGGTCGGCACGATCTCGGCCAACGGCGAGCGCCAGATCGGCCTCGACATTGCCGAAGCCATGCAGAAGGTCGGCAACGAAGGCGTCATCACGGTTGAAGAAGCCAAGACCGCCGAAACCGAACTCGAAGTCGTCGAAGGCATGCAGTTCGACCGCGGCTACCTGTCGCCCTACTTCGTGACCAACCCGGAAAAGATGATCGCCGACCTCGAAGACGCTTACATTCTCCTGCACGAGAAGAAGCTCTCGAACCTCCAGGCCATGCTCCCGGTTCTCGAAGCCGTCGTCCAGACCGGCAAGCCGCTGGTCATCGTCGCTGAAGACGTCGAAGGCGAAGCCCTCGCAACGCTCGTCGTCAACAAGCTGCGCGGCGGCCTCAAGATCGCTGCCGTCAAGGCTCCGGGCTTCGGCGACCGCCGCAAGGCCATGCTCGAAGACATCGCCATCCTGACGGGCGGCACGGTCATCTCCGAAGATCTCGGCATCAAGCTCGAAAGCGTCACGCTCGAGATGCTCGGCCGCGCCAAGAAGGTCTCGATCTCCAAGGAAAACACGACGATCGTCGACGGTGCCGGCCAGAAGGCCGAGATCGAAGGCCGCGTCGCGCAGATCAAGGCCCAGATCGAGGAAACCTCTTCGGACTACGACCGCGAGAAGCTCCAGGAACGCCTGGCCAAGCTCGCCGGTGGCGTTGCCGTCATCCGCGTCGGCGGCTCGACGGAAGTCGAAGTGAAGGAAAAGAAGGATCGCATCGATGACGCCCTCAACGCCACGCGCGCTGCCGTTCAGGAAGGCATCGTACCGGGCGGCGGCGTAGCCCTGCTCCGTTCCTCCACGAAGATCTCCGCCAAGGGCGAGAACGACGACCAGGAAGCCGGCATTAACATCATCCGCCGCGCCCTCCAGTCGCTCGTTCGCCAGATCGCGGACAATGCAGGTGACGAAGCCTCCATCGTCGTCGGCAAGATCCTCGAGAAGAACGAAGACAACTACGGCTACAACGCCCAGACCGGCGAATATGGCGACCTGATCCAGCTCGGCATCGTCGACCCGGTCAAGGTTGTCCGCACGGCCCTGCAGAACGCCGCTTCGGTTGCCTCGCTGCTGATCACGACGGAAGCCATGATCGCCGAACTGCCGAAGAAGGACGCTCCGGCAATGCCGGGCGGCATGGGCGGCATGGGCGGCATGGACATGATGTGATAGGCG
>CBIMFD010000247.1:0-5213 GCA_966243085.1 uncultured Shinella sp.
GAAAAAATCGTCGGCGGCCTGCTGACGCCGAAGGACGAGACGGGCGACTGCTTCAAGTTCGCCAATGCGCTGGCGGAAAAGGCCAAGGCGCTCGGCGTCGCCTTCAACTACGGCAGCATCATCCGCGGCCTCGATGTCGAGGAAGGGCGCGTCACCGGCGTCGTCACCGCCCACGGCAGGATCGCCGCCGACGCTGTGGTCGTGGCGCTCGGCAGCTTCTCGCCGCTCCTCGTGCGCCCGCACGGCATCAGCCTGCCGGTTTACCCGGTCAAGGGCTATTCGCTGACGATCCCGATCACCGATGCTTCCCGCGCACCGGAGTCCACCGTGATGGACGAGACCTACAAGATCGCCATCACGCGGCTCGGGAACCGCATCCGCGTCGGGGGCATGGCGGAGATCTCCGGCTATACCAACGACCTCGGCGAGCCGCGCCGCCTGACGCTGCAGCACTCCGTTACCGATCTCTTCCCCGGCGGCGACGTGTCGAAGGCGAGCTTCTGGTCGGGCCTTCGCCCGATGACGCCGGACGGCACGCCCGTCATCGGCCCGACGAAGGTCGCCGGCCTCTTTCTCAATACCGGCCACGGCACGCTCGGCTGGACGATGAGTTCCGGCTCGGCCCGCGTGATCGCCGACCTCGTTTCCGGCAAAAAGCCCGAGATCGACGCCACCGATCTCGCCGCCGCCCGTTATGGCTGAGAAAGACGATCGACCGGCGGCGTCTCTTCTAACCGCTGCTTTCGCGCACGATCAGTTCGGGCTCGATCGTGATGTCGCTGACATCCGGCCGGTCCTGGAGCAAATCCAGGATCAATTGTCCCGTGCGCTCGCCGATCTGGCGCGCCTGCGCGTTGATGGTCGTCAGCGCCGGCACGCTGATGCCGCCGATCTCGTAGTCGCCGAAGCCGCCGATGGCGATACGCCCCGGCACCGCGACGCCCCGGCGCTGGCATTCCGTGAGCGCGCCGAAGGCTGAAAGGTCCGAGACGCAGATCACCGCCTCGGTATCGGGATACTCGGCAAGCAGCCGCGCCATGGCGTTCGCGCCTTCCCGCATGGAGATCGGCGGCACGCCGCCGTCGATCAGCCGCGAAGCGTCGAGCCCGTGGTCGCGGAGCGCCGCGATGAAGCCGAGGCGGCGGTCGCTGCCGCGCGTGTCCCGGCTCGCATCGCCGCCGATGAAGGCGATGCGCGTATAGCCGGCGGCCACGAAATGATCGACCATGCTGCGCACGGCATTCGCGTTGGAAAAGCCGACGAAATGGCCGATGGGCTCGGTCGGCACGTCCCAGGTCTCGATCACCGGGACATTGGCGTTTTCGAGCAGTTTGCGCGCCCGTGGCGTGTGCTTTCCGCCGGTGACGACGATGGCCTGCGGCTTGCGGCGCAGGAGCTGTTCGATCAGCCGCTCCTCCTCCTCGGTGTCGTAGTTCGTATAGCCGAGGAGGATCTGGAAGCCGTGCGCGCTCAGCGTCTCGGAAAGGCCGCCCACCGTATCGGCGAAGTTGGCGTTGTTGATGGAGGGAATGGTGACCGCGATGAAATCCGTCTTCTGGGATCTCAGGTTCGAGGCGGTGGAATCGAAGACGTAGCCGAGGTCCTCGGCCGCCTTCAGGATCGCATCGCGCGTGTCCTTGTTGATCAAGCTGCCGGACTTGAAGGCGCGCGACACGGTCATGGGAGAAACGCCCGTCTTGCGGGCGATGTCCGCCATCGTGGGGGCCTTGTCGTTCTTCATGCCCTGCGCCCCGCCACATCGCCACGGACGGCGAGCGAGACGGCATAGATCGAGGTGGTCGCGGTGATGAAGAGGCGGTGGCGATGCCGCCCGCCGAAGCAGATGTTGGAAACGGTCTCCGGCACGAGGATTTTCCCAAGGCGCCGGCCGTCCGGGGCGATGCAGTGCACCCCGTCGCCGGCCGAGGACCAGAGGTTGCCCGCCGCATCGACGCGCATGCCGTCGGCGCAGCCGGGGGAGATCGCGTGGAAGACGTCGCCGCCCGCAAGCGTCCAGTCCGCGGCGACATCGAAGACGCGGATATGGCGCGGATCGTCGGTGAACATGCGGCCGGTATCGGCGACGTAGAGGCGCCGCTCGTCCGGGCTGAAGGCAAGGCCGTTCGGGCAGTTGAAATCGGTGAGCACCGCGCGGACATGGCCGGACTGCGGATCGACGCGGTAGACGTTGCAAGGCAGTTCCTGCTCGCTGCGGGTTCCCTCGTAATCCGAGCCGATGCCGTAGTGCGGGTCGGTGAACCAGATCGCGCCGTCGGAAGTGACCACCACGTCGTTCGGCGAGTTCAGCCGCTTGCCCTCGTAGCTGTCGGCGATGACGGTGATGGAACCGTCATGCTCCGTGCGGGTGACGCGGCGCGTACCGTGCTCGCAGGTGACGAGCCGGCCTTCGCGGTCACGCGTGTTGCCGTTGGCGAAGTTGGACGGTTCGCGGAAGGTGGTGATGCCGAGCGTGGGGCTCCAGCGCAGCATGCGGTTGTTCGGGATGTCGGAGAACAGAAGGCAGTCATGGTCGCCGAACCAGACCGGCCCCTCGACCCAATCGAACCCGCCGGCCAGCTTCTTGAGCGGGGCGTTGCCCAGCACGAAGGTGGAAAATTCCGGCTCTTCCGCCTCAAAAAACGACATTCCGTTCCTCTCCTCTCAAAACAGACGCGGCGCAGAATACCGGCCCGCCGGGACAGCGCAAGCGCCGCCCCGGCGTGCCCGGAGGATGACTTATTTGCCCCAGATCTTCCTGTATTCGTCGCGGTAGCCGTTGTCCGGATCGAAGGTGTTCTTCGGCCCGCCGTCGAACTCGACATTGTCGACCGTCACGACATGGAGCGGCGAGACGTAGCCGGACCATTGCTCGCCGGCAAAAGCGCGGTTCAGCTCGTCGACGAGCTGCCAGCCCTGGAGGTTCAGGGGCTCCGCCACCGTCACCGACTGGTACTGCTTCGCCCGGATGCGCTGGTAGGCGCTTTCCGATCCGTCGCCGGCAGCAACGCTCTTCGGCGCGCCGTCGCCGGCAATGCCGGCCGCCGAGAGCGACGGGCCCATGAAGTCGAAATAGATGTCGTTGATCGCCAGCGAATGGGTCCACTGGTCGCCGTATTTCTGGAGCAGCGTCGTGGTGAGCTGCGGCATGCGCTGCGAGGTCTCGGCAATGGGCGTATCGACATATTCCAGCACCGTGCCGCCCAGCGCCTCGATCTCGGCCTTCATCCTGTCGGCCTTGGCGATGGCGATGGCATAGGTGGAATCGGTGAAGATGATCACACCCGGCTTGCCGCCGGCATCGACGAAGGCATAGTCGGCGGCGGCCTTGGAGACCTCCATCGCATCCGTCGTCACGTTCGCGAAGACGCCGACCTCCTCGACCGGGCCGACCGCCGGGGCGGCGTGCCAGGCGACCATTGGAATGCCGGCCTTCTTGGCCTCTTCCATGGCCGGCTTCTGCTCGACGGCGTCGAAGCCGGCGATGATGATGCCGCCCGGCTTCAGCGTCAGCGCCTGGCCGAAGGAGGCGGTGCGGCCCTCGATGGAGCCGGCGCCGTCCACCACGGTCACGGTCCAGCCGATGGCGGAGGCCGCTTCCTGGATGCCGTTGACGACGCCGAGGATGCCGCCGTTCTTCATGTCGGCCGCGACCACCACGACGGTCTTGCCGTCGGCGGCCTTCGGGCCGCTCGTCGGGCCGTCCCACTTGTCGACCCTGGTGGCGTATTTCTCGACGACCGCCTTGGCGTCGGCCATGGCATCGGCGAAGGCGGGGCCGGCGAGCGCCACGGTGAGCATGGCGGCGGCGGTGGTTGCGAGAAAGTGTCTGCGTTTCACGATTGTGTCCTCCCTTTGGACGTGAACGAATGCGTGGTCAGGACGTCTTTTCCGGCGCGGCCTTCGGCTTCAGCGCGCCGACGACGCCGCGGCGGCGCTGGGCGTAGCCGGCAATGCCGATGGCGACGAGCAGCGTGACGCCGTTGAAGAGCGGCTCGACGAAGAAGGAGCCGCCGAACTGCTGGATGCCGGCGATGCCGACGGCGAGGATGACGACGCCGATCACCGTGCCCCAGACGTTGACGCGGCCGGGCTTGATGGTGGTGGAGCCGAGGAAGGCGCCGACCAGCGCCGGCAGCAGGTATTCGAGGCCGACGCTTGCCTGGCCGATGCGAAGGCGCGAGGCGAGCAGCACGCCGGCGACGGCTGAGAGCACGCCCGAGGCGACGAAGGCGCCGATGACGAAGCGGCGGACGGGAATGCCGTTGAGGGCGGCCGCCTTCGGGTTCGCGCCGATGGCGTAGACGTAGCGGCCGATCGGCAGGTATTCGAGGACGATCCACATGACGAGCGCCAGCGCCAGCACGTAGAAGCCGGTGATCGGCAGGCCGAAGAGCATGGTGCCGTTGAGCGCGAGGAAGCCGTCCGGCAGGACGCCGACGACCTGCCGGCCGCCCGTATGCCAGAGCGCGACGGCATAGATGACGGTGCCCGTGCCGAGCGTGGCGATGAAGCTGTCGATCCTGGCGACCTCGACGAGAAGGCCGTTGAGGAGGCCCGTCACCGCCCCGAGCACGAGGACGACGGCGACGGCGACCGGCCAGGGCAGGCCGAACATGGTCTGCAGGCTGATGGCGAGGATATGCCAGAGCACGATGCCGTAGCCGATGGTGAGGTCGATGCGCCCGCAGGCCATGGGGATCATCGCAGCGAGCGACAGGATGGCGATGATCGTCTTGTTGGCGATGATCGAGCGCAGGTTGAGGAGCGTCGGGAACGTATTTGGCAGGAGAACGGAGAAGATGACGATCAGCAGCGCCGTCAGGATCACGAGGCCGTAGACGGGCAGGAGCCGCTTCAGCCTCTCGCCGCCCGAAAGGCCCTTCATCTCGGCGGGTGTCGGCTCGAGCGCGGTGGACTGGATGGATTGCATCGGCTTTCTCCCGGGATCAGGCCGCTTCGGAGGCGGAGGCGGCCGCAATGACGGCGGATGTGGTGAGATCGGCGCCGGCAAGCTCGCGGACGATGCGCCCGAAGACCAGCGCCCGGTGGCATATATGGGCGATCTCCTCGAAATCCGTGGAGATCACGAGGACGGCGAGCCCCTCCTCCACCGCCGCGGCGATGAGGCGGTAGATATCGGCCTTGGCGCCGACGTCGACGCCGGCGGTCGGATCCTCGGCGATCAGCAGCTTGCGGCCGGTCGCAAGCCAGCG
>CBIMFD010000248.1:0-5210 GCA_966243085.1 uncultured Shinella sp.
CCCTCGTAGACGCCGGTATCGTTGCGCACGACCGTTTCGCCGCTGCGCCCTTCCGCCGGCGGGCGATAGCGGGTGAGCCGGCCGATGGAGGGCAGGAAGTTGCGGTAGGGATCTTCGGCATAGAGCCGGCTTTCCACCGCCCAGCCGTTCAACTTGATGTCCGCCTGCGTCAGCGCCAGCCTTTCGCCAAAAGCCACGCGGATCATCTGCTCGACGAGGTCGATGCCGGTGACGAGTTCCGTCACCGGATGCTCGACCTGGAGACGCGTGTTCATTTCGAGGAAATAGAAATTGCGGTCGCGGTCGACGATGAACTCCACCGTGCCGGCGCTCTGGTAGTCCACGGCCCTGGCCAGCGCGACCGACTGCTCGCCCATCGCCTGCCGCGTCGCCTCGTCGAGGAACGGCGACGGGGCCTCTTCCACGACCTTCTGGTTGCGCCGCTGGATGGAGCATTCGCGCTCGCCGAGATAGAGCGCCGTGCCATGCGCGTCGGCCAGCACCTGGATTTCGATATGACGCGGATCGACGATATATTTCTCGATGAAGACGCGGTCGTCGCCGAAGGAGCTCTTCGCCTCCGAGCGGGCGCGCTCGAAGCCGTCGCGCACTTGCCCCTCGTCCCAGGCGATGCGCATGCCCTTGCCGCCGCCACCGGCGGACGCCTTGATCATCACCGGATAGCCGATCTCGCCAGCGATGCGCTCGGCATGGGCGGCGTTCTCGATGACGCCGAGGAAGCCCGGCACGGTCGAGACCTTCGCGGCATTGGCGAATTTCTTCGATTCGATCTTGTCGCCCATGGCACGGATCGCCTTCGGCTTCGGGCCGACGAAGACGATGCCTTCCGCCTCCAGCGCCTCGCAGAAGGCTGCGCGCTCGGAAAGGAAGCCGTAGCCTGGATGCACCGCCTCTGCGCCCGTCTCCTTGCAGGCGGCGATGATCTTTTCCGCGACCAGATAGCTTTCGGCGGCAGCGGCCGGGCCGATATGCACCGCCTCGTCGGCCATCTCCACATGCAGCGCGTCCCGGTCGGCATCCGAATAGACCGCGACGGTGGCTATCCCCATCCTGCGTGCCGTCTTGATCACGCGGCAGGCGATCTCGCCGCGATTGGCAATCAGGATCTTCTTGAACATGCTTTCCTCCCGGCAGTCTCAAGCGCAAAGTCTTAGCCAGAAGGCAGCGACCGTTCAACGGCGCCGATAGTCTTACTCGAAGGCGACGTCGGCTTTCGTCTTGCGGCTCTTGTGCTCGCGCCAGATGATGAAGAGGCCGGAAGCGACGATGATCGCGATGCCGAGCCATTTGGACGGCGTCGGGAAATCGCCGAAGATGGCATAGCCGAGCACGGTCGCCGAGATGATCTCGAAATACTGGAAGGGCGCGAGCAGCGAGAGCGGCGCCATACGGAAGGCCCGCACCACGAGCATGTGCGCATAGCCGGACAGCGCGCCGAGGATGAGAAGCAGAACGAGCGCCAGCACCGAGCCGGGCAGCGACGGCGCAAAATCGGCAATACCGGCGGAATCGCCGATGAACAGCGCGGCCCCCATGAAGAGCGTGCCGCCGAAACCGGCGATGGTCTGCATGGTGAGCGGCGAATCGGCATTGCCGATGGCGCGGTTCATGAAGAGGTAGATGGAATAGAGGAAGGCGCAGGCGACCGGCAGCAGCGCCGTCCAGCCGAACAGCACGAAGCTCGGCTGGATGACGATAAGCGCGCCGCCGAAGCCGACGACGATGGCAAGCCACCGCCGCCAGCCGACCTTGTCGCCGAGGAAGGCCGCGGACATGGCGGTGAGGATGAAGGGCTCGACGAAATAGATCGCGAAGACATCGGCGAGCGGCATGTATTTCACGGCGGCGAAGAACATGAGGCTCGCCGCACCGTGAATGGCCCCGCGCAGGAGGTTCAGCCAAGGCCGTTTCGGCCGCAGCATGGCGCTGCCGGCGGCGGTGAAGATCAGCGGCACGGTGCAGACGACCTGGAAGAAGAAGCGGTAGAACGTCACCTGCCCCGGCGACATGCCCGCGAAATTCGCCATGTATTTGGCGATCGCGTCCATGCAGGGCAGCAGCAGCATGGCAATGGCCATCAGCATCACGCCCTGCATGATGCCGCTGTCCTGCGGCTCTGAGGTACTGGTGGCGGCCATCGGCATCTCCTTCGTCTTCCCCTCCAATAGCTCTTTTCCAACGGCTGGCAATGCCGGAAATCCTGCCGCCCGCACGCGGCGCGAAGCGGCGCATTTGAGGTAGCCCGCACCGCCCCCTTGCCTGTAAGCTCGCAACATGAAATGGAGGCCGCCATGACCTTCCCCGGAGAGAGCAACACGATCCCCTTCCCCTCAGGCCGCGCCGATGGCGACACGCTGGGCGGGCGCATCTGGCGGGCACGCGACGCGCTGGGCCTGTCGCTGAAGGACCTCGCCGCCCGCATCGGCCTGCCGGAAGATACGGTGGGCGGCTGGGAACGCGACCACGCCGAGCCGGAGACCAAGGCGCTCTTCATGCTCGCCGGCGTGCTTTCCGTTTCCCCCTCCTGGCTGATCGCCGGCATCGGCGAGGCACCCGCCGATCCGCCGGGTGACGAGCACCTGCATCCCCTTTTGCACCAGTTGCGCGAGGTCCGGCATCTTCACGATGAGACCAGCCGGGCGATTGCTGCGCTCGAGGCCGAGATCGCCCGGCTGATCGCACGGGACAGAGGCTGAATTTCCACCAACCGCCCTTGAGGCACCGCGCCGGCTCTGCAATGGTCGGCCCGCAAGAGAATCCGTGAAGGGAGACAAAGATGGACGTACGCGCCGCCGTTGCCGTTCAGGCCGGAAAACCGCTGAAAATCATGACCGTACAGCTCGACGGCCCGCGCGCCGGCGAAGTGCTGATCGAGGTGAAGGCGACCGGCATCTGCCACACGGACGAGTTCACGCTGTCGGGTGCCGACCCGGAAGGCATCTTTCCGGCCATCCTCGGCCATGAGGGCGCGGGCATCGTTGTCGATGTCGGCCCGGGCGTCACGTCGGTAAAGAAGGGCGACCACGTCATTCCGCTCTATACGCCGGAATGCCGCTCCTGCCCGTCCTGCCTGTCGCGCAAGACGAACCTCTGCACCGCCATCCGCGCCACGCAGGGTCAGGGCCTGATGCCGGACGGCACGAGCCGCTTCTCCATCGGCAAGGACAAGATCTTCCACTACATGGGCTGCTCGACCTTCGCCAACTACACGGTCCTGCCGGAGATCGCCGTCGCCAAGGTCAATCCGGACGCACCCTTCGACAAGATCTGCTACATCGGCTGCGGGGTCACCACCGGCATCGGCGCGGTCATCAATACGGCGAAGGTGGAGATCGGCGCCACGGCCATCGTCTTCGGCCTCGGCGGCATCGGCCTCAACGTCATCCAGGGCCTGCGCCTTGCCGGCGCCGACATGATCATCGGCGTCGATCTCAACAACGACAAGAAGGAATGGGGCGAGCGCTTCGGCATGACCCATTTCGTCAATCCGAAGGAAGTCGACGGCGACATCGTGCCCTACCTCGTCAACATGACGAAGCGTGGCGCGGACCAGATCGGCGGCGCCGACTATACCTTCGACTGCACCGGCAACACCAAGGTGATGCGCCAGGCGCTCGAATCGTCCCATCGCGGCTGGGGCAAGTCCGTCATCATCGGCGTTGCGGGTGCGGGGCAGGAAATCTCAACCCGCCCGTTCCAGCTCGTCACCGGCCGCACCTGGATGGGCACGGCCTTCGGCGGCGCGCGCGGACGTACGGACGTGCCGAAGATCGTCGACTGGTACATGGAGGGCAAGATCGAGATCGACCCGATGATCACCCACACCATGCCGCTCGAGGACATCAACAAGGGCTTCGACCTGATGCATGAGGGCAAGTCCATCCGCAGCGTGGTGGTCTATTGACGGCGGCACCCGCCTACAACGTCGACGTGCGGAGGATGGAGGCGTTCTCCGCCGTCGAGCTCTACGCGCTGCTGAAACTGCGCGTGGACGTCTTCGTCGTCGAGCAGGACTGCGCCTATCCGGAGCTGGACGGCAAGGACGAGAAGGCGCTGCACCTTCGCCTGCTGATCGACGGAAAGACCGCCGCCTATGCACGCCTCTACCGGCCGGACGGCGAGCCGCCCCGCATCGGCCGGGTCATCGTCGCGCCCGATCACCGGGGAAAAGGCCTTGGCGAGGTGCTGATGCGCGAGGCGATCCGCGCCTGCGAGGCGCATTTTCCCGGCACGCCCATAGCGCTTTCCGCGCAAAGCCATCTCGAACGCTTCTACCGCGCCCTCGGCTTCTCCCCGACCTCGGAGGAATATGTCGAGGACGGCATTCCGCATATCGACATGCTGCGCCCTGCCGACCGGGATACCAGACTGGCTCAGCGCTAACGAACGGCGGAAAGGAAACGGAGGAACCGGATGACCGAAAGCCTTCCGACCATCTATGTCGACGCCGACGCCTGCCCGGTGAAGGCGGAAATCCTCAAGGTCGCCGAGCGGCATGGCCTGCCGGTGACGTTCGTCGCCAATTCCGGCCTGCGGCCGTCGCGCGATCCGATGGTGCGCAACGTCATCGTTTCCGGCGCCTTCGATGCGGCGGACGACTGGATCGCGGAGAACGTGCGCGAGGGCGACATCGTGGTGACCGCCGACGTGCCGCTTGCCGGACGCACCGTTGCGGCCGGCGCGCATGTGACGGGTCCCACCGGGCGGCTCTTCGACAGGACGAATATCGGCATGGCAAGCGCGATGCGCGATCTCGGGGCGCATCTACGCGAGACTGGCGAAAGCAAGGGCTACAACGCCGCCTTCTCGCCGCGCGACCGCTCCGCCTTCCTCGAAACGCTCGACCGCCTTTGCCGCCGGGCCAAGGCAACACACGGCGGATCGACGCCGTGACGGCACAGCCGTAGTCAATGCCGCCGTGGCGCTCGCATTCTGAACCAATCGGAGTTTTCCATGAAAGTGCTTTCCCAGAACACGGCCTTCAGCGGCATGCAGGGCGTCTTCGCCCACGAGTCCGAAGCCTGCAAATGCGAGATGACCTTCGCCGTCTTCGTGCCGCCGCAGGCGATCGGCGAGCCGCGCCCGGTGCTCTGGTATCTCTCCGGCCTCACCTGCACCCATGCCAATGTGATGGAAAAGGGCGAATACCGCCGCATGGCCGCCGAACTCGGCCTCATCGTCGTCTGCCC
>CBIMFD010000249.1:0-5167 GCA_966243085.1 uncultured Shinella sp.
ATCGAATCGCCGCTCGTGCCCTGCTGGCGCCGGCGCATCGCCGGCGTCTTCCGTTTCCCGGAGCTTTCCTGATCCATGGCGACACTTCTCTTCCAGGCCGCGGGCGCTGCGCTCGGCGGCGTGTTCGGTCCCGTCGGCGCGATCGTCGGCCGGGCCGTCGGGGCGCTTGCCGGCTCCATCGTCGACCGCTCGCTGATCAGCGGCACGCAGACGATCTCCGGGGCGCGGCTGACCGACGGGCGCGTGCCGGGCGCCGAGGAGGGCACGGCGATAAGCCGCGTCTACGGCACGGCACGGGTCGGCGGCACGCTGATCTGGGCGACGCGCTTCGAGGAGGAGGTGACCGTCGAGCGGCGCGGCGGCAAGGGGCGGGGGCCGCGCGTGGAGACCTACCGCTACTATGCCAATGTCGCGGTCGGGGTCTGCGACGGGCCCATCGCCTCGATCCGCCGGGTGTGGGCGGACGGGCGCGAGATGGACCTTACCGCCGTCGAGATGCGCATCTACCGCGGCACGCGCACGCAGGCGCCCGATCCGCTGATCGAGGCCAAGCAGGGGGCGGGAAGGACGCCGGCCTATCGCGGGCTTGCCTATGTCGTCTTCGAGCACCTGCCGCTCGACACCTACGGCAACCGCATCCCCGTGCTGCAGTTCGAGGTGGTGCGGCCGGTCGGCACGCTGGAAGGCGCCATCCGCGCCGTCACCGTCATTCCGGGCTCCAGCGAGCACGGCTACGATCCGCGGCTGGTCACGGAACGGCTCGGCTCGGGCTCGGCGCGCAACACCAACCGCAACATGCTGGTGGCGGCGACCGACTGGCAGGCCTCGATCGGCGAACTGCAGCGCCTCTGCCCCAATCTCGAACGCGTCGGGCTCGTCGTCGGCTGGTTCGGCACGGACCTTCGGGCCGGCGCCTGCCGCGTCCTGCCGGGCGTGGAGACCGCCGCGCGCGGCGCCGAAAGCCGGCCGTGGCGCGTCTCGGGCGTTTCGCGCGGCGGCGCCCATGTGGTGAGCCGCAGCAACGGCAAGCCCGCCTATGGCGGCACGCCCTCCGACGACAGCGTGATCGCGGCCATCAGGGACCTGAAGGCTCGCGGCATCGAGGTCTATCTCTATCCCTTCCTGCTGATGGACGTGCCGGCGGGCAACGGCCTGCCCGACCCCTATGGCGGCACGCGGCAGGCGGCCTATCCCTGGCGCGGGCGCATCACCTGCCATCCGGCAAGCGCCGACGGGACGAGCGCGGCGCGCACGCAGGTCCAGGCTTTCCTCGGCAGCGCGCAGAGGAGCCAGTTCACCGTTTCCGGCGAGACCGTCAACGGGCCCTCCGGCGACGACGGGTTCCGCCGGCTGATCCTGCATTATGCGCTGCTCGCCGAGGCGGCCGGCGGGGTCGACGGCTTCCTCATCGGCTCGGAGATGCGCGGGCTGACGTGGCTGCGCGACGGGGCGGGGACGTTTCCCTTCGTCGACGGGCTCGTCACGCTCGCGGCCGATGTAAGGGCGATCCTCAGGCCCGGCACGAAGATCACCTATGCGGCGGACTGGAGCGAATATTTCGGCTTCCAGCCGGCGGACGGCAGCGGCGAGGTGCGCTACCATCTCGACCCGCTCTGGGCCTCGTCCGCCATCTCGGCCGTCGGCATCGACAACTACATGCCGCTTTCCGACTGGCAGGACGGCGATATCGTCTCCGGCAATCCGGACGGCTTCCGCCATCCGGAGGACGCGGCGGCGATGCGCGGCCTCATTTCGGGCGGGGAGGGCTTCGACTGGTACTATGCGAGCGCGGCCGACCGGCAGGCGCGCATCCGCACGCCGATTGCCGACGGGGCGGCGGGAAAGCCCTGGGTGTTCCGCTACAAGGACCTCCGGAACTGGTGGACGAAGCCGCATTACGAGCGGGCGCCGGGCGGGGCGGAGCTTTCCGCGCCGACCGCCTGGGTGCCGCGCTCCAAGCCGATCTGGTTCACCGAGCTCGGCTGCCCGGCGGTCGACAAGGGCGCGAACCAGCCGAACGTCTTCGTGGACCCGAAAAGCGCGGAGAACGCGCTGCCATACCATTCCGGCGGGGGGCGCAGCGACGGCGTGCAGCGGCGCTTCCTCGACGCCCATCACGCCTGGTGGCAGGGCGACGGGCCGGAGCCGGGCATGGTCGACCCCGGCCGCATCTTCCTTTGGACCTGGGACGCGCGGCCCTATCCGGCCTTCCCGGAGAATGCCGGCCTCTGGGCGGACGGCGGCAACTGGCAGCGCGGGCACTGGCTGACCGGCCGGCTGGGCGCGGGCACGGCGGCGGACGTCATCGCCGCCATCCTCACCGACCACGGTTTCACCGATTTCGACGTCTCGGGCGTTGCCGGCGACCTGCCGGGCTTCGTGCAGGCCGAGCAGGCCTCGGCGCGCGGGCTGATCGAGCCGATCATGCAGGCCTTCCAGATCGACGCGCTGGAGGCGGACGGCAGGATCCACTTCCGCTCGCGGCTGAAATCGGCGCTGCCGCCGGCAACGCTCGACGTGCTCGCCGAGCGACCGGACGAGACGCTCTTCGAGGAGACGCGCGCGCATATCAGCGATCTTGCCGGCGAAGCGATCCTCGATCATTTCGACGACACGGACGCCTATGCGCATGTGACCGCCCGCTCGCGCCGCATGGCCGGCGACACGGACCGGGTGCTGCGCCTTTCGCTTCCGGCGGTGCTGCATGCGGGGGCCGCGGCGGCGAGCGTCGAGACGGCGCTGCGCGACAACCGTTCCGGCCAGCGGCGCATCACTTTCCGTCTGCCGCCGACCGCGCTTTCCTTCACACCCGGCGACGTGGTGCGCCTGAAGGACGGACCGGCGGGGCGCTTTCTTATCACGGAAATCACGGACGGGCTGATGCGCGAGGTGGAGGCGCGCGCCATCGCGGCGGGCGACAGCGGAGCGCCGGTTTCCGACGAGGGCGGAAAGCAGCCGGTCAACGGGGCGGGGCCGGGCGATGCCTTCGCACCGGAGGTCGTGTTCCTCGACCTGCCGGTGCTCGGCTCGGGAAGCCCGCAGGATTTCGCGCGCGTCGCGGCCTATGCGCAGCCCTGGCACGCCATGGTCGTCTCCAGCTCGGACAGCAGCGAGGGGTATCGCGTGCGCACCCGGCTCGACCGGCCGGCGCGCATCGGCACGCTCGCGGAAGGACTGGCGCCGGGCGTCATCGGGCGCTTCGACGTGAACCGGCCGCTGGTGATGGACCTTCCGGCCGGCGGGCTCGCCTCGGTCGACACGCTGGCGGTGCTGAACGGGGCGAACCGCATCGCGGTCCTTGCCGCAAACGGCGTTTGGGAAATCATGGGCTTCCGCGAGGCGAGCGAGATCGCGCCGGGGCGCTGGCGGCTTTCCGGCCTGCTGCGCGCGCTTTGCGGCACGGAGGACGCGATGGCCGCGGGCCATGCGGCCGGCGCGACGGCTGTGCTGCTCGACGATGCCGTGCGCCCGCTGGGGCTCGACGTGGAAGAGGTGGGGCGGCAATCCAACTGGCTCGTCGATGCCATCGGGACGCCGCCGGGGCAGGCCGGCCCCTTCGTCTTTGCCGGCGGGGAGCGGGCGCTGACGCCGCTCTCGCCGGTGCATCTGCGCGCCCGGCGGAGGGCGGACGGGGCGATCCTTCTCACATGGATCCGCCGCGGCCGGATCGATTCGGATAACTGGCTTGCGACCGAGATCCCGCTCGACGAGCCGAACGAAGCCTATCGCCTGGAAATCCTCTCGAGCGCGACGGCGGTGCGCACGGTCGAGACCGCCGCGTCCTCCCATCTCTATGCGGCCGCCGAGGAGCTTGCCGATTTCGGCGCGCCGCAGACGAGCCTTGCCATCCGCGTGCGCCAGCTCGGCCGGGCGATCCCGCTCGGCCTGCCGGCGCAGGCCACTCTTTCACTCTAGGAAAGGAAAGCCGATGACCGACATGAAAGCCTGGTATCAGTCCCGCACCGTCTGGGGCGCCCTCATCGCCATTCTCGCTTCGCTCGCCAAACTGACGGGCTTCGAGATGTCCGCGGGCGACGAGGGCGACCTTGCCGACCTCATCGTCGCGGCGGTGGGCACCGTCGGCGGCCTCGTCGCCCTTTTCGGGCGGATTTCGGCGCGCCACCGGGTGATGTGAGGGCCGCATCCTTGAATCGGACTGTGCGGGTGGCCTCGTAATCCCCTGAATTCAATGCACGATCCGGCCGCCGGCTGCCTTCTTCGGGCTGCCGGCGGCCGCATTCATTTGCCATTCAGCGTGGATCGTTTATTGCTTGCATCATAGTGATCCGCACCTGAAAGTATGTTCATGGCCTCGCCACTTCTCATATCCGCGCTTGCGGCCAGCCTGATGCTTCCGGCCCCCGTCGACACGGGCGTTGTGCGGAACGTCGTGCGTGTGGGCGGCGACTGCAGCAATGCGGCGCAGCGGGTGGTGGCGCAGACCGGCGGCGAGCTTCTCTCCGCCAAGCCTGACGGCAGTAGCTGCGTGGTGACCGTGTTGGTGCCCGGCAACGGCAATGCGCGGCCGCGCAAGGTGACCGTTCGCGTGCCGATGTAAGGCCGCAGGGCAAGGCGTGTAACAGGGGATAGGAAGAGGGCGAATGCGCATACTGGTGGTCGAGGACGACGTCAACCTGAACCGTCAGCTCAGCGAGGCCCTGAAGGAAGCCGGCTACGTGGTGGACCAGGCCTTCGACGGCGAAGAGGGGCACTATCTCGGCGACACCGAGCCCTATGACGCCATTATCCTCGATATCGGCCTTCCGGAAATGGACGGCATCACCGTTCTCGAAAAATGGCGGGCGGACGGCAAGGGCATGCCCGTTCTCATCCTGACGGCGCGCGACCGCTGGAGCGACAAGGTGGCCGGCATCGACGCCGGGGCCGATGACTATGTGGCAAAGCCCTTCCATGTCGAGGAGGTGCTGGCGCGCATAAGGGCGCTCATCCGCCGGGCGGCGGGCCATGCCAGCCCCGACATCGTCTGCGGGCCGGTGCGGCTCGACACCAAGGGCTCCAAGGCGACGGTCAACGGCGAGACGCTGAAGCTCACCTCCCACGAATATCGCCTTCTCTCCTACCTCATGCACCATATGGGCGAGGTGGTCTCGCGCACCGAACTGGTCGAGCACATGTACGACCAGGATTTCGACCGCGATTCCAACAC
>CBIMFD010000250.1:0-5158 GCA_966243085.1 uncultured Shinella sp.
ATCAGCGAGGCGCCGAAGCCGAGCGCGACGAGCGCGTCGATGACCTCGCGGGAGGCCGGCTCGTGGCCGAGGGCGCCGGTGAGAATCCAGTAGTAGATCGAGACGCCGAGAAGGGCGAGGCCCGCCACCAGCATGCCGGTGATGGCGCCCGACTTGAAGGCGATGTCGAGACCGGAGGACAGGCTGACGGACGCGGCCTGCGCCGTGCGCACGTTGGCGCGGACGGAGACATGCATGCCGATGAAGCCGGCAACGCCCGACAAGACGGCGCCGATCAGGAAGCCGACGGCAGCCGTAGCGGAAAGCAGCAGCCAGGCGCCGACGAAGACGACGACCCCGACGATGGCAATGGTTCTGTACTGGCGGGTGAGATAGGCCTGCGCCCCTTCCCGGATATAACCTGCAATTTCCTGCATGCGGGGGTTCCCCTGATCGGCGGCAAGCACCGACCGCGTCGCCCAGATGGCATAGACCACCGAGAGCAACCCGCATGCGACAACGCCAAACAATATGGTCATTTCGCTCTGTCCTCCTTGGAGGCCGCAGGATCCTCTCCCCGCAGCCGATACGCGTCCGCTCCCGCTTGCCTCCTCACAAGCCAGGCGCCGGCGCGCGGCCAGAGTGCGATTGCGAATCGGTTGCGTCAAGCCGCTGCATCGCGGCAAGCGCTTCTGGGAAACGGATTTTTTCAGGCGGCCGCGCGGCGAGAGCGCAGAAGCAGGAGAAGAACGAGGACGAGGCTGACGCCGGTGATCGGCCAGAACACCAGGTTGATGGTCTGCCAGCCGTAGGCGTTGAATACCTTGCCGGAGGAGAAGGAGGCGAGCGCCACGGCGCCGAACAGGATGATGTCGTGGAAGCCCTGCACCTTGTCGGCCTCGTGCGGACGGTAGCTGGAGGCGACGATGGCGGTGGCGCCGATGAAGCCGAAGTTCCAGCCGATGCCGAGGAGGATGAGCGCGCCCCAGAAGTTCCAGAGCGCGATGCCGGCATGGGCGACCGTCGCGCAGCCCATGAGGATGAGGAGGCCGGCGGCCACTACCTTCTCCGTGCCGAGACGTTGGATCAGCATGCCGGTGAAGAAGCTGGGCGCGAACATGGCGAGCACATGCCACTGGATGCCGAGCGTTGCCATTTCCGGCGAGAAGCCGCAGCCGATGACCATAGCGAGCGGCGCGCCGGTCATCATGAAGGTCATCAGCGCGTAGGAGGAGATGCCGCAGAACATGCCCGTCAGGAAGCGCTGCGTCAGCACGATCTCGCTGAGCGGGCGCACAGCCTCGCCGCTCGTGGCCGCCGCCGCCTTGTGATCCGGCAGGCGCAGGAAGAGGAAGAGGCCGATGGCGGCCAGCGAGAGCGGAGCGAGCGCCACGAAGGCGCCGGCGAAGAGCACCGGCTCGAAGAGGTCCTTGGTGAGGATCACCACCTGCGGGCCGAGGACGGCCGAGATGACCCCGCCGGCAAGAATCCAGGAAATGGCGCGCGGCTTGTAGAAGGAGGGCGAGGCATCGGCGGCGGCAAAGCGGATCTTCTGCGCGAAGCCGCTCGAAATGCCGATCAGCACGAAGCCCGCGGCGAAGAGCCAGAAATCGCCGCGGAAGAGCGCGATGGCGGCGAGCAGCCCGCCCCCTGCCCCGACGAGCGCGCCGACGATGAAGCCATGGGCCCGCCCGAGCAGGCGCGCGGCGATGGCGACGAGCACCGCGCCGAGCGCCACGCCGATGTTGAAGCCGGTGAGCGGGGCGGTCGCGAGCGACTTGTTCGGCCCGAGCAGATCGTAGCCGGCTAGGGCGCCGACGGAAAAGGCGATGGGGCCTGCCGAGGCGAGCAGCGCCTGCGCGAACATCAAAAGGAAGACGTTCCGGCGCGCGGCCGAAAGCTCCCGTTCAAGACCTTCGACCATGCCCGTGCTCATCGCGCCTACCGTTTACTTGCGGGTGTCGGGCCGGACCTGTTTGGCGATGCGGTCGAGCACCGCGTTCACCAGCTTCGGCTCCTCGTCCTCGAAGAACGCCTTGGCGATCTCGACATATTCCGTGACGATCACCGCAACCGGCACGTCCTTGCGTTCCCTGATCTCGAAGGTCCCGGCGCGCAGGATGGCACGCACGGTGGAATCGAGACGGGAAAGCGCCCAGTCGTCCTGCAGCGCCGCGCCGATCATCGGATCGAGCAGGCGCTGGTCGCGCACGACGCCCGAGACGATCGAGCGGAACCAGGAGGCATCCGCCTTGAGGTATGTGTCGCCGTCGAGTTCCTGGCCGAGGCGGTGCGCCTCGTATTCGGCGACGATCTCGAGCACGCCGGTGCCGCCGATATCCATCTGGTAGAGCGCCTGCACGGCGGCGAGGCGCGCCGCGCCGCGCTGGTTGGCCGGCTTCACCGGCTGCTGGTTCTTCTCGCTGGTCACTGTTCGCCGCCCAGTTTCTTCTTCAATCCGATCATGGTGAGCGCCGCGCGCGCGGCAAAGCCGCCCTTGTCGCCTTCCGAGCGGCGGGCACGCGCCCAGCCCTGCTCGTCGTTCTCGACCGTCAGGATGCCGTTGCCGATCGGCAGGCTCTCGCTGACGGAGAGGTCCATCAGCGCGCGGCTCGATTCATTGGCGACGATATCGAAATGGTAGGTCTCGCCGCGGATGACCATGCCGAGCGCGACGAAGCCGTCATACCAGGTGCCGCCGTTCTCCATCCCGTCGAGCGCCATGGAAATGGCTGCCGGAATTTCAAGCGCGCCCATGACGGTCACGATGTCGTAGGTGGCGCCGGCGGCATCGAGCGCATGCTTGGCGCCGTCGAGCATCGCATCGGCCATGTCGTCGTAGAAGCGCGCTTCCACGATGAGGAGATGGGGATTGTCGGTGTTGGCCATGTATCACCTGAAAATTGGAGGCATGCCGCCATCATGGGGGATAAGGCGGCGGTCAAACCACGACGGGCGGGGCTTGGCAAGCCTTTTCCGTTTTACGAGGTCATTTCAGGGCTCAGGCGGCGAGCGAGACGCAGTTGCGGCCGTTGCGCTTCGACAGGTAGAGCGCGTTGTCGGCATTGCTAAGGAGGCAATCGAAGCTCGCGCCCTCCGCGCTGCCGAAGGCGATGCCGGCGCTGACCGTGCAGGTGATCGACCGTCCGCCGGCGGGGATGAGCTTTGCCGCGAAATCGGCCCGGATATGCTCGGCGATGCGATGTGCGCGGTCCGGCAGGGTGCGGTCCAGCACGACGACAAACTCCTCGCCGCCGAGACGGGCCATGCAGGCCGTAGTGCCGCAGGCATCGCGCACGACCCTGGCGAAGACCTTCAGCACCGCATCGCCGGCGGCATGGCCGTAGCGGTCGTTCACGGACTTGAAGGCATCGAGATCGAAGGCAATGGCCGCCGTCTGGTCGCTCATCGCCTGCTCGCCGTAGCGGTCGAACAGGGCGCGGCGGTTGAGGAGGCCCGTCAGCGCGTCCGTATTGGCGGCGCGCTGGCGGCTGGCGGCGACACGCCACTGGTTGAGCGCCAAGGACATGGCGCCGATGCCGGTGATGCCGATGATCGCCATGACCAGGTTGAGGGTTTCCGCCCAGTTCTGCGGCGCGTGGCCGAGCACCGCCCGCCCGTCATGGATGAGCACGACCGCGCAGAGGACGAAGGACAGCGCCGTCAGCAGGTAGAGGATGACGATGCCGGTAAGCGGCAGGGGCGCTTCCGCACGGCCGCGCCAGTATTCGGCGGCTGTCGCGACAAGCGCGGCAGCAATCAGCAGGTTGAGCAGGACGAAGGCGATGCCGTCATAGCCGGCGGCGAGCCATGGCAGGGTGACGGCCGAGCTTGCCGTGAAGACGAGGAAAACGCGCCGGCGTCCGCTCCGTCCCGTGCGGAACCGGTAGGCCGCGCCATGGATGAAGGCGAAGCCGAGGAACTGCAGCATGAAGGCAAGGCAGCCGAGGCGGAAGCCGGGATCCTCGAAATAGAGGCCATAGACGATAACGGCCGGCACGATGCAGCCGATGCCGAGCGACCAGGAGAGCAGGAAGCGCTCGACCCTCGCGGACATCCACGAGGCGAACAGCGTCGCCGAAAGACAAAAACCGGACAGCCCTATCGCCAGAAGCAGGGTCGTGTAGTCAGGCGTCATGCTGAGCGGTCTCCAATCATCGGATGGCGCACCCTAGAGACCGACAGGTATCGATATCGTTACCATCGATCGGGCCTCAGCGGCCCGATCCTGTGCCGATACGAGGCGTTGTCACCCGTCTGTCACGCCCGCGTCACGCCCTGGGTGCGGGGAACTCCGCCAGCCGCGCCGCATAGCGCGCCATGGTGTCGACTTCGAAGTTGACGAAGTCACCCGCCTTGCGCTCGCCCCAGGTAGTGACTTCCAGCGTGTGGCGGATGATGAGCACGTCGAAAACGGCCCCATCGACCGCGTTGACGGTGAGCGACGTGCCGTCGAGCGCAACGGAGCCCTTCGGCGCGACGAAACGCTCCAGCCCCTCCGGCGCGCGGATGCGGAAGCGCGTGGCATCGCCTTCCGCCTCGACGGAGAGGATTTGCGCCTTGCCGTCGACATGGCCGGAGACGATGTGGCCGCCGAGTTCGTCGCCGATCTTCAGCGAGCGCTCGAGATTGATCTTCGTGCCCGCCTTCCACTCGGCGATCGTCGTCAGCCGCAAGGCCTCTTCCCAGGCCTCGACCTCGAACCAGCGGGCGTTCGTGCCCGCCTCCGGCAGCGCCGTCACGGTAAGGCAGGTGCCGGAATGGGCGATGGAGGCGCCCATGTCGATGGTGGCGGGATCGTAATTGGTGCGCACGCGCAGGCGCACGCCCTCGTTCATGGGCTCGACCTTCTCGACCGTTCCGATATCCGTGACAATGCCGGTAAACATCAATCGTCTCTTTCGTATTCTTCCAGAATATCCGCGCCATAGCGCGCGCTATGGCAAAGCGCAAAGCCCTGCGGCATCCACCCGGATACACATGGGGATGCGATGCCGTCCTTGCCAATGGGAGCGACGCCGGTGAACAGCATGATCCGGTCGACGAGCCCGGCATCGAGGAAGGACTGCGCCGTCCGCGCCCCGCCCTCCACCAGCAGCGAGGAAATACCGCGCGTCGCCAGCGCCGCGAGAAGATCGCCGAGCCGGCGCGGATCGCAGATCAGCACCTCGACGCCGAG
>CBIMFD010000251.1:0-5148 GCA_966243085.1 uncultured Shinella sp.
CGTGGGTCGGCGAGTGGATCCAGCAGTTCCTGCTCGGCGGCTTCGCGGTCGACAACCCGACGCTGAACCGCTTCTTCTCGCTGCACTACCTCTTGCCCTTCATGATCGCCGGCGTCGTCGTCCTGCACATCTGGGCGCTGCACGTCACCGGCCAGACGAACCCGACGGGCGTCGAAGTGAAGTCCAAGACCGACACGGTCGCCTTCACGCCCTATGCCACCGTCAAGGACGCGCTCGGCGTTTCGGTCTTCCTGATCGTCTTCGCCTGGTTCGTCTTCTACATGCCGAACTACCTCGGCCATCCCGACAACTACACGATGGCCAACCCGCTGAAGACCCCGGCCCACATCGTTCCGGAATGGTACTACCTGCCGTTCTACGCGATGCTGCGCGCCATCACCTTCAACATCGGCCCGATCGACTCCAAGCTCGGCGGCGTCCTCGTGATGTTCGGCGCGATCATCGTGCTGTTCTTCCTGCCCTGGCTCGATACGTCGAAGGTCCGCTCGGCCGTGTACCGCCCGTGGTACAAGCTGTTCTTCTGGCTCTTCGTCGCCAATGCCATCATGCTCGGCTGGCTCGGCGCCCAGCCCGCGGAAGGCATCTACGTCGTCCTCTCGCAGCTCGGCACGCTCTACTACTTCGGCTTCTTCATCGTCCTCATGCCGCTCCTCGGCCTGATCGAAACCCCGAAGCGCATTCCGAACTCCATTACGGAAGCGGTTCTGGAAAAGAACAACGCCAAGGCCTGATCTGAGCGACGAAAGGAACAATGACAATGAAAAAGCTAGTCGCAGGCATTCTGTCGCTTGCCCTCGTCGCCGGCCTCGGCGTCTCCTTCGCCGCGGCGCAGGAGGCAGCGCCTGCCGCCGGTGCGGAGGCCGAACACGCCACGCCGCACTATCCCCTCCACCACCCGAAGGAGCAGGAATGGTCCTTCGCCGGTCCGTTCGGCAAGTATGACAAGGGCCAGCTCCAGCGCGGCCTCAAGGTCTATACCGAAGTCTGTTCGGCGTGCCATTCGATGCACCTCGTGTCCTTCCGCACGCTGGAAGACCTCGGCTATTCCGAAGCGCAGGTGAAGGCCTTCGCGGCGAACTACGAAGTCGAGGACGGCCCGAACAGCGACGGCGAGATGTTCACCCGCAAGGCCCTGCCTTCGGATCACTTCCCGTCGCCCTTCCCGAACGACGAGGCCGCCGCCGCCGCAAACAACGGCGCCGCTCCTCCGGACATGTCGCTGCTCGCCAAGGCACGCGGCATCACCCGCGGCTTCCCGCAGTTCGTCTTCGACATCTTCACGCAGTACCAGGAAGGCGGGCCGGACTACATTTACTCGCTGCTGACGGGCTATGACGAAGAGCAGCCGGCGAATATCGAAGTCGCCGAGGGCACGCACTACAACCCGTATTTCGCAAACGCCGCGGCGCTCGCCATGGCCAAGCCGATCTCCGACGACCAGGTCACCTATGACGACGGTTCGCCGCAGACGGTCGACCAGTATGCCCGCGACGTCGCCGCCTTCCTGATGTGGGCCGCCGAGCCACACCTGGAAGAGCGCAAGCGTACCGGTTTCATGGTCATGGTCTTCCTGGTGATTTTCACCGGCCTGATCTACCTGACGAAGAAGTCGGTCTACGCGAACAAGGAACACTGAGCGGTCTTCCCGCACGGTTGAAAGGCGGCCTTCGGGCCGCCTTTTTTGTTGAGGCCGGCGGCCGCACCTGCAATAACCGGACGAAGCGCCGCAGCCGGGAAGTCCTCATGTCCAGCCTGAAATCCACCGTCGAAGAAGAACTCATCGCCGCGATCCGCAATATCCCGGACTATCCCAAGCCCGGCATCATGTTCCGCGACATCACCACGCTGCTCGGAAACCCGCGCGCCTTCCGCCGCGCGGTGGACGAACTGGTGCATCCCTATGCGGGCATCGGCGTCGCCAAGGTCGCCGGTATCGAAGCGCGCGGCTTCATCCTCGGCGGCGCGATGGCCCACCAGCTCTCGACCGGCTTCGTGCCGATCCGCAAGAAGGGCAAGCTGCCGCACGAGACCGTGCGCATCGCCTACAGCCTGGAATACGGCGTGGACGAGATGGAAATGCACAAGGACGCGATCAAGCCGGGCGAGAAGGTGATCCTCGTCGACGACCTCATCGCCACCGGCGGCACGGCGGAGGCGGCCGTCAAGCTCCTGCGCCAGATCGGCGCCGACATCGTCGCCGCCTGTTTCGTCATCGACCTGCCGGGCCTTGGCGGGCGCAGCAAGCTGGAAGCGCTGGGCGTGGAAGTGCGCACGCTGATTTCGTTCGACGGGGATTGAGGTAAGCGCGGCGGTCGCCGCTCACCCCCCTCTGGCCTGCCGGCCATCTCCCCCACAAGAGGGGAGATCGGCAAGGCGCAAAAACCTCACTCAAATCAAAACGTCAAAGAACGCCGAGACAGTGCCCCATCCAATCTCCCCCCTTGTGGGGGGAGATGGCCGGCAGGCCAGAGGGGGGAGCCCCCCGCACGCCCTCAGATAAACTCCAGCACCGTGCTTTCGAAGCGGATGACAGGCTCGTCGTTCTGGTTTCGGCCTGCGCAGAGGATCGTGTTCATCACGCGGTCCGGGTAGGAGGTGAGCGGGCGGGAGCCGAGGAGGGTGACCGAATAGGTGATCGTGTCGCCGGCGAAGACCGGGCGCAGCCAGCCGAGCCTGGTGAAACCCGGCGAGGGGCCGAGGTTCGGCGGCGTGATGCCCTTTGCCGCAAACCGCCTGCATTCGCCCGCCCAGAAGGCGAGGAAGCATTTCATCCAGCCGGCGCTCGTGTGCCAGCCGGAGGCGCAGAGGCCGCCGAACAGCGTGTTCCTGGCCAGTTCCGCGTCGAGATGGAAGGGCTGCGGGTCGAAGTCCCTTGCAAAGTGGACGATATCCTCCGCCGTGAAGGTGAGGCTGCCGGTATCGACCGTTTCGTTGAGAGCGTAAAGCTCAGTCATGCGCATGGCCGGCTCCCGTCGCCGCAAGGCGCATCATGTTCACATATTCGCAGACCGCGACGATCTCGTCGCGCTGGTTGGTCACCTCGGCGCGCAGGCGCACGATGCCGATCTCCGGCCGCGAGCGTGAGGCGCGCGCTTCCAGCACCGCGCAATGGCCCCCCAGCGTATCGCCGGCCAGCACCGGGCGCTTCCATTCCATGAGGTCGACGCCGGGCGAGCCTTCCGAGGTCGAGCCGTTTATATAGGCCTCGTAGAGCATGCGCATCATGACGGCGCTGGTGTGCCAGCCGGAGGCGGCAAGGCCGCCGAGGATGCTGGCCCGGCCGGCCGCCTCGTCGAGATGCATGGGCTGCGGATCGAATTCCCGCGCGAAGGCGATGATCTCTTCTGCCGTCAATGTCCGCTTTTTGAATTCGAAGCGGCGGCCCGGCGTAAAGTCTTCAAATGTATAGCTGGCCACGTCCCGTCCGTCCTGTTGCGGGCAGAGCATGGCGGGCAAGGCGGCCTTTTGCAAGCGTTTGCCGGCAGGCCTCCTCCCAAAAGAAAACCGCCGCCTCTTCGCGGAAGGGCGGCAGCGGATCGGTGGGGAGAAACGGTCTTACGTGTTGAAGCGGAAGTGGATGACGTCGCCGTCCTGCACGACGTATTCCTTGCCTTCGTCGCGTCCCTTGCCGGCTTCCTTGGCGCCGACTTCGCCCTTGTAGGCGATGTAGTCGTCATAGGCGATGGTGAAGGCGCGGATGAAGCCGCGCTCGAAATCGGTGTGGATGACGCCGGCGGCCTGCGGCGCCTTGGTGCCGCGCACGATGGTCCAGGCGCGGGTCTCCTTGGGGCCGACGGTGAAATAGGTGATGAGGTCGAGCAGGTGGTAGCCGGCGCGGATGAGCCTGTCGAGGCCGGCTTCCGCAAGGCCGAGAGCGGAGAGGAACTCCGCCGCTTCTTCTTCCGGAAGCTGGGCGACCTCGGATTCGATCGCCGCCGAGATAATGACGCATTCCGCACCCTGTTCCTTCGCCATGGCGGCGACGGCCTCTGTATGGGCGTTGCCGGTCGCGGCGTCGGCTTCCGCGACATTGCAGACATACAGGACCGGGTGCGAAGTCAGGAGGTTGAGGCCCCTGAGAACGTCGATCTCCTCCGGCGCCAGCGTCTTGAGGAGGAGGCGCGCCGGCTTGCCCTCGTTGAGGAGCTTGATCACCGCTTCCATGACGGGAAGCTGCGCGATGGATTCCTTGTCTTTGCCGGTCGCGCGCTTGCGGGTCTGCTCGACGCGGCGCTCCAGGCTCTCGAGGTCGGCGAGCATCAGCTCGGTCTCGATCGTCTCGGCGTCGGCGACGGGGTTGATGCGGCCTTCGACATGGGTGATGTCGGTGTCCTCGAAGCAGCGCAGCACATGCACCACGGCATCGACTTCGCGGATGTTGGCGAGGAACTTGTTGCCGAGGCCTTCACCCTTCGAGGCACCGCGCACGAGGCCGGCGATGTCGACGAAGGAGATGCGCGTCGGGATGATTTCCTTCGAGGACGCGATGGCGGCGAGCGCCTTCATGCGCGGATCCGGCACGGCGACTTCGCCGGTGTTCGGTTCGATGGTGCAGAAGGGATAGTTCGCCGCCTGCGCGGCCGCCGTCTTGGTCAGCGCGTTGAAGAGGGTCGACTTGCCGACATTCGGCAGACCGACGATACCGCATTTGAAGCCCATGGAGGTGGTCCGTTCGTCTCAGGAAAATCGTTGCCCTCGCTATGGGGGAAGGACGGGGCAGGGTCAAGGCCTCAGGGCCGCCGGCCTTGAAGTCGGCCGGTCTCGGGTGCACAATGCGGGGCACACCGCTCGAAGCCGATGCGAGGAGCTTCTTCATGAGCAATGGTGACACCGTCCTCACCCCGAAAACAAGCACGAAGCCGAAGCTGGAACGGCCGCGGCTCTACAAGGTCATCCTCGTCAACGACGACTACACGCCGCGCGAATTCGTCGTCCTGGTGCTGAAGGCCGTGTTCCGCATGAGCGAGGAGACGAGCCATCGCGTGATGCTGACCGCGCACAAGATGGGCACCTCGGTGGTGGTCGTCTGCGCGCGCGACATCGCCGAGACCAAGGCGAAGGAAGCGACGGACCTTGCAAAGGAGGCGGGCTTTCCGCTGCTGTTCCAGACGGAGCCGGAGGAGTAGG
>CBIMFD010000252.1:0-5138 GCA_966243085.1 uncultured Shinella sp.
CAGGACGCCGCCGCCAGCCTTCCGGCAAAGCTGTTCGGCGATCTTGTGGGAAAGCGGGTCGCCGATCTCTGCGCCGCCCCCGGCGGCAAAACGGCGCAGCTTGCGCTCGCCGGTGCCGATGTCACCGCGCTCGACCAGTCCGGCAACCGCCTGAAGCGGCTTGTCGGCAATCTCGACCGGCTCGGCCTTTCCGTCATGGCCGTCGAGGCGAACATGGCGGACTATCGGCCCGACGCTCTTTTCGATGCGGTGCTGCTCGATGCGCCCTGCTCGTCCACCGGCACGATCCGCAAGCATCCGGACGTTCTGTGGACCAAGGGGCCGGAGGACATCGAAAAGCTGGCGCGCCTGCAGGAGCGGCTGCTGCGCCATGCGCTGACGCTGGTGAAGCCCGGCGGCGAGCTGGTCTTCTCCAATTGCTCGCTCGATCCCGCCGAGGGCGAGGAGGTGGTCTCCCGCGTGCTGGCCGATCATCCGTCCTGGCACATCGTGCCCGTCGATCCCGCCGATTGGCCGGGGCTTGAAGCGGCGGTGTCCATGCGCGGCGAGTTCCGAACCACGCCGGCCATGCTGCCTGCGACCGAGGGCCATGCCGGCGGCCTCGACGGCTTTTATGCCGTTTGCCTGAAGAACGGCGGCTGAGTGGAAAATTCCATCCCGGATCTGGCCGCCGTCATCAACAGTCCATCGGCAGGCGACGAATTGACGCCGCTCCTCTCCTCGGCCTACCTATAGGCAAGGAGGCACTCGTTAACCATGCAGCTTTCCGACCGGCAGCGGCTTCTCTATCTGTATGTACGCGAGGGTTGGCGCCGGTTCTCGCGAA
Source organism: uncultured Shinella sp. (assembly GCA_966243085.1). Lineage (GTDB taxonomy): Bacteria > Pseudomonadota > Alphaproteobacteria > Rhizobiales > Rhizobiaceae > Shinella. Next base: position 827 of record CBIMFD010000252.1, read on the forward strand.
GGCTCGCCTTGGGCCGGATCAGCGCGCTGCGGTTTTCGGGAAGCACGCCGGATCGTCTCGTCGTCGCGCCGACCGACCTGCACCCGGCTGATTCCTTTGCCGGCGAAGAAATCATCGGCGGCCGCTTTCCGTTGGCGGGCCGCGTGCTTGAATGCGACGGCGAGTCGCCCTTCGCGCTGGAACTTCCCTCCGATCAGTTCGCCGTGCGCCTCCATGCCTTCGGCTGGCTGCGTCACTTGCGGCTGGTCGATCCGGAAAAGGCGGCCTTGGCCGCACGCTTCGTCGTCGATGACTGGCTGCACAGTCACGGCCGCGTCATCGGTGGCCTTGCCTGGCGGCCCGATGTGGCGGCGCAGCGCATCATCGCGTGGCTTTCCCATTCGCCGGTCGTCCTGAAGGATGCGGACTATCCCTTCTACCGCCGCTTCCTGAAGAGCCTCGCCTTCCAGGTGCGCTATCTGCGGCATGTGGCCGATACGACGCGTGACGGGGAGCCGCGGTTGCGCGTGCGCATCGCGCTTGCCATGGCGTCGATCGCCATGCCGACCTCCGGTTCCCGGATGCGTCGGGCCGCGCGCCATCTCGATGAAGAGCTTGACCGGCAGATCCTGCCCGACGGCGGCCATTGCTCGCGCAACCCGCGTGCCGCGCTCGATCTCCTGCTCGACCTGCTGCCGCTGCGCCAGACCTATGTCAATCTCGGCCATGACATGCCGGCACAGCTCATTCCTTCTATCGATCGGATCTATCCGGCGCTGCGCTTTTTCCGCCACCAGGGCGGCGAACTCGCGCTCTTCAACGGCGCGACCTATACGCTGGCGAACGAACTGATGTCGGCGCTGCGTTACGACGAGACCAGCGGGGCGCCGTTCAAGGCGCTGCCGTCGATCAACTACGACCGGCTTGCGGCCAAGGAAACGGTCGTGCTGATGGATACCGGCCGGCCGAAATCCGTCGATCTTTCCGCGACCGCCGCGGCCGGCACGCTCTCCATCGAGATGTCCTCCGGCCGGAATCGCTTTATCGTCAATTCCGGCCGGCCGCGCTTTGCGGGCGAAGCGATGCGACAGATGTCGCGCACCACGGCGGCTCACTCGGTCGCCACGCTGAACGACACCTCCTCCTCGCGCATCTCGACCTCCCGCTTCCTCGGGCCGATCGTCATCGGCGGCGTCAGCATGGTGGAGGTGGCGCGGACCGAACGGGAATCGGGCGCCGACGGCATCACCGCAACGCATGACGGCTATCTTGAACGGTTCGGCCTTCTCTACGAGCGGGATATCCTCATCGCCGCCTCGGGACGGGAGATCCGCGGGCGGGAGCGCTTCTTCCGGCCTGCCGATCCGTCCGCCCCGCTGGCGGCCGGAACGGCCGTCGTGCGCTTTCATATCCATCCGACCATTCAGCTTTATCGTGTTTCGGACAACGAGACGCGGCTGGTGGCGCCGGACGGCGAGGTCTGGGCGCTCATCTGCCTCGACGTGCCGGTGGAGGAGGAAGAGGATGTCTTCTTCGCCGATCCGTCCGGCATCCGGGCCTCGTGCCAGCTCTCCCTCACCATGCCGCTCGCCGCCCAGCCGGAGATTCAGTGGTCGCTGGTGCGACAGCGCTGAGATTCCCGGCGCTTCGCGGTTTTCTCGCGGCGGCGGCTGTGATAACGGGGCGCATGACCATCCTGCCCCTCCTCCCGGGGCACCAGAACGGAGCGTCCCATGGCCGTCATTTCCAAGAAAATTCCCGCCCCCGATCGTGTCGCCCTGCGCACGGCGCTCCTATCCGTCTCCGACAAGGCGGGCGTCGTCGATCTCGCCCGGGCGCTCGCCGCAAAAGGCGTGAAGCTGTTGTCGACCGGCGGCACGCACAAGGCGCTCAGCGATGCCGGCCTCGATGTGACGGACGTTTCAGAGGTCACGGGCTTTCCGGAAATCATGGACGGGCGTGTGAAGACGCTGCATCCCTCCGTGCACGGCGGTCTCCTCGCCATCCGCGACGACGCCGAGCATGTCGAGGCGATGAAGGCGCACGGTATCGGTGCGATCGACCTTGCCGTCATCAATCTCTACCCCTTCGAGGAGGTTCGCGCCAAGGGCGGCGACTATCCGACGACCGTGGAGAACATCGATATCGGCGGCCCGGCGATGATCCGCGCGGCGGCAAAGAACCACGCCTATGTGACCATCGTCACCGATCCGGCGGACTATGCCGCTCTCGTCGAGGAGCTTGCGGAGGGCTCGACCTCCTACGCCTTCCGCCAGCGCATGGCAGCGAAGGCCTATGCCCGCACGGCCGCCTACGACGCGGCGATCTCCAACTGGTTCGCCGAGGCGCTCGACATTTCCATGCCGCGCCACCGCGTTCTCGGCGGCGTGCTGAAGGAAGAGATGCGCTACGGCGAAAACCCGCACCAGAAGGCGGGCTTCTATGTTACCGGCGAGAACCGTCCGGGCGTCGCTACTGCAACGCTGCTGCAGGGCAAGCAGCTCTCCTACAACAATATCAACGATACGGACGCCGCCTTCGAGCTGGTCGCCGAGTTCCTGCCGGAGAACGGCCCGGCCTGCGCGATCATCAAGCATGCCAATCCTTGCGGCGTTGCGACCGGCAAGACGCTGAAGGAGGCCTATTCGCGGGCGCTCGCCTGCGACCCGGTCTCGGCCTTCGGCGGCATCATCGCGCTCAACTCGACGCTCGACGGCGAGACGGCGGAGGAGATCGTCAAACTCTTTACCGAGGTCATCATCGCGCCGGATGTGGACGAGAAGGCCCGCGCCATCATCGCCGGCAAGCCGAACCTGCGCCTCCTCGTCACGGGCGCCCTGCCCGATCCGCGCACGCCCGGCCTTTCCGCCAAGACGGTCTCCGGGGGTTTCCTCGTGCAGGGCCGCGACAACGGCATGGTCGAGGACCTGGATCTGAAGGTCGTCACCAGGCGCGCGCCAACGGCGCAGGAGCTTGAGGACATGAAGTTCGCCTTCAAGGTCGCCAAGCATGTGAAGTCGAATGCCGTCGTCTATGCCAAGGACGGGCAGACGGCCGGCATCGGCGCCGGCCAGATGAGCCGGGTCGATTCCGCCCGCATCGCCGGGCTGAAAGCCGAGGAAGCGGCGAAGGCCATGGGCCTTGCCGAGCCGCTGACGCGCGGCTCCGCCGTCGCCTCCGAAGCCTTTCTGCCCTTCGCCGATGGCTTGCTCTCGGCGATTGCCGCTGGCGCCACCGCCGTCATCCAGCCGGGCGGCTCGATGCGCGATGCGGAAGTCATTGCCGCAGCCGACGAGGCGGGCGTCGCGATGGTCTTCACCGGCATGCGCCATTTCCGGCACTGAGCCGGATTTTCGCTGCAGCCGAAACGCCCCGCTCGCGGGGCGTTTTGCGTTCAGGCTTCGACCTCCGCTGCCGGATAGGGCGTGCGCAGGAGGAGCAGGAACCCGGCAAGGAGGAAGACGACGAGCGCCACCATGCCGAGCCGCGCCGAACCGGTGGCACTGGTGACGAGGGCGACGGAGAGTGGAGCGAGGAAGGACGTCGCGCGGCCCGAAAGGGAATAGAGGCCGAAATAGCGGCCGGCTTCGTCCGGATGGATGCTTCTTGCGAGGTAGGAGCGTGCGGAGGCCTGCACGGGGCCGAAGGCGAGGCCGACGAGCAGACCGTAGAGGATATAGGCCTTCTCCGCCGCGGTGCCGAAAAGCCCGCCGGAATCGGCCGTCGGCAGGGGAACGAGCCCGAACAGGGTGAAGCCGGGGCCGGTGGAGACGATGCCGACGGTCGCGGCCGTCAGGCAGACGAGGCTGATGACGACCACGTTCTTCGAGCCGAGGCGCGCGTCCAGCCGGCTGGCATAGAGGCAGCCGCCGATGGCGACGACGTTGAGGGTGATGCCGTAGATGCCGAGCTCGAAGGTCTTCCAGGCGAACATGCCGGCCGCGAAGGTGCCGCCGAGCGCCAGGAGGCCGTTGACGCCGTCCTGGTAGATCATGCGTGCCACGAGGAAGCGAAGGATGTCCGGCTTGTTCCTGAGATCGCGGAGGGCGGCGGAAAGATCGGCGAAACCGGCGCGCACGGCGGCAGCGATCGGCAGGCCGCGGCTCTGGTCCGGCGTGAAGAAGAACATCGGCAGGATGAAGACGAAATACCAGACGGCCGAGATCGGCCCGGTGATGCGCGCATCCTCCCCCGTCGCCGGATCGAGGCCGAAGAGCGGGGGGATGCCGATCGCGGTTCTGCCGGTTTCGGGGTTTGCGGAAAGCAATGCCACGACCGCGATCAGCACGATCATGCCGCCGAGATAGCCGAGGCCCCAGGCGATGTTGGAGAT
>CBIMFD010000253.1:0-5056 GCA_966243085.1 uncultured Shinella sp.
GGCGTTAGCGGCACCGCAGAGTCTTTGCGCATCTGCGCCGGTGGCCCAGATCAGCTACGCCAATCAGTTCTGCGACACCCACGCGGCTCACCTGCCATTGATGGCGATCAACGTGCATGAATTCTCGATATTTGGCATGTCGCGACTTCACCAGCCTTCGAAGCATGTCTCCGGCCGTTGGGCGCGTCTTTTGGCTTCGCGCGCGAAAATGCGTGGCTATGGGCGCGATAATATTCTAGGTTGCAGGGAGCCATGCCGGGCGAAGTCCTTTCTGGTGGCAGCGGAGGGGGAATGCGGGTCAGGATTCATCGGGGCGCCGGGGAGGTCGGCGGGTCGTGCGTCGAGCTGGAGGCCTGCGGCGAGCGATTGCTGCTCGACCTCGGCCTGCCGCTGGATGGTGATCCGGACGATGTTTCCATCCATCCCGCCATCGATGGCCTTGACGGGCGGTCCTCTCTTCGGGCGCTCGTCCTTTCGCACGGGCATCCCGATCATTGGGGGCTGGCGCATCTTGCCGGCGAGGCGCTTGCCGTCGCGATGGGCGGGGCGACGCGGCGGATCTTCCAGGCGGCGGCGCCGTTCCGGCCGCGGTCCTGTCTCCCCGCAAACGTGATCGAGCTGCACGACGGGGTACCGCTGACCTTCGGGCCGTTCACGGTGACGCCGTATCTGGTCGACCACTCGGCCTACGACGCCTACGCGCTCAAGGTCGAGGCGGGTGGCCGGACACTGTTCTATTCCGGCGATTTTCGCGCGCACGGACGCAAGGCAACCCTGTTTGAAAAACTGGTGGCAAATCCGCCGCGCGGCATCGACGTGCTGCTGATGGAGGGAACGACGATCGGGCGGGCGGATGCCGGCCGGGGATTTCCGACGGAGGCCGAGATCGAGGCGCGGCTCGCCGGCATTTTCCGGGCGGCGCCGGGCATGGCGCTTGTGGCAGCCTCCGCCCAGAACATCGACCGGATGGTGAGCCTTTACCGCGCCTGCAGGCGGACGGGCCGCACGCTCGTCATCGATCTTTATGCCGCCGAGGTGCTTCGGGCAACCGGCAATGCCAGGATACCGCAGTCGCACTGGCCGAACGTGGCCGTCCATGTGCCGCATTACCAGCGGGTCCGGGTCAAGCGAGCCGGGCGCTTCGATCTCGTGGAGCGCCACAGGGCGAACCGGATCTTCGCGGAAGACCTCAAGGCGCTCGCACCGAGGGCTGCGCTTCTCTTCCGCCCCGCCATGCTGCCCGATCTCGACCGCGCCGGGTGCCTTGAGGGTGCGGTTGCCGTGTGGTCCCAGTGGGCGGGCTATCTCGCGCGGGAAAGAGGCGCAGAGATCTCCGCGGCGCTCGATGCACGCGGCATTCCGCTGGAAGAGGTCCACACATCCGGCCATGCCGGCATCGCCGATCTCAAACGGCTCGCCGAAGCGCTGGCCCCGAAGATGCTGGTGCCGATCCACACATTTGAACCGCACCGCTTTCCCGAATATTTCGGAGCCATGGCCCGCCGGAAGAACGACGGCGAATGGTGGGAGATCGCCGCATGACGCCGTCCGCCGTTCCGCACCGCATGCTCGATCCGGCGTTCCTCGATGCCCTGGAAAGGCTTGCGCAGGAGGACGCGGGCAACTGGTGGCGCGACGTGCTTTGCCATCCCGATCTCGTCCTTGCCGTTCGCCGCAATTCCATCAATGCCTATCATCGGGGCGCCTCGATCTTCCGCATCGACTGGAAGGCCGGCGAGATCACGCCGTTCACGCATGTGAAATACCTGGTGCGGCAGGCGCCGCTCTACGTGCCGCTGCGGGACGGGCGCTTCGAGATCGCCGGAAATCCTCTCCAGTCCGCCTATCGGGGTTCCGATACGCTGAACGAGATGTGCCGGTCCGCTTCCCGCTATGCGGGGTTGGAAAAGGCGGGGCTCCATCCCATGCTCGCCGGCAATGCCGACGTGATCGACGCGGAGATCGCCCTCGCGCGGCTTTCCGCATTAGACGACCTTGCCGAGACGGACGGCGAGCGCAGGCAGGATCGCATCGATGCGGCGATCGCGATCCTCGAAAACGGCGTGCCGACGATCCGCTTCTACGAGGCCAAGCATTTCACCAATGCGGCGTTGCGCGCCGGCGGCGACACGCTTCCCGATGTCGTCCGCCAGGTGCTGGATTACGAGAAGGCGCTGGAGGCCTACAAAACCGGGCTCTCGGCGGGCTATGTCGAGACGGCGAAGGCCCTTCTTCGCTTCGACGACATGCGGGTCCGGGCTTTCGGAACGGGCGCCGTCCGCGGGCTTTCACCGGCGATCCGCCGGATCGCCGAGACGGGACAAGCCCCTCTCATCGACACGCTTCCCCATCTCATCATCTACGGCTTCGACAAGGCCCAGCGCGACGATGACGGCTGGAAGGCTCATCTGCGGAAGCTCGAAGCGGCGCTGCCGAAGCGCGTGCGGGCCATCGGCAATCCGACGCGGCAGGCCGTGTTCAACCGGTGAGGCAGGGCCTCAGAACTCAAGACGCAGCGATGCGCCGAGGTCTGCGCGCCAGACGTCCTCGATCTCATAAGGATTGATCGGCGTGACGCCGAGATTGCCGCTTCTCGTGTCGCCCGTCGCAAAGCCGCCACTGTAGCTGAGCGCCGCATCGAGGCCGAGGACGGCGCTCGGCGTCAGCCTGTGCCGGATTCCGGCACCGAGCCGAGCCGCCGGGCTGGCACGGGTGTGCTCGGCGACGTCGGCGAGGAACAGTCCCGACGCTTCGTCCGTCTCCACCATATCGGAGAGGGTATTGAACGACAGGCCCACACCGAGGGAAGCTCTGAGGATTGTGTCGCCCGAAAGCGCGAAATCATAGGCAAGGTTCGCCATGACCGCGTCACTGGCGGCGGTTCCCTCGAATTGCGACGCGACACCCGCTAACGGGAAATCCGCGTCCCAGCGTACGTCTCCCTGGCTGTGCCGGTAGCTGACGGATGCGGACAGGGCAGGATCGAACCTGTAGCCGATCTCGCCGCCGATTCCGGCCGTGCCGCGAAACCTGACATTGCCGACCACCCCGCCGCCCGCCCAGGGGGCGCCGCCGTCCGTCGTTCCGGACGAGCCGAAGGCCGTTCCGCCGGAAAGGCCGAGGTCGGCGAAGAAGCCCGTGTCGTCGGCAAGGGCCGATGCGGGAGCAAGGGCCGCAGCAGCCACAATCGAAATCCATGGTCGTGAAGACATCGCTCTTCTCCGCGGATCACCGTCGTTCCTTATCGCCGAATATGGTTAACAAGGCTCTATTTCCTCTCGCGGTTGCGGAAGGCGCTCCACGGCGTTGCCGCCGGCGCCGTCACCGTGCCGGGCTTGCCGAAAGGAAAGCAGCCTGAGGAAAGACGTAAATCCTGCGGCCGGAGACTTGCCAGCGATTTGCTCTGCTGGCACCTTGCGATTGCATGATTCACACTTGCCTGAGGGAGGAGCCCATGGCCCACAAGTTCGAGATCTACAAGGACAAGGCTGGCGAATACCGGGTTCGCTTCAAGTATAACAGCGAAGTGATGTTCTCGACCGAGGGCTATGCGAGCAAGGCCAGCGCGCAGAACGCCATCGACTCGATCAAGAAGAACGGCCCCGGCGCGCCGGTGGAAGACAATTCGCAGGCCTGACCGGCCCTGCCCCGAAGCCCGCCCACCGGCGGGCTTTTCTCTTTCAGAAGGTCGGCGGCGTGCAGGCGCTGATGACCTCGCAGGGCACCGGCCCGACGCAGCGGAAACGGTGCGGCCGGCGGCTCTCGAAATAATAGGCATCGCCCGGGCCGAGGATGCGGCGCTCGTCGTCGACCGTCACTTCGAGACGGCCTGAGAGCACGACGCCACCCTCCTCGCCCTCGTGGACCAGCGGCACCTTTCCGGTGTCGGCGCCCGGCTGGTAGCATTCCTTCAGGATCTGCAGGCTGCGGCCGAAGAGGTTGTCGCCCACCTGGCGGTAGGAAATGCCGCCCTTGCCGATCTCCGTCAGCTCGTCCACCCGGTAGAAGGCCTTCTTCGGGCGGTCGGGCTCGAAGGCGAAGAATTCGGCAAGCCCGATGGGGATGCCGTCGAGGATGCGCTTCAAGGCCCCGACCGAGGGATTGGAGGCGTTTGATTCGATCAGCGAGATCGTCGAATTGGTGACGCCCGCGCGCTTGGCGAGCTCGCGCTGGGAGAGATTGTGGGCCATGCGCAGGTGGCGCAGCCTGCCCCCGATATCGACGGACATGACATCCTCGTGTTCCAGATGTTCGAAATAGCGAAAACCGCTTCTTCCATATCCTTTCTTTTCAATCGCTTGGCGTCAACAAGAAAAGGACTTGTTCGCTTTGGCAAATCATGGCGTCAATCATTTTAGCGAGAGGAGTTCTGCCATGAACGTTCACAACAAGCCCAACGCGCCGGTGCTCGACAGCTACTGGATGCCCTTTACCGCCAATCGCCAGTTCAAGGCCGCGCCGCGCCTGCTGGCCGCCGCCGAAGGCATGTATTACACCAGCGCCGCCGGCCGGCAGGTGCTCGACGGCACGGCGGGCCTTTGGTGCGTCAATGCCGGGCACGGGCGCCGGCAGATCGCCTCCGCCGTCGAGCGGCAGCTGACGCAGATGGATTTCGCGCCCTCCTTCCAGATGGGCCATCCCATCGCCTTCGACTTTGCCGAGCGCCTCGCCGAGATCGCGCCCGGCCCGGAAGGCGCCAAGCTCGACCGCGTGTTCTACACGGGCTCCGGCTCCGAATCCGTCGACACCGCGCTGAAGATCGCCATCGCCTACCAGCGCGCCATCGGCCAGGGCACGCGCACGCGCCTCATCGGCCGCGAGCGCGGCTATCACGGCGTCGGCTTCGGCGGCATCTCGGTCGGCGGCATCGTCTCCAACCGCCGCGTCTTCCCGCAGCTTCCCGGCTCCGACCACCTGCGCCACACGCACGACCTTTCGAAGAACGCCTATGTGAAGGGCCAGCCGGAGCATGGCGCGGACCTTGCGGACGATCTGGAACGGCTCGTCGGCCTGCATGGCGCGGAAACCATCGCGGCCTGCATCGTGGAGCCCGTCG
>CBIMFD010000254.1:0-5024 GCA_966243085.1 uncultured Shinella sp.
TTTGCGGTCGTCACCCAGGTCGGCTGCTGCTGCGGGGCCACCAGCCAGTTGAAGAACAGCATGGCGACGACGACGAGCAGGATGCCACGGGCCGCGCCGAACAGGAAGCCGAGCGTGCGGTCCAGCGCGCCGATGCGGCTGTCGATGATGAAGTCGGCGATGCGCATGGTGATGAAGGAGATCACGATGAGCGCGACGAGGAAGACGACGCCGGCCGAGCCGACAATCGCCACCGTGTCGCTGGTCGTGTAGTCCTTCGCGTAGGGAAGCAGCACCGGATAGAGGAAATAGGCGGCTGCCGCGGCACCCACCCAGCTTGCGACGGAAAGCACTTCACGCGAGAAGCCGCGCACCATCGCCAGCACGGCGGAGAACAGCGCGACGCCGATGACGATACCGTCGAGAATTGTGATGGGCATGTTCGTCCTACTCCAAACCCTGTGCGGAGCGCACATTAGCGGAAGGGGCCTTCGCCGTCTCAGTTCGGCACGCGTTTCCCACAGGGCGTTGCGGTGCCGGAGGGCGTCAGACGTCCTCGTCTTGCCGCTGGAGGGCGTTCTTCGACCCGGCAATGCGCGCCACCAGATCCGGCAGGCCCTCGATCTCGTTCCAGCGTCCGCCCGTGCCCTTGGGCAGATCGGCGGAACCGGCGGGCAGAACGGCCTGCGAGAAACCCAGCTTTTCCGCCTCCTTGAGGCGCTGGGCGGTGTGCGCCACCGGGCGAACGGCACCCGACAGGCTGACTTCGCCGAAATAGACGCAATCGGACGGAAGGGCAAGACCGGCAAGCGAGGAAACGAGCGCGGAGGCGACGGCAAGGTCGGCCGCCGGTTCCGAGATGCGGTAGCCGCCCGCCACGTTGAGGTAGACGTCGTGCTGGCCGAGCCGGACGCCGCAATGGGCCTCCAGCACCGCGAGGATCATCGACAGCCGCGCCGAATCCCAGCCGACGACCGCGCGCCGCGGCGTGCCGAGGGAGGTGGGGGCGACGAGCGCCTGCACTTCCACCAGCACCGGGCGCGTGCCCTCCATGCCGGCGAAGACCGCAGCGCCCGGGGCTTTCGCATTACGCTCGCCGAGGAAGAGCTCGGACGGGTTGGAGACTTCGCGCAGGCCCATGTCGGACATTTCGAAGACGCCGATCTCGTCCGTCGGGCCGAAGCGGTTCTTGACGGTGCGGAGAATCCGGTAGTGGTGGCCGCGGTCGCCCTCGAAATAGAGGACGGCGTCGACCATGTGCTCGACGACGCGGGGGCCTGCGATCTGGCCTTCCTTGGTGACGTGGCCGACGAGCACCATGGCCGCGCCCGTCTGCTTGGCGAAGCGGATCATCGCCTGCACGCCGGTGCGCACCTGCGTGACCGTGCCCGGCGCGGCTTCCGCCGTGTCGCTCCACAGCGTCTGGATCGAATCGATGATCACGAGGTCCGGCCGCTTGCCTTCGCCGATGGTGGCGAGGATGTCCTCGACATTGGTTTCGGCGGCGAGCAGCACGTCGGTCTCATGCGCCTGAAGGCGCTGGGCGCGAAGGCGCACCTGCGCGACGGCCTCTTCGCCCGAGACGTAGATGATGCGGTGGCCGCGGCGGGAGAGGGCGGCGGCGGACTGCATGAGCAGCGTCGACTTGCCGATGCCGGGATCGCCGCCGATCAGCACCGCCGAGCCGCGCACGAAGCCGCCGCCGGTCGCCCGGTCGAGCTCGGCGATGCCGGTGTGGATGCGCGGGGCTTCCTCCGTCTCGCCGGAAAGCGTGGTGAGCGCGACGGGGCGGCCCTTCTTCGGCACCTTGCCGGGGCCGGCGCCGATGCCGCCCATCGGGTCTTCCTCGACCACGGTGTTCCATTCGCCACAGCCCTCGCATTTCCCGACCCAGCGGGAATGCACGGTGCCGCAGTTCTGGCAGACGAATTGGGTGCGGGCTTTCGCCATCAGGTCTCGCTTTCCGGAGCGTCGGTGGAATCGCTTCGGAAGCCCTTAGCACAAAACGGGAACATGTCCTATTTTTTCGCCAGCTCGTAGCGCCGTTCGTAGCGGCGGCCGAGATTGGTCAGCAATTCGTAGTCGATGGTGCCGCCGGCCCGCGCGACGTCGCTGACCGGCATGGAGCGGCCGAAAAGCTCGATGAAGTCGCCGGCCCGCACGCTTCCGGCCGGCAGGTCCGTCACGTCGAAATGGGTGAGGTCCATGGTGACGCGGCCGATCACCGGCACGGCATGGCCGTGCACGACGCCCCGCGCGCCCGGAATGCTTGTCTGACGCACCGGCACGCCGGAGCCGGAAAGACTGCGCATATAGCCGTCCGCATAACCGATGGCGGCAACGGCGATGCGCGTGTCGCGGGAAAAGACGGCGGAGGCGCCGTAGCTGACGCTCTCGCCCGCCTTCGCCTCACGCACCTGCAGGATGCGCGCCTCGGCGGTGACGACCGGCTTCATGGGATTGGTAACCCCGTTCACCGCCGCTCCGCCATAGAGCGAAATGCCGGGACGGGTGAGGGTGAAGTGATAGTCCTCGCCGAGGAAGATGCCGGCCGAATTGGCAAGGCTGGCGTCGATGTCGTCGAAGGCGGAAATGACGCTGCGGAAGCGCTGCAATTGCTGGCGGTTGAGCGCGTGGCCGGGATCGTCCGCGCAGGCGAGGTGGCTGAGCAGCATGATCGGCGAGAAGCTCGCCGGCCGCGCCGCGTCGTCGGCAAGGGCCAGCGCGTCCTCGACCGTCAGCCCGAGGCGGCTCATGCCGGTATCGACATGCAGGATGCAGGGCAGGTCGCCGCTCTCGGCGATCGCCGCCATGAAGACGACGAGCTGTTCTTCCGAGGCGATCACCGGCACGAGGTCGAATTCAAAGAACAGCCGCTCCGAGCCTGCCCACATGCCGGACAGCACGTAGATGCGCACCTCGGGCAGGGTCGCTCTCAGCGCCGCGCCTTCCGCCGGGGTGGCGACGAAGAAATCGCGCGCGCCCGCCTGGTGGAAGGTCCTTGCCGCCGGCTCCAGCCCGATGCCGTAGGCATCCGCCTTGAGGACGGCGGCGGCGCGGGCCGCGCCCGAGCGGCGCGCCATGGCGCGCCAGTTGTCGGCGAGCGCGGAAAGGTCGACGGTCAGGCGGGCATGGTCCTCGCCGGCAACGGGAAGGCTGGAACGGGCGGGCGTGTGCTGCGTGCTCATGGCTTTGAATACAGCCTGTGGACCATGGCGGCAATATGCCTGCCGGCCGCATTGCCGCCGGCAGGGGCGGCCTCTATGGTGCCGGCCGAACGGGGGAAACATGCGGCGCACGGCGGGAATGATGTTTTGGGCAGCGGCCATCGCGCTCGCCTGCCGGATGCCGGCGGCGGCGCAGGAAACGCCCACCGATGGCGAGATGCGCGAGGCGCATGCCGTGCTGCTCGGCCTTGCCCAGGACGGCGCCCGGCCGGAGCGCGACAATGGCGGGGACATCTACTACGCCGTCGTGGAGAACCCCGATGCGCCGCGGCTGGCGACGCGGCTCGAAGTGTCCGGCGCGCCCTGCCGCGCCCGCACGATCTCGGCCCTGCAATTCCCCGACAAATGGGCGAGCCTGACGCTTGGCCTCGTCGACCTCGCCCGCGTCGCCTCCGTCACCGCCTATGCGTCGGTGGAGGACATGATCGCCGAGATCAACCCCGTGCCGCTCGACTCGGAAAAGGCCGTCCAGGTGGTCCTTTCGGGCGAAGGGCTCTACTGCACGAGCCGCATGTCGCTCTCGGGCGAGGCGGGCACCGGGGAGACCTGCTCCAATCGCCTCGACCTGCCGATGATGGACGCCGAGCAGAAGGTTCGCGCCCGCCGGGCGCTCGCTGTCGTCGCAGATTTCTGCAAGGCGCCGGCATTCCGGAAGAAGTGAAGGGAACCGGGCGGAGGAATACTCGGCCCGGTACTCCATCTTGCCTTAATGTTCGTACTGGCTGAAGGACGGGTCCGCGAGGTCCGTGAAGCGGGTGTATTCCGACTGGAAGGCGAGCTTGACGGTGCCGGTGGGCCCGTGGCGCTGCTTGGCGATGATGACGTCCGCCGTCCCCTTCACCTTCTCGAACTGCATCTTCCACTCTTCGTATTTCGGATCGAACTCGTCGCGGGGCTCGAGGTTCTTCACGTAATATTCCTCACGGAACACGAAGAGCACCACGTCGGCGTCCTGCTCGATCGAGCCCGATTCGCGAAGGTCGGAGAGCTGCGGGCGCTTGTCCTCGCGGCTTTCCACCTGGCGCGAAAGCTGGGAGAGCGCGATGATCGGCACGTTCAGCTCCTTGCCGAGCGCCTTCAGGCCCGTGGTGATCTGGGTGATTTCCTGCACGCGGTTGTCGCTGGATTTCCCCGAGCCGGTCATGAGCTGGATATAGTCCACCACAAGGCAATCGAGGCCGCGCTGGCGCTTGAGGCGCCGCGCACGGGCGGAAAGCTGGGCAATCGAGATGCCGCCGGTCTGGTCGATATAGAGCGGCACCTTCTGCATCATCTGGCTGCAGGCGACGAGCTTCTCGAAATCGGCCTCGGAAATGTCGCCGCGGCGGATCTTCGAGGAGGAGACTTCCGTCTGCTCGGAAATGATACGCGTGGCGAGCTGTTCGGAGGACATTTCGAGCGAGTAGAAGCCGACGACGCCGCCGTTCCTGGCCTTGAACGAGCCGTCCGCCTGCACTTCGGGCTCGTAGGACGCGGCGATGTTGTAGGCGATGTTGGTGGCAAGCGAGGTCTTGCCCATGCCGGGGCGTCCGGCAAGAACGATCAGGTCCGAGCGCTGCAGGCCGCCCATGCGGGCATCGAGCGAATGAATGCCGGTGGAAATGCCCGAAAGCGAGCCGTCGCGCTCGAAGGCGGCGCCCGCCATGTCGATGGCCAGCGCCACTGCGTCGTTGAACGACTGGAAGCCGCCGTCGTAGCGGCCGGTCTCGGCCAGCTCGAAGAGGCGCCGCTCGGCATCCTCGATCTGGTTCTGCGGCGGCATGTCGAGCGGCGCGTCATAGGCGATGTTGACCATGTCCTCGCCGATGGTGATCAGCG
>CBIMFD010000255.1:0-5010 GCA_966243085.1 uncultured Shinella sp.
TCCATGTAGAAGTCGAAGGACCAGTCGCCGCCGTCGCGGCCGATGCCGGAATTCTTGACGCCGCCGAAGGGCGTCGGCAGGTGGCGCACGTTCTCCGAGTTCACCCAGATCATGCCGGCGTCGAGATGATCGGTGAAGCGGAAGGCGCGCGTGACGTCGGCGGTCCACAGATAGCCGGTGAGGCCGTACTGGACGTCGTTGGCGAGCGCCAGCGCCTCCGCCTCGTCCCTGAAGGGAATGGCCGTCAAGACGGGGCCGAAGATCTCTTCCTGCGCGATGCGCATAGTGTTGGCCGCGCCGGTGAAGAGGGTCGGGGGAACATAGCATCCGCCGCCGGGGCCTGCGAATTTCCCGCCGCCCGCCGCGACCGTCGCGCCCTCCTTGCGGCCGATCTCGATATAGTCGAGCACCTTCTTCTCATGCACCGGATGGATCAGCGGGCCGACGACGGTTTCCGGATCGAGCGGATGGCCGACCTTGATGCGGCTTGCCTTCTCAGCGACGAGGGCGGTGAATTTCTCGTAGATGCTCTCCTCCACCAGGAGGCGCGAGGAGGAGGTGCAGCGCTCGCCGTTCAGCGAATAGATCATGAAGACGGCGGCGTCGGCGGCGCGCTCCAGGTCCGCATCGGCGAAAACGACGACGGGGTTCTTGCCGCCGAGCTCGAAATGCACGCGCTTCAGCGTGTCGGCGCCCTGCTTCATGATCATCGAGCCGGTGCGGCTTTCGCCGACGAAGCCGATGGCCTTGATCAGCGGATGCTCGGTGAGCGCCTTGCCGGCGTCCTCGCCGAAACCGTTGACGAGGTTCCACACGCCCTTCGGCAGGCCCGCCTCCTCGGCGATCTCGACCAGCAGGCGCGCCGTCAGCGGCGAGAACTCGGCCGGCTTGTGGACGATGGTGCAGCCGGCGGCGAGCGCGGGCGCGATCTTCCACGTCGAGAGCATGAAGGGCGTGTTCCACGGCGTGATAATGCCGACCGGGCCGATCGGCATGCGGGTCGTCATGTTGACCTGGGTTTCGGTGCGCAGCGTCCTGCCGTCGCGGGCCTCCGGTGCGCGGTCGGCGAAGAAGCGGAAGTTCTCCGCCCCGCGCAGCGCGGCCTTCGCCATGAAGCGCAGCGATTGCCCCGTATCCATGCATTCGACGAAGGCGATCTCCTCCGCCCGCGCCACGATGGCGTCGGCGATCTTGTGCAGCAGCTTCTTGCGGGCGGCGCCGGGCATGGCGGCCCAGTCGGCGAAGGCGGCCTTGGCGGCCTTCGCCGCGCGGTCGATATCGGCGGCGGTGCCCTTCGCGACGGTCGCGAGCGGCTTCAGGTCGACGGGGGAGATGGTCTCGAAGGTCGCGCCGTCCGCCGCCGCGGCGTCTTCGCCGGCGATGCTGTTCAAGACGCCCTTCTCCTTGAAGCGGGCGAGATAGGCCTCCGCCCTGGCGATGTTTTCCTGAAGTTTCGACATGGTGTTTCCTTACTTGCCGCGCAGGCGCGGATGGATGGCGTTCTTCTTCCAGCTCAGTTCCGCGTCGATCTCGCGAATTTCGAGCGAGAGCGCGAAGTGCGGCGTTTCGAAGAGAGGGGCGAGCAGCCTTCCGGCCGTGGCAAAGAGCGCCTCGCCGGCGCGCTTTTTCTCCTCCGCGCTCCGGCCCTTGCCGATACGCAGGTTGAGGTCGACGAAGGCGTTCTCCGGCAGGCGGTCGGCAATGGCGTAGTGATCGGCGCGGAATGCCCGCACCCGCACGGCGCCGACCTCGAAGAGACCGGTTTCCAGCACGCTTTCCAGCAGCGCCGCACAGAGCGCGTCAAGATCGATGCGGCCTTCCAGATTGGCCGAATATTCGACGGTGAGATGCGGCATGGTTCCTCCCGGCACGCAATTATTTATTTAACATGTTAAATAGAAGGGCGCTTGTCAAGAGGTTCCTGCGGCCTTGTCCTATCCGCCGAAACTGCCGGCCTGCGTCGGCACATGCACGTAGTTGCGGTCGAAATAGAGGAGCGCATGCCCGTCGCGCCGGCAGCGGATGTCCATCACCTCGCCGATGAGGATATTGTGGGTGCCCACCAGCCGGGCTTCCGTCAGCCGGCAGTCGAAGGAGACGATGGCATCGGCAAGCGCCTGGTTGCCGGAGGGAAGGTCCAGCCATTCGGCTTCGCCGTAGCGGGCCTCCATGTCGGCCTCGCGCCCGGCGAAGGAGGAGGCAAGCGCCTTGTGCTCCTGCGTCAGCACGTTGACGCAGAAGCGGCCGTTCTCGATGAAGAGGCCCGTCTGGGCCGAGCGGCTGTTCATGCAGACGAGCAGCGTCGGCGGCTCGTCGGTCACCGAGCACATGGCGGTCGCGGTGAAGCCGCCCCGCCCGGCGGCGCCCTTGGTGGTGATCACGTTGACGGGCGCGCAGACCCGCGCCATCGCGTTGCGGAATTCGATCCGGGAGACGTTGCTGTCCATCGTGCGGCCCTCATTCGGCCGCATCGCGCACGGCATCGCCGCCGAGCGGCGGCAGCCAGGTGTCGCCCGTCCAGCCGGTCTCGTCGTAATCGGCCATGCACTGGTCGACGAGAGCTTCCATCTCCTTCAGCCGCCCGCCGCGCTCGGCGCCCTTGAGGACCTGCAGGCGCACCTCCTCCGGCGCACCGGCATAGTTGAGTTCGTAGAGCGCATGGCGGCCGCCGAACTCCGTGCCGGTCGCATCCCACAGGAGCTTCATGATCTTGATGCGCTCTATATGGCCCATGTCGTTCGAGCCGCGCACATATTGCGCGAGGTAGCGGTCGATCTCGGGATTGGCGAAATCCTTCGCCGAGGAAGGCAGATAGATGAGGCCCGAGGCCACCGTGCGGCGCACGATGTCGATGACCTTCGGATAGGCCTCCGACATGAAGGTGCGGTAGCAGAGCGCGGCTTCGAGGTTCGGCAGCACCGCGCCGTTCGCCCAGGGGATCGGGTTGTAGGCCATGGCGTTGGAGAAGGCCCAGAACTGGTGGCGGATGGCGATCACCTCGCCGAGCATCGCCTGGTTGCCGCGGAAGGCGTCGCCCCCGGTGGCGCGCAGGGCTTTCGCGAGCAGGCCGGCGAGGAAGTCCATCTTCACCGCAAGGCGCGTGCAGCCCTGGAAGCAATAGCCGTGCATGAAGCCGGAGGCCGGGTGGAAGGAGAGGATCTTCGCCGCATCGCGCAGCACCAGAACGTCCTCCCAGGGGATGAAGACATTGTCGAGCACGAGGATCGCGTCGTTCTCGTCGAAGCGTGAGGAAAGCGGGTAGTCGAATGGGTGGCCCGCGGCATTGGCCGTCTGCTCGTAGGAGACGCGGCAGAACATTTTTACGCCCGGCGCATTCATCGGCAGGATGAACATGACGGAGAGCGACGGGTCCTCGGTGACGGTTGCGGAGCTCTGGGCGAGGAAGTTGTAATGCGTCAGCGCCGAGGAGGTGGCGACGACCTTGGCGCCGGAGACGTATATGCCGGCGTCGGTTTCCTTCGTGATGTGGACGAAGACGTCCTTCACGGCATCGGCCGGCTTGTGGCGGTCGATCGGCGGGTTGACGATGGCATGGTTCATGAAGAGCACGCTTTCCTGTGCGCGTTTGTGCCAGGAAAGGGCATTGTCCTTAAAGGGGCCGTACCAGTCGGCATTCGCCCCGAGTGTGTTCATGAGGGCGGCCTTGTAATCCGCCGTGCGGCCCATCCAGCCATAGGACATGCGCGCCCAGTCGGCGATGGCGCCCTGCTGGGCGACAAGGTCGGCGGCGGAATGGGCGACACGGAAATATTTGTGCGTGTAGCCGCCGGAGCCGGTGTCGGTCGGCGATGTAAGTCTTTCCTTATGCTTCGGATCGTGCAGCGCATCGTACATGCGGGCGATGGAGCGGGCCGAATTGCGCATGGAGGGGTGGCTGGTGACGTCGGCGATGCGCTCGCCGTTGATATAGACTTCCCGCCCGTCGCGAAGGCTTGCGAGATATTCGGCGCCGGTGAACGGCCGGGTCTTGTCGCTGCGATGGTCTTCCGCACGCATGCTGCATCCTCCTCCAGAATCCTGACGAATGCTAAGTCGGCGATGCCGTGGCCGCCATGGACAAACGGAGCAATTCGCTGGTACTTTTTCCGGCATGATTGCCCGCGCCGACGTTCCCGCCTTCTTCGTCTACGGCGAGCCGAGCCGCGCGCTCGACGTCGGCTTCCTGCATGTCGAGACGGTGATGGAGCGCAGGAGCGTGCATTTCGGCCGCGTCGCGCCGCACAAGCACCCGCTGATGGGCCAGATCACCTACTGGTTCAAGGGCGAGGGGCGCTATCAGGTCGAAGATCGCACTTGGAATTTTTCCGCTCCCGCCGTCAGCTTCGTGCCGAGCAACGTCGTGCATGGCTTCGATGTCGGCGAGCAATCGGACGCCATCGTCGTCTCGGTCTCCGACGACCTCCTGCGGGCCATGGCGCCGCAGGTGGACCTTGCGCTCGACGTGCCGGCGATGCTCTGCGGTGCGGCGGATGCGCCGGGCTGGGCGCGGCTCGGCAGCCTGCTCGACATGGTGATGGAGGAATACCGCGGCGGGGCGGCGGCGAGCGAGCGGCTGCTTGCCGGGCTCGTCGGCGTGGTGCTGTCGCTGATGGCGCGGCTTGGCGGAACGGCCGGCTTCGAGGCGGCGTCTCCCGCCGTCGCGCTCGGGCTGGAGCTGCGCCGGGCCATCGACCGGCACTATCGCGAGGACTGGCCGGTCGGCCGCTATGTCGAGATCCTGGCGACGACGCCGCATCTGCTCGACAAGGCGGCGCGCACGGTGTTCGGCCAGACGGTGAAGGACATGGTGCTGGAGCGGCGCCTGCTGGAGGCCAAGCGCCTCTTGCGCTTCACCATCCGCCCGGTCGAGGATATCGGCCGGGAGACCGGCTTCGAGGATCCCGCCTATTTCTCCCGCTTCTTCCGCAGGCGGATGGGCTCTTCCCCGACGGATTGGCGCCGGCAGCATTCGGAAGCCGCCGGCGCCCTCTGATCAGGCATCCTGCCAGT
>CBIMFD010000256.1:0-5004 GCA_966243085.1 uncultured Shinella sp.
GTGTGGATCGCCCGCGAGACGGTCGCGATCGAGACCTGCGCGATGCGCGCAACATCCTCGATCGTGGCGGGGCTGGACGTCGACAAATGGGCTCTCACTCGGCGGTGGATTCCGGCAAGAAACGAAGCGGGCAGCCTCGCCGATCGCGCGGAAGGAACGGATGTGCGGGGACACTACACAGACTGGCCCGCGGGTCAAACGGCGCTTGGTGAAAATTCCTTATACCCCATGATGTAAACCTTTACATGATCTGTGTAAAGGTTTACATCACCTCCGAGCGGTCGAGGAGCCGCAGGGAGGAAATCCATGAATCCGCAGGCTGCCGACGGGGCTCCCGTCGTTCTCGCCGCACGCCGCATCTCCAAGTCGTTCAGCGGCGTGCAGGTGCTGTTCAGCGTCAATTTCGAGCTGCGCGCCGGCGAGATCCATGCGCTCATGGGCGAGAACGGCGCCGGCAAGTCGACGCTGGTGAAGATCCTCTCCGGCTTCGAGCAGCCGACCTCCGGCGAGATCCTGCTCGACGGGCAATCCGTGAAGCTGCCGCCGAACGGTCAGGCCGAAGCGCTCGGCATCGTCATCATCCACCAGGAATTCAACCTCGCCGAACACCTCACCGTGACCGAGAGCCTGTTCCTCGGCCGCGAGGTCACGCGCTACGGCGTGCTCGACCGCAAGTTCATGCGCGCCGAGACGCGCCGCGTGCTCGACCAGCTCGGCTCCCATGTCGATGAGATGGCGCAGATCAGCTCGCTCTCCATCGCCGACAAGCAGATGGTGGAGATCGCGAAAGCCATCAGCCGCGATGCGCGCATCATCTTCATGGACGAGCCGACCGCCGTCCTCTCCCGCGAGGAGACCAGTTTCCTCTTCCGCCAGGTGCGCAAGCTGAGGGAGCAGGGCACGTCCTTCGTCTTCGTCTCGCACAAGCTCGACGAGGTGATGGAACTCACCGACCGCGTCACGGTGCTGCGCGACGGGCAATGGGTGAAGACCGCGCCGACCAGCATTCTCGACGGCGAATCCATCGCCCAGCTCATGGTCGGCCGCGAGCTTTCCAGCCTCTATCCCGCCAAGCAGGAGCCGAGCGTCGACGAGGAGGTGGCGCTTTCGGTCGAGGGGCTTTCGACGAACTACGTCAAGGATGCGGGCTTCGAGGTCCGCAAGGGCGAGATCCTCGGCTTTTCCGGCCTCATCGGCTCGGGCCGCACGGAGCTGATGGAGGCGGTGGCGGGGCTTCGCCCGCGCCTTTCCGGCGAGGTTTCCGTGCGCGGCGAGAGCGTGCCTTCCGGCGACGTCCATGCCGCCAACCGCGTCGGCATCGCCTATATGACCAAGGATCGCAAGCACAAGGGCCTCCTCCTCAACTCCCGCATGACGGCGAACCTCACGCTGCAATCGCTGGAGAAGCACGGGCAATACGGCTACCTCAGCCCGAAGAGCGAGGCGGTCGCGCTTGAGCGGGCGCGCCGGCGCTTCGATATCCGCGTGCGCGACGGGCGGGTCGTCGCCGGCCGCATGTCGGGCGGCAACCAGCAGAAGCTGCTGCTTGCCAAGGTCATGGAGACCGAGCCGGACATCATCATCATCGACGAGCCGACACGCGGCATCGACGTCGGCACCAAGCAGCAGATCTACCATTTCATCTCGGCGCTCGCCCGCGACGGCAAGTCGATCGTCGTCGTCTCCTCGGAGATGCCGGAGATCATCGGCCTTTGCACGCGTGTCGCCGTCATGCGGGAAGGGCGGATCGTCGGCATCCTCGAAGGCGAGGAGATCTCCGAGCAGGAGATCATGCGCTATTCGGCGGGCCTGAAGAAGAAGAGCGCGGCCTGAGCGGTTTGCCGGGCGCCACAACAGCGAATTCATGTCGGGGACGAAGATGACGGAAGAAGCAGTCGAAACGAAGCCGCGGGGCCGGAGCTGGCGGGACGTGGACCTGAGGGCAGTCGCGCCCTTTGCGGCGCTGGCGCTGCTTCTCGTCGTCGGCGCGCTGGTGAATCCGAATTTCATCGGCCTCAACAACCTTGCGAACGTCGCCACGCGCAGCGCCTTTATCGCCATCATCGCGGTCGGCGCCACCTTCGTCATCTCGGCGGGCGACCTCGACCTTTCGGTCGGCTCCATGGTCGCCTTCGTCGCCTCGCTCATGATCCTCTTCATGAATTCCGGGGTGATCGCCGATCCGGCGCTGATGCTGGCCGCCGCCGTCGTGCTCACCATGGTCATAGGCGGGGCCTGCGGCCTTGCCAACGGCCTCATCACCACGGTCGGCAAGATTGAGCCCTTCATCGCCACGCTCGGCACGATGGGCATCTATCGCGGGCTCACCACCTGGCTCTCGCAGGGCGGCGCGATCACGTTGCGCGATCCGGACCTGCAGTCGCTCTATCGGCCGGCCTATTTCGGCGAAATCCTCGGCGTGCCGGTGCCGATCGTCGTCATCTTCGCCGTCACCGCCGTCGCCGCCTTCATCCTTTATCGCATGCGCTACGGCCGCCATGTCGTCGCCGTCGGCTCGAACAGCGACGTCGCGCGCTATTCCGGCATTCCCGTTAACCGCGTGCGCACCATCGCCTTCGTCATCCAGGGCCTGTGCGTCGCCATCGCCGTGCTGCTCTACGTGCCGCGCCTCGGCTCCACCTCCGCCACCACCGGCATCCTGTGGGAACTGCAGGCCATCACCGCCGTCGTCGTCGGCGGCACGGCGCTGAAGGGCGGGGCAGGGCGCGTCTGGGGCACCATCTGCGGCGCCTTTATCCTGGAACTGGTCGGCAACATCATGCTGCTCTCCAACTTCATCAGCGAATACCTGATCGGTGCCATACAGGGCGCGATCATCATCATTGCGATGCTCGTCCAGCGCTCGCTGGTGCGCAAGTCGTGAAAACCGGGTTACGGGTCGCCCGGCATTCGTATCGGACCTGATTTTGGGAGGAAACTCATGCGCAAGAAACTATTCGGCCTGACGGTCGCGGCCATGGCGCTCATCGCCGGCGCCGTCCATGCGGAAGACAAGAAGGTGACGATCGGCGTGTCGATCCCGGCCGCCGACCACGGCTGGACGGCCGGCGTCGTCTATCATGCCGAACGCGTCGCCAAGCTCCTGATGGAGCGCAATCCGGGCCTCAACGTCATCGTCAAGACCTCGCCCGATCCGGCAAGCCAGGCGAATGCCGTGCAGGACCTCGAGACGCAGGGCATCGACGCGCTCGTCATCCTGCCGACCGACCCGGATCCGCTCGTCAACGCCATCAAGGAAGTCAAGGGCAAGGGCACCTTCGTCGCGCTCGTCGACCGTGCGCCGAGCACCAACGACAATTCCGTACGCGACCTCTACGTCGCCGGCAACAACTTCGCCCTCGGCCAGACGGCCGGCGAATACATCAAGACCACGACCCCGGACGCCGAAGTCGTCGTCATCCGCGGCCTGCCGATCCCGATCGACCAGGAGCGCCAGGACGGTTTCGACAAGGGCATCGAGGGCTCCAACGTCAAGATCCTCGACCGCCAGTACGGCAACTGGAACCGCGACGACGCCTTCAAGGTCATGCAGGACTACCTGACCAAGTACCAGAAGATCGACGTCGTATGGTGCCAGGACGACGACATGGCCGTCGGCGTCCTCCAGGCCATCGAGCAGGCCGGCCGCACGGACATCCAGTATGTCGTCGCCGGCGCCGGCTCGAAGGAGATGATCAAGAAGGTCATGGACGGCGACAAGATGATCCCGGTCGACGTGCTCTATCCGCCGGCAATGGTCGGCACCGCGCTCGAAATGACGGCCGCCAACTTCTACGGCCAGGTCCCGGTCCGCGGCGTCTACACCATCGACGCCACGCTGGTGACGAAGGACAACGCTAAGGACTTCTACTTCCCGGACTCCCCGTTCTGATCCGACGAGAACCGAGCCGCCCGGGACATCATGACCCGGGCGGTTTTCCTTCTTCCACATTGCCGCCCGGCCAAAGGCCGGTAGCCTGCCACGCGCTGCGGTACGTACCGCAAGAACATCTCAGACCGGCCGCGCGGATGGCCGGGTCTCCATGGGAGGACGCCGAATATGAAGACGATCAAGGGCCCCGGCCTGTTTCTCGCCCAGTTCGCGGGCGACGCCGCGCCGTTCAATTCCTGGGACGCCATCACCAAATGGGCCGCCGACATCGGCTACAGGGGCGTGCAGGTCCCGACCTGGGACGCGCGCCTCATCGACCTGAAGAAGGCCGCCTCCTCCAAGGCCTATTGCGAGGAGTTCGCCGGCAAGGCGCGCGAGAACGGCGTCGAGGTCACCGAGCTCTCGACCCATCTGCAGGGCCAGCTCGTCGCCGTGCACCCCGCCTATGACGAGGCCTTCGACGGTTTTACCGTTCCCGAGGTCCGCGGCAACCCGAAGGCGCGGCAGGCATGGGCCGTCGAGCAGGTGAAGCTCGCGCTCACCGCCTCGAAGAACCTTGGTCTTAATGCGATGGCGAGCTTTTCCGGCGCGCTCGCCTGGCCCTTCGTCTATCCCTGGCCGCAGCGCCCGGCCGGCCTCGTCGAGACGGCCTTCGATGAACTGGCGAAGCGCTGGAAGCCGATCCTCGACCATGCCGAGGATTGCGGCGTCGACGTCTGCTACGAGATCCATCCCGGCGAGGACCTGCACGACGGCATCACCTACGAGATGTTCCTGGAGCGCACCGGCAACCATGCCCGCGCCTGCATGCTCTACGATCCTTCGCACTATGTCCTTCAGTGCCTCGACTACCTCGACAATATCGACATCTACAAGGACCGCATCCGCATGTTCCATGTGAAGGATGCCGAGTTCAATCCGACGGGCCGGCAGGGCGTCTATGGCGGCTACCAGAGCTGGGTGAACCGCGCCGGCCGTTTCCGCTCGCTCGGCGACGGCCAGGTCGATTTCGGCGCCGTCTTCTCCAAGATGGCCGCCAACGACTTTGCCGGCTGGGCCGTGGTCGAGTGGGAATGCGCCCTCAAGCACCCCGAGGACGGCGCGCGCGAAGG
>CBIMFD010000257.1:0-4994 GCA_966243085.1 uncultured Shinella sp.
GCCCCTCACCTGCCTGCCGGCATCCTCTCCCCGCAAGCGGGGCGAGGAGCGATGGGCGCGCCGTTTTCCCCCTTCTCCCCGCTTGCGGGGAGAAGGTCCCGGCAGGGGGATGAGGGGCAGCGCCACCACCCAATAAAAAGCGGGCGCACGGCTTCCGCCGTCGCCCGCCGAAAATCCGGTCGAAGGATCAGAGCTTGCTTTCGATGAGGGCCGACATGGTGTCAACCGACATGTCCCCCGAGTAGCGCTGGCCGTTGATGAGGAAGGTCGGAGTCGCGGCGACACCGAATTCCTTGGCGCCGCGTTCGCGGACCGCGTTCACATCATCCAGAAGTTTCTGGTTCGTCAAGCAGGCCTTGAAAGTTTCCTCGGTAAAACCGGCAAGCTTCGACATCTGCATCAGCGCCTCGCGGCCGTCCTGGGCGGCGGCCCAGGTCTCCTGCTGCTTCATCAGCATGGAGAGCATCGGGAAATACTGCGCGGCTTCCGTGAGCTTGGAGGGGTCCTGCGGGTTGCAGCGCGCCAGCATGAAGGCGGCGGCCGCGCGCGGATCGAACGGGAATTCGCGCACGATGAAGCGCACCTTGCCGCTATCCACATACTTCGCCTTGATGGCGTCGAAGGTGTTGTTGTGGAAGGCCGCGCAGTGCGGGCAGGTCGTCGACATGTATTCGACGATGGTGACGGGTGCGTTCGCCTCGCCGAGCGCCATGTCCGGCAGCGCGCCGGGCTTGAGGACTTCGGCCATGTCCACGTCGCCCTCGGCGGCGGGCACCTCGGCGGCGGCGGCCGGCGTGGATGCGGTCGTCTCGCCGGAGGTGGTCGTGGTCGTGCCCGAGGAGGTCGCCGGCGTCGCGCTTGCGCTCTCGCTGGTGGTCGCCTGGCTGGTCTCGGGAGCCGCGGCGGTCTCCTTCTTCTCGTCGCTGCATGCAGCCAGCGTCACGGCGAGCGCCGCGACGGCGACGCCGGAGAAGAGGCGCTTCATCAGGCTCATTTCGGAAAGGGACATGGTCTCTCCTGTCGGAAGGGATGGGAATTCTGTCGCGATCCCCGTTATACCTGCTTTCGGGCGGGAACAAGCGGCGTTAAGGCGAGTAACTTCAAAGAATTGTGACCGTTTTAGCGGCGCCGGCCGAGCACCGCCGTGCCAAGCCGCGTCAGGGCCGCCTTCAGCGCGTCGCCCTCGATGCCTTCGACCAGCCCGTCGAGATGGCGGGCGGCCTCGCCGGTGAGCGGACGGGGCTTCGGACGGTGGCGCGCCTGCGGCGTCACCGGCTTCTGCACGATCTTCACCTGGTTGATGGCCGGAAAGCCGAAGAAGCCGTTGATGCGCTGGACGATCTCGCCCTGCTGGTGACTGAGGAAAAGCGCGCGCGCGCCCTCGCAGGCGATCGTCAGCACGCCCGGCTGGTACTTCTCCCCCTCGCCCGCCATTTCGGAGGCGCGGCGCGGCCAGGTGATGCGCTCCGGCCGGGTGCATTCGGCAAATTCGGTGCCGGCGATCTCGTCCCACGAGCCGAGCAGCATGGTATTGATGCCGGCGCGCCGCGCCAGAACGGGGTCGATGAGGCCGTTCGCCACTTCGCTGATCTGGACGATGCCGCGCCGCGGCGCCCTGGTATTCACAATCTCGCTCCGCTCGGGAAAATATTCCTGCATTTGCCGCCCGCGACCTTGAAGATCGCGGCGCGCTCGGCCAGTTATAGAGCATTCCAGCGAAGTGTGCAGCCGTTTCCCGTTCAGGCAAGACATGACCAAGCCCCACCGGACCACGGCGTCCGCCGACCTCGTTCTCGCCTGGTACGACCGGCACCATCGCGACCTGCCCTGGCGGGTGAGCCCGCCGATGGCCGCGCGGGGCGAACGGGCCGATCCTTACCGGGTCTGGCTTTCCGAGGTCATGCTGCAACAGACGACCGTGCAGGCCGTCAAATCCTATTTCGCGCTCTTCACCACGCGCTGGCCGACCGTGACGGACCTTGCCGAGGCCGACACCGAGGACGTCATGAAGTCCTGGGCGGGGCTCGGCTATTATGCGCGTGCCCGCAATCTCAAGAAATGCGCCGAGGCCGTCGCCTTCGGGCATGGCGGCGTCTTTCCCGATACGGAGGAGGGCCTGAAGGCCCTCCCCGGCATCGGCGACTATACGGCGGCGGCCATCGCCGCCATCGCCTTCAACCGGAAGAGCGCCGTGCTCGACGGCAATGTCGAGCGCGTCATATCCCGTCTTCACGCCATAGAGAGCCCGCTGCCGGCGGCAAAGCCGGAAATGCGTGCGCTCGTCGCCACCATGACGCCGGAGGATCGGCCGGGCGATTTCGCGCAGGCCATGATGGACCTCGGCGCGACGATCTGCACGCCGCGCCGGCCGGCCTGTGCGCTCTGTCCCCTCAACGCCGCCTGCCGGGTGCTCGGCCGGGAGGACCCCGAACTCTTTCCCCGCAAGGCGGCGAAGAAGGAAAAGCCGGTACGGCTCGGCGCGGCGTTCGTGGCCGAGGACGAGACAGGCGCCGTCTTCCTGCGCAAGCGGGGCGAAAGCGGGCTTCTCGGCGGCATGACGGAGGTGCCGGGCAGCGCCTTGACGGCGCGCATCGACGGCGAGAGCAGCCCGGCCGCCGCCCCCTTTGCCGCCGACTGGCAGGCCTGCGGCACCGTCACCCACGTCTTCACGCATTTCGAGTTGCGCCTTGCGGTATACCGTTCCAAGGTGAAGCGGAATGCGGCCACGGACGGCGGCTGGTGGCAGCCGAAGGAGACGCTCGACGGCGAGGCGCTGCCGACCGTCATGAAGAAGGCCATAAGACAAGCGATACCGGACGCATTTGAAAGGGCGAGGAGAGCATGAGCAGCATCGAAATCCGACACATCGTCTTCGACATCGGCAAGGTGCTGATTCACTACGACCCGCATATTCCCTTCAGCCGGCTGATCCCGGACGACGCGGAGCGGAACTGGTTCTTCGCCAATGTCTGCACGCACGACTGGAACCTGGAGCAGGACCGCGGGCGCAAGTGGGAGGAGGCCGAGGCGCTCCTGATCGAGGTGCACCCCGACCGCACCGAGCATATCCGCGCCTTCCGCAAACACTGGCACGAAATGGTCTCGCACGCCTATGTCGAGAGCGTCGCGATCATGGAGGCGCTGATCCAGCAGGGCCATGACGTGACCATGCTCACCAATTTCGCGGCCGATACGTTCAAGGAGGCGAAGAAGCTCTTCCCCTTCCTCGACATGCCGCGCGGCGTGACGGTTTCCGGCGAAATCTGCCTTCTCAAGCCCGATCTTGCGATCTACGAGAAGCATGCGCGCGACTTCGGCCTGTCGCCGGCCCATACGCTCTTCATCGACGACTCTGCGGCCAATGTCGAGGGCGCGCGGCTTGCCGGCTGGAACGCGGTGCAGTTCACCGATCCGGAAAAGCTGAAGAGCGACCTTGCCGCGCACGGCATCGGGCTCTGAGCCCGTAGTCCCGTCATCCAAACCGAAACGCCCGAAGCCTTGCGAGCTCCGGGCGTTTTCGCATTTCCGGGACTGAAGGTACAAAAACCGGAAAAGCGATATCCGGCCTGCCCGGCCGGTTGATCGGCGCTGGCTTTCTACAACGATTTCCGTTGCTTGGCCTGACGTGTTTGCCAGAGAACATTAGGCCGTTGATGGTTAAGATCAACTGAATGGCGCGCACGGAAGTTGGGGAGCACGCGCTCTTTTTGAAAAGCCACAGCCCCCGGTGCAGGGAACACCGGAGGCCGCGGCTGGAGAAACCCTGAAAAGGACGAAACGGCCTATTCGAGGCCGGCCATGCCCGCGCGCACGACAGCGCGCAGCGCGTCGATCGGCTTCAACTCGGCCCCGTCGGCATAGTGCCAGAAGGTCCAGCCGTTGCAGGCGTCGAGCCCCTGCACCTTGGCGCCGAGCCGGTGGATGGAGCCGGCATCGTTGCCCGAGGCGAGCGTGCCGTCGGCGCGCACGATGGCGCTGTGGCGGCGGCGAGCGTCCGTCAACACGGTGCCCGGCGCGATGAGGCCGCTCTCGATGAGCGTGTTGAAGGCGACGCGCGGCTCGGCCTTCTTGCCGCTCATCACGGAAAGCGTGCCCGAGCCCAGCGGCTCGACCGCATCGATGCGCGCACGGGCCGCGTCGATATAGTCCTGCTCGCGCTCGATGCCGACGAAATGGCGGCCGAGGCGCTTTGCCACCGCGCCCGTCGTGCCGGAGCCGAAGAACGGATCGAGCACCACGTCGCCGGGTTTTGTGGAGGCCATCAGGATGCGGGCGAGCAGGGCTTCGGGCTTCTGCGTCGGATGCACCTTCTTGCCGTCGGCATCCTTCAGCCGCTCCCCGCCGTTGCAGATCGGGAAGAGCCAGTCCGAGCGCATCTGCACGTCGTCGTTCGCGGCCTTCATGGCGTCGTAGTTGAAGGTATAGCCCTTGGCCTTGGGGTCGCGCGTCGCCCAGATCAGCGTCTCGTGCGCGTTCTGGAACCGGCGGCCCTTGAAATTCGGCATCGGGTTCGTCTTGCGCCAGACGATGTCGTTGAGGATCCAGAAATTGAGATCCTGCAAGGTCGCGCCGACGCGGAAGATGTTGTGGTAGGAGCCGATGACCCAGATGGTGCCGGAGGGCTTCAGCACGCGGCGGCAGGCGAGCAGCCAGGCACGCGTGAAGGCATCGTAGGCCTCGAAGGAGGCGAACTGGTCCCATTCGTCGTCGACGGCGTCGACGAGGCTCTGGTCCGGCCGGGTGAGCATGCCGCCGAGCTGGAGGTTATACGGGGGATCGGCGAAGATGACGTCGACGGACTGGTCCGGAAGCGCTTCCAGCGCGGCGACGCAGTCCCCCTTGATGATGGTGTCGAGCCAGCCGCTCTTGCGGGGCGAACGGGAGACGTCTGCAAGCGAAAGAACAGATGGCATTTTATACTCGCTGATACGCTTACTCGGAACGGAACTTGATGAGGCTTATGGTTACCGAAGATGGTTACCAAAGGCTGAAGG
>CBIMFD010000258.1:0-4967 GCA_966243085.1 uncultured Shinella sp.
GCCATCGAGAAGGGCGCGACGATCTCCCCCTCCGGCGCCGACGGCCTCGCCGCCCTCGCACTCGCCGACGCAGCCGTGAAATCGGTGGAAGAAAAGCGCCAGATCTCCATCGCCTGACGGCCCCTCCTCCCAAGGCAACTGGCCGGGCGAGAAATCGCCCGGTCTTTTTGTGAAGCCCCTCCCCTCCTCCGACGTCATGCAGAGGTCCACGCCTCGTCCGCAACGGGTGCCGCATGGATGCTCGGGTCGAGCCCGACCATGACGGAGGAAAGGTTCGGGGCATAAGCGATGCTTGAGCCGGCCTTTGCGGTCCGCCCTCAATCCCCGACCGCCTTCGCAGCAATGATATCGTGGTCCATCTCCGCCAACGCCCGGTCGAGATGGCCTTCCAGCACCAGCGTCGCCTCCTCCGGCACGACGGAAATCGGCGGGGGGCCGAAGAGGCGGATCTGCTGCGATTGCGCCAGCCCCTCCTCGAGCCCGCGCCGGATGAGGTCGAAGTAGCGCGTGCCGGGGCCGGTGATGGCGATCGGCATGTTGTCGTAGAGGCTCACCATGCGCGAGAGCCCCTGCCCCAGCGCAAGGCCGGCCTGGCGGAAGGCATATTCCGACATGCGGTGCCCCTGCCGTGCCCGCAGCGCGATCTTGTCCATCTCCGCAAGCGGCACGAATTTCGCTGGGATCGTATCGGGCGGCACCTCGAAGGCCGTGCGCAGGATGCCGTAGAAGCCGGCCGACGCCTCGATGCAGCCCTGCGAGCCGCAGCGACAGAGCTTGCCGTCCGACGAATTCAGCATGTGCCCGAAATTCGGCGCGGTCACCGTCAGTTCGCCGGACCGCTCGCGCCGCGCGATGCCGAGCCCGATGCTGTGGCCGAGCGAGAGCGCGGCGACAGCCTGGAGATATCCCGTTCCCGCCTTTTCCATGCGCAGCGCCATGGCGTGGGCGACGAGCAGGGTCTCGTTGCTGATGAGGATCTTCGCGCGCCAGCGCGGCGAAAGCAGCGCGGCGAAATCCAACTGCCTGTCCCCGAAGATCGGCGACCAGACGAGCAGGGCCTGCGCCGGATCGACAAGGCCCTTGCTGCTGATCGATACGACGAGCACGTCTTCACGCGCGATCTGCGAACGCTCCACCAGCCTGTCCAGCGCGGCGACGAAGGCCGCCGCGAATGGCTGCGTGTCGGCATCCGCATGGTTGCGCGCCTCCTCGAAACGGTCGATCAGCGTGCCGGCGTAATCGGCCAGCGAGTATTGCACCACGTCGGAGGAAATGCGCACGGCGACGAGATAGCCCGCCTTGCGGCGCTGACCGAAGATGACGCGCGGGCGGCCGCGTGAAGCGGATGCCTGCTGTTCGCGCCGCTCCAGCACCTCGGCCTTTTCCAGTTCCGCCGTGATGGCCGAGACCGTGGCCGATGCAAGGCCCGTGTGCTGGGAAATATCGGTATGGGCAAGCGGACCGTGCCGCCGCAGGGATGCAAGAACAAGCGCGCTGTTCTGCTGACGCACAAGCTCCGTGCTCGACTTCACCAGCATCGCCCGTTTCCGCCTGCTTTCATCTGCTGCAACACATGCCCCTCCCCAAAGCATCTGTCACGCCGTCGTTCAAGACCCGTCAAAGCCTTGTTGACAGTCTTCAAAACATCTGACATCTATTTTCTCGACTGTCGAGAAAAAAGTCCCGGCATGACCGGGAGGGGCATCTGGACAGTAGTATCGTGACCGGTCGTTGATTGGGCGGGAGGTTCGCCCGGACGGCCGGTATTCACTTGGGAGGATAATATGAAATCCGTTCTGAAGCTGATGGCAGGGGCTGCCATCATCGTTTCCATGCATTCCGCCGTTGCGCACGCCAAGGACCTCGTGGTCGGCGTCTCCTGGTCCAACTTCCAGGAAGAGCGCTGGAAAACCGACGAAGCCGCCATCAAGGCCGCGCTCGAGGCCTCCGGCGACAAGTACATTTCGGCTGACGCCCAGTCCTCCGCCGCAAAGCAGTTGACGGACGTGGAGTCGCTGATCGCCCAGGGCGCCAACGCCCTCATCGTTCTCGCTCAGGATTCCGAAGCGATCGGCCCGGCCATCGAGAAGGCTGCCGCCGAAGGCATCCCGGTCGTCGGCTACGACCGCCTGATCGAGAACCCAGCCGCCTTCTACATCACCTTCGACAACAAGGAAGTCGGCCGCATGCAGGCCCGCGAAGTCTTCAAGGTGAAGCCGGAAGGCAACTATGTCTTCATCAAGGGCTCGTCTTCCGACCCGAACGCCGACTTCCTCTTCGCAGGCCAGCAGGAAGTGCTGAAGGAAGCCATCGATGCCGGCAAGATCAAGAATGTCGGCGAAGCCTACACCGATGGCTGGAAGCCGGAAAACGCCCAGAAGAACATGGAACAGTTCCTGACGGCGAACGACAACAAGGTCGACGCGGTCGTCGCCTCGAACGACGGCACGGCCGGCGGCGCGATCGCTGCCCTTGCCGCACAGGGCCTTGCCGGCTCCGTCCCGGTCTCCGGCCAGGATGCCGACCACGCCGCGCTCAACCGCGTCGCGCTCGGCACGCAGACCGTCTCGGTCTGGAAGGACTCGCGTGAACTCGGCAAGCGCGCCGCCGAAATCGCCGCGGAGCTTGCCGGCGGCAAGACCATGGACGAGATCGAAGGCGTGACGACCTTCAACGGCGGCCCGAAGGGCGTCGAGATGAAGTCCGTCTTCCTCGCCCCGCTGCCGATCACCAAGGACAACCTGAACGTCGTCATCGACGCCGGCTGGATCTCCAAGGAAACGGCTTGCCAGGGCGTCAAGGCCGGCACGGTCGCAGCCTGCGACTGAGCCGGACCATCGCACCGACCTGACCATCGCCGGGCGCCGCAACGTCAATCGTTGCGGCGCTTGCGCAAGATGGGCAGCGGGCGGAGGATGAGGCGGCGACACATCCTCGCGCGGGAGCAGTCCCGAGAGCGCCCGGACGACACGTTCAATAGAAGTGGGGGAACGGCAAAGCCATGGCCGACATCACGAATACCGTAGCTGCCAATCGCGCGCGCTTGGCCAGCGAGAACCCGGTGAAGCGCTTCTTCCGCGCCACCGAAATCGACACGCGCCTGCTCGGCATGGTCGGCGCCATGCTGATCATCTGGATCGGCTTCGACATCCTGTCGGGCGGCCTGTTCCTGACGCCGCGCAACCTCTGGAATCTTTCCGTCCAGACCGCTTCCGTCGCCGTGATGGCGACCGGCATGGTGCTCGTCATCGTCACGCGCAACATCGACCTGTCCGTCGGCTCCATCCTCGGCTTCGTCGGCATGACGATGGGCGTGCTGCAGGCCGAACTCCTGCCGCAGGTGCTCGGCTTCAATCATCCGGCCATCTGGATCGTCACGCTCCTCGCCGGCCTCCTGCTGGGCGCGGCCATCGGCGCGCTGCAGGGCTTCATCGTCGCCTTCCTCAATGTGCCGTCCTTCATCGTCACCCTCGGAGGCCTGCTCGTCTGGCGCGGCGCCACCTGGTTCGTCACGAGCGGGCGCACCGTCGCCCCCATGGACGCGACCTTCCGCCTGATGGGCGGCGGCACCAACGGCTCCGTCGGCGCCACGGCAAGCTGGGTCGTCGGGGCGCTCGCCTGCGTTGCCATCGTCGCGACGATCGCCAATTCCCGCAAGCAGCGCAAGCGCTTCGGCTTCCCGCTGCGCCCCATGTGGGCCGAGTATTTCCTGGTCGCCGTCGGCTGCGCCCTCGTGCTCGGCGCCGTCACCGTCGTCAACTCCTACCCCTGGCCGGTCGCCATCGCCCGCAAATATGCCGATGCCAACGGCATCGCCTGGCCGGAAGGCGGCCTCTTCATCCCGCACGGCATCGCGATTCCCGTGCTGATCGCCATCGTCGTCGGCATCGTCATGACCTTCATCTCGACGCGCCTGCGCTTCGGCCGCTACGTCTTCGCGCTTGGCGGCAACCCGGAAGCGGCGGAGCTCGCCGGCATCAAGACCCGCTGGGTCACGGTGAAGATCTTCGCGCTGATGGGCATGCTCTGCGCCATCGCCGCCGCCATTTCCACCGCCCGCCTCAACGCCGCGACCAACGCGCAGGGCGAGCTCGACGAGCTCTACACGATCGCGGCAGCCGTGATCGGCGGCACGTCGCTTGCCGGCGGCATGGGCACAATCGCAGGCGCCATGCTCGGCGCCCTCGTCATGCAATCGCTGCAATCGGGCATGGTGCTGGTCGGTATCGACACGCCGTTCCAGCGCATCGTCGTCGGTGTGGTCCTCGTCGTCGCCGTCTGGCTCGACACGATCTACCGCGCCCGCGCCAAGTAAGAGGAGCCCTCCCAATGACGGACACCCGTACGCCCCTCGTGGAGATGAAGAACATCTCCATCTCCTTCGGCGGCATCCATGCCGTGGACAATGCCTCGGTCGATCTCTATCCCGGCGAGGTCGTCGCCCTGCTCGGCCATAACGGCGCCGGCAAGTCGACGCTGATCAAGATTCTCTCCGGCGCCTACAAGCGCGACAGCGGCGAGATCCTGATCAACGGCGAACCGGCCGATATAAGCAATCCGCGCGATGCCAAGAAATACGGCATCGAGACGATCTACCAGACGCTCGCCGTCGCCGACAACGTGGACGCGGCCGCCAACCTCTATCTCGGCCGCGAGCTGCGCACCCCCTGGGGCACGCTCGACGACGTGGCGATGGAGGCCAAGACCCGCGAGGTCATGGGCCGCCTCAACCCCAACTTCCAGCGCTTCAAGGAGCCGGTGAAGGCGCTTTCCGGCGGCCAGCGCCAGTCGGTGGCGATCGCCAGGGCGATCCTCTTCAACGCCCGCATCCTGATCATGGACGAGCCGACCGCGGCGCTCGGCCCGCAGGAGACGGCGCAGGTCGGCGAATTGATCAAGCAGCTCAAGAAGGAGGGCATCGGCATCTTCCTCATCAGCCACGACATCCACGACGTCTTCGACCTCGC
>CBIMFD010000259.1:0-4955 GCA_966243085.1 uncultured Shinella sp.
ACGGCGGGCTTGGCGTGGAGGGCGACGCCGGCGCCGGAGAGGTGCAGCATGCCGAGGTCGTTGGCGCCGTCGCCGACGGCCATGGCCTCTTCCGGCGAGACGCCGAGGCGTTCGGAAATGTCGGTGAGCGCGTCCACCTTGGCCTGCTTGCCGAGGATGGGTTCGGCGACCTCGCCGGTCAGCCTGCCGTCTTCGGCAAGCAGGATGTTGGCGCGGTTCTCGTCAAAGCCGAGCGTGGCGGCGATGCGGCTGGTGAAGACCGTGAAGCCGCCCGAGACGAGGGCGGTGTAGTAGCCCTTGGCCTTCATGGTGGCGATCAGCTCGCGCCCGCCGGGCGTCAGCGTGATGCGCTTTTCGATCACGTCGTCGACGACCGAGACCGGCAGGCCCTTGAGCAGCGCGACGCGCTCGCGAAGGGCGGGCTCGAAGGCGATCTCGCCGTTCATGGCACGGGCCGTGATGGCGGCGACCTTGTCCTTGAGGCCGACTTCGGCGGCAAGCTCGTCGATGCACTCCTGGCCGATCATGGTGGAATCCATGTCGGCGATCAGCAGCCTCTTGCGCCGCGTCTCGGCTTCCTGCACGGCAAGGTCGATCGGCGCGCCGGCGATGACGGCGAGGATCGTATCGCGGGCGGCGGCGATGTCGCTCCCGTCGCGCAGCGCGATATCGCAGGCGATGCCGTCTGCGAGCCAGTAGAGGCCGGAGGCCTTGACCGCATCCGCGGCCTTTTCGGCGATGGCGGGCGTCAGGTCGGGATTTGACGGATTGGCGACAAGCGTGGCAACGAAAGCCATGATGAGAAACCTTGATCGAAAGCGGGACGCGATCCTGATAACGGGCCCGACGGCGAGCGGCAAGTCCGCGCTCGCCGTGCGCCTTGCGGTCGAGCATGACGGCGTCGTCGTCAATGCCGACAGCATGCAGGTCTACGACACGCTGAACGTCCTCACCGCCCGTCCGCAGCCGCAGGACATGGGCGACGTCGAGCACCGCCTTTACGGCCATGTGCCGGCGGGCAGGGCCTATTCCACCGGCGACTGGCTGCGCGAGGCCGCCGCCGTGGTCGCCGAACTGCGCGAACGGGAAAAGCTGCCGGTCTTCGTCGGCGGCACGGGCCTCTATTTCCGCGCGCTCACCGGTGGGCTCTCCGATATGCCCGCCATTCCCGACGAGGTGCGCGAGAGGCTGCGCGGCCGGCTGGCCCGGGAAGGGGCCGAGGCGCTGCACCGGGTGCTTGCCGCCCGCGACCCCGAAACGGCAGCGCGCCTGAAACCGGGCGACGGCCAGCGCATCGTGCGCGCGCTGGAGGTGCTGGAGGCGACGGGGAAATCCATCTCGGCCTTCCAGTCGGCATCGGGACCGGCGGTCATCGATTCCGCCTGTGCGGAAAAGATCGTCGTCCTGCCGGACCGCGCGGTGCTGGCGGAGCGTATCGACCGGCGTTTCGCCGCGATGCTGGAAGCGGGCGCGGTGGAGGAGGTGAAGACGCTGCTGGCACAGGACCTTTCGCCCGCCATGCCGGCGATGAAGGCCATCGGCGTGCCGCAGATCACGGCGATGCTGGCGGGAAAGATGAGCGAGGCCGAGGTGATCGCGCGCGGCGCGGCGGCGACCCGGCAATATGCCAAGCGCCAGATGACCTGGTTCCGCAACCAGCTCGACGAGAGCTGGCGGCGGATCGATCCCACGGCTTCTAGCGGCGAATGAGGCTGCTGAGCGGCTTCTTCAGGAGCTGTTCGCGGATGGAGCCCTCACGGCGCGGTTCTTCCGTACCGCCGAAGGCGGGCGCAGGGCGGGCCGGTTGGCGATAGGGATCGGCGCTCGGGCGCGGCGGCTCGGCAAGTTCCCGGCGGACGCTGTCGAAACGCTCCTGAGCCGATGGCTGGTAGGCGCCGGCGGCGCCGGGCAGCATGTCGGGCCGATAGGGCTCGTGCACCGCGGGTTGCGGCGGCGCGGCGGCGGTCTGCACCGTGTCGATATAGTCCTCCTCGTCCTCGTAAGGCGCATCCTCGTAGCCGGTCGGCAGCGAGGCATTGGTGGCGTGGGAGGAGAGATAGGAGTTCTGGAAGCCGGAAATGTCCGGCCCGGAAATGGCGCGCATACGGGCGACGATGGAGCGCAGGTCCACGCTTTGCGGCGTGTCCTCGCTCACCTTGATGCCGGTTCCGTTGGCCTTCGGCAGGCGGTCCGCCTCCACGCGCGAGAACCGCATGCGCATCGGCACCGCGACGGCCTCGCCGAAGGCGATGGCCTCGCCATTGCCGATGGAGGAGATGAAGCTCGTCGTGGAGGACGAGGAGTTCGGGATCGCCGAGCGGATGATCTCCTGGTCGTGCTCGTTGGCGAGGCGCATGGCGAAGACCGTCGAGCACTGGGAGAGGATCGTCGGGTCGAGCTCGCCGGGGCGCTGGGTGATGATACCGAGCGACACGCCGTATTTGCGGCCTTCCTTGGCGATGCGGGCGATGGCCTGGCGGGTCGGCATGAAGCCGAGCTTGGGATCGGCCGGCACGTAGCGGTGCGCCTCCTCGCAGACGACCAGCATGTGCACGCCGCCATTGCTCCACAGGCCGATCTCGAAGGCCATGCGGCAGAGCACGGAGGCGACCGAGTTGACGACTTCCGAAGGGATGCCGGCGAGCTGGAAGGTCGTCACCGGCTTGCCGTCGCCCGGAATGCGGAAGATGCGGGCGATCGTGTCGAGGATCGTGTCGGTGATCGTGTTCGAGGAGAACATGAAATGATAGCGCGGGTCGTTGATCGCGGACATGATCTTGACCTTGAGCGAGCGCAGGTGCGGCTTCTCCGCCCGGCCTTCAAGCCGGCCGATGCGCTCGTCGATCAGCGCCAGGAGGTCGGCGATGCGGAAGGGCACGGGCGTGTCGGCCGTCATCGAGCTCTTCTCGCTCGTGCGGCGCATCAGGCCGTTCTCGCTCGAGCCGCGGAAGGCGCGCTTGGCCTCGGGAATGAGGTCGCGCAGGATGTCCATCTCCTCCGGCACCGGTGGGCGGCCGCGGAAGACGACCTCGGCGAATTCCTCCAGCCGGAACAGCCAGAAGGGCAGGTCCAGCGTGTCGGTGTCGATGACGACGGCGAGCTCGCCGAAGGCGGAGGCGAATTCGTTGTGCGGGTCGAGGATGAGAACGCGCAGTTGCGGATCGGCCTGGATCGCCTTGTGCAGCAGGAGCGTGACGGAGGTGGACTTGCCGACGCCGGTCGTGCCGACGATGGCGAAGTGCTTCTCCAGCATGGAGGGCACATGGATCGTCGCGTCGAGACTCTCGTCCTGCGTCAGCTTGCCGATGGTGCACACGTCGCTCTTGCCGGTATCGTAGACGCGGGCGAGGTCGGTCGCGCGGATACGATGGGCGATGGCGCCGAGGTAGGGATAATCGGTAATGCCGGCGGAGAATTCCTCGCGCCCGTCCGCGCTGACATGCACCTCGCCGAGGAGTTCCACTTCGATGCGGAAGACGGTGTCGTTGTTCTCCACCCAGCTCTGCTGGTCGGTGGACATGGAGTAGACGAGGGCGACGACGCGGTTGCGGCCGACGGAAATGGAGATGAGGCGGCCGACCGACCACAGTTCCGTGAGCGCCGTCTGGCCGCCGTCGGCGACGGCGCTGATGGTCGCGCGCGAGCCGTTGCACGCGACGACGCGGCCGAGCAGGCGATTGCCCGCCTGTCCGTCCCGGCGGTCCTGTTCGCCCGCCGTCATGGAGGTCTGAAAGTCATTGTTGAGCACGCGGCACTCCTTGCCATCAACCTCCAAGTTACCGGTGTGCACTTAATAAGACGTTTCGGGTTGAAGGGCCCAGGAGCGGCCTTTTGCCGGCCGTGCGCAAAACCGTGCCGTTTTGAAACGTCGGGAAAGGCGTTGACGCGGGTAGGCTTTGTGGCTAACAATCCGCGCCATGAATAATCTGACGGCTATCATTCTTGTGGTGGGATCGCGCATGGGCAGGGTGGTGTAACCACCCGGCGAAAGCACCATGCGCGGTAAGCAGGCTCCTCCAGGGGCCTTTTTTTATGCCCAGAAATTCGATAATCACCCTGAAATACGAAAGAGACGGACGGAAATCCGATGAGCGGAACAGAAAACCAGATGACGGGCGCCGAAATTGTCTTGCAGGCCCTGAAGGACAACGGCGTTGAACATATCTTCGGCTATCCGGGCGGCGCCGTCCTGCCGATCTATGACGAGATATTCCAGCAGGACGACGTCGAGCACATCCTCGTGCGCCACGAGCAGGGCGCCGGCCACATGGCCGAAGGCTATGCCCGCTCCACCGGCAAGGTCGGCGTCATGCTCGTCACCTCCGGGCCGGGCGCGACGAATGCCGTCACGCCCCTGCAGGACGCCCTGATGGATTCCATCCCGCTCGTCTGCCTCACCGGCCAGGTTCCGACCACGCTCATCGGATCGGATGCCTTCCAGGAATGCGACACGGTCGGCATCACGCGGCCCTGCACCAAGCACAACTGGCTGGTCAAGGACGTCAACGACCTCGCCCGCATCATCCATGAGGCCTTCCGCGTCGCCCAGTCCGGCCGTCCGGGCCCGGTCGTCGTCGATATCCCGAAAGACGTCCAGTTCGCGACAGGCACCTACACGCCGCCTTCGGATGCGCCGGTGCAGAAGAGCTACCAGCCCAAGACGCAGGGCGACGCCAGCCAGATCGCGGCGGCCGTCAGCCTGATGAAGTCGGCTCGTCGTCCCGTCATCTATTCCGGCGGCGGCGTCGTGAATTCCGGCCCGGAAGCCTCGCGTCTCCTGCGCGAGCTGGTCGAGATCACCGGCTTTCCGATCACCTCGACGCTGATGGGCCTCGGCGCCTATCCGGCCTCCGGCAAGAACTGGCTGGGCATGCTCGGCATGCACGGTTCCTACGAGGCGAACATGGCGATGCACGATTGCGACGTCATGGTCTGCATCGGCGCGCGCTTCGACG
>CBIMFD010000260.1:0-4856 GCA_966243085.1 uncultured Shinella sp.
GTCTTGCCGATCTCCCCCCTTGAGGGGGAGATGCCCGGCAGGGCAGAGGGGGGTATCGGGGCACGCCGCCTTACGCCCCCTCCGGGAGCCGCCCATGCCCGTTGAGACGAAGACCACCTGCCCCTATTGCGGCGTCGGCTGCGGGGTCGTCGCGACGGTGGCGGAGGATGGCGCCGTTTCAGTCAGGGGCGATCCGGACCATCCGTCGAATTACGGCCGGCTCTGCTCGAAGGGATCGGCGCTTGCCGAGACGATCGACGTCGACGGCCGCATTCTCCATCCCGAGATATGTGGCCGGCGGGCTTCATGGGATGAAGCGCTCGACCTCGTCGCCGGGAAATTCGCCGCGGCCATCGCGGAGCACGGGCCGGATTCCGTCGCCTTCTACGTTTCCGGCCAGTTGCTGACGGAGGATTACTACGTCGCCAACAAGCTGATGAAGGGCTTTATCGGCTCGGCGAACATCGACACCAATTCGCGGCTCTGCATGTCCTCTTCCGTCGCCGGGCACCGCCGTGCCTTCGGCGCCGATACGGTGCCGGGAACCTATGAGGACCTCGAACTGGCGGACCTCGTCGTCCTTGCCGGCTCGAACCTTGCCTGGTGCCATCCCGTGCTCTACCAGCGCCTCGCCGCCGCCAAGGCGAAGCGGCCCGGCATGAACGTCGTCGTCATCGATCCCCGCCGCACCATGACGGCCGACATCGCCGACCTGCACCTTGCGATCCGTCCGGATGGCGACGTCGCGCTCTTCACCGGCCTCTTCTCCCATCTGGTTGCCGGCGATGCCGTCGACCAGAACTATATCGCCGCGCATACGTCCGGTTTCGCCGATGCCTTCCTGGCGGCCGGCCGCCTCTCCTTTGCCGAAGTGCTGGAGCGGACCGGCTTGCCGGCCATGCAACTGCGCGAATTCTACCGCCTGTTCGCGGAAACCGAAAAGGTGGTGACCTGCTACAGCCAGGGCGTCAACCAGTCGGCCTCGGGCACGGACAAGGTCAACGCGATCCTCAACTGCCACCTCGCCACCGGCCGTATCGGCCGGCCGGGCATGGGCCCGTTCTCGCTAACCGGCCAGCCGAACGCCATGGGCGGGCGCGAGGTCGGAGGGCTTGCCAACATGCTCGCCGCCCATATGGCGCTCGAAAATGCAGACGACCGCGACCGCGTGCAGCGCTTCTGGCGCGCGCCGGCGATTGCCAGTGCGCCGGGCCTCAAGGCCGTCGACCTCTTCAAGGCGGCGGGCGAGGGGCGCATCAAGGCGCTGTGGATCATGGCGACGAACCCCGTCGTCTCGATGCCGGATGCCGATGCCGTTTCGGTAGCGTTGAAAGCCTGCCCCTTCGTCGTCGTCTCCGATGTTCTCAGGCAGACGGATACTACCCGTCACGCCCAAGTCCTGCTGCCCTCGCTGGGCTGGGGCGAGAAGGACGGTACGGTCACGAATTCGGAGCGCCGCATTTCCCGCCAGCGGGCGTTCCTCGCAGCGCCGGGGGAAGCGCGCGCCGACTGGTGGCAGCTTGGCGAGGTCGCCCGCCGCATGGGCTTTTCCGATGCCTTCGCCTATGAGGCGCCCGGCGCCATCTTTTCCGAGCACGCAGCTCTCTCCGCCTTCGAGAACGATGGCAGTCGTGATTTCGATATCGGTGCCCAGGCCGGTCTCGCATGCGCTGCTTATGACGCTCTCGCTCCCTTCCAATGGCCGCAGCCGGCAGGGCGGGAGCGTGCGGAAAGCCGTTTCTTCGGCGATGGCGGCTTCTACCATGCGGACGGCAAGGCCCGCCTTATCGCCGTCGCGCCGGCCGAAACCAACCGCACCGATGCCGCCTATCCCTTCACGCTCAACACCGGCCGCATCCGCGACCAGTGGCACACCATGACGCGCACCGGCAAGAGCGCGCGTCTGTCTTCCCATATCGCGGAGCCCTTTGCGGAAATGCATCCGCGCGACGCGATGGAGATTGGGGTCGGCAATGCCGAGCTGGTCGAGATCGAGAGTCCGCAGGGCAAGGCCGTCGTGCGTGCGCTCATCACGGAGCGTCAGGCGCGTGGCAGCATTTTCGCGCCCATGCACTGGAACGACCAGTTTGCTGCGCGCGCCCGTATCGATGCCCTCGTGCCGGCGATCACCGATCCGTTCTCCGGCCAGCCGGCCTCGAAGAATGTGGCTGTCAGCGCGCGCCGGTTCGCGGCGACGTATTACGGTTTCGCCGTCTCACGGGAAAAGCCCGCCGATCCGGATGCAGCCTATTGGGCGCTGGCGAAGGCGGAGGGCGGCTGGCGGCTGGAGCTCGCCTTCACGGCGCCGGTCCAGGACTGGACGGAATGGTGTCGCCGGGTCTTCGCCATTGCGCCCGGCATCGAGCCGCTTGGCTATGGGGATGCGCAGACCGGCGACATACGCCTTGCCTTCTTCGACGGCACGCGGCTTGTTGCGGCCTTCTTCCTGGCGCGCGAACCTGTCGCGGTCGCCCGTAGCTGGGCGATCGCGCAGCTTGCCGCGAACCACGCGGATCTGCGCAAGCGCTTCGCCCTCGTTGCCGGCCGTCCCGGAGCGGACAAGCCCGATCCCGGCGCCACGGTATGCTCCTGCTTCGGCGTCGGGGTCAACCAGATCGTCGGTGCCGTGCGCCATGGTTGCCGCAGCGTCGAGGCGGTCGGCAAGGCGCTCGGTGCAGGAACCAATTGTGGTTCCTGCCGCGCCGAGATCAGGGGGATCGTCGACGGATGCCTTGCGACGGCCGCCGAATGACATCGGCGTGCCTGCGCGCCGGGATCGATCTAGTTCAGCCTGTGGCGGAACATCCAGGCGGCGAAGGGCATCGTCACCGCGGCAATCGCGACGAGGGCCAGCATGTCCCGCAGGAGCTCGGCGACGCGGCCGCCTTCCAGATAGACAACGCGCGTGATGCGGATCGCATAGGTCAGCGGGTTGATCATCGTCAGGTATTGCAGGACGGCCGGCATGTTCTCGGTGGGCGACATCAGGCCGGACAGCAGCATGAAGGGCATCAGGAAGACGAAGGCGAGGATCATCGCCTGCTGCATGTTGCCGGCAAGCGAGGAGAGGAACAGGCCGAAACCGATGGCGGCAGCGAGGAACAGGGCAAGGCCCGCATAGAGCGTGAAGAACGATCCGGCGAAGGGAATCCGGAACCAGAAGAGTGCGACGAGGAGCACCGCCGAGGCCTGGGTGATGCCGACGATCATGGAGGGGATGGCC
The DNA here is from genome assembly GCA_966243085.1 of uncultured Shinella sp. Taxonomy (GTDB): domain Bacteria; phylum Pseudomonadota; class Alphaproteobacteria; order Rhizobiales; family Rhizobiaceae; genus Shinella. Next base: position 3,224 of record CBIMFD010000260.1, read on the forward strand.
TTGCCGATCATGATCTCCGTCGGCGTGAAGGGCGCCACCAGGAGTTGGTCGAACGTGCCTTCCTCCCGCTCGCGCGCCACCGACATTGCCGTCAGCATCATTGTCATCATCATGGTGATGGTGCCGATCAGCGACGGGATCATGCTCCACCGGGTTTCCAGTTGCGGATTGAACCAGGCGCGGGTCGAGACCGTCACGCCGGCGGCGGGAAGGCCATTCTCGACCCGCCACGCAGCGGCGAAATCGCCGATGATGGCGCTGGCATAGCTCTGGGCGATGCCGCTGGTGTTGGAGTTCCGCCCGTCCGCGATCACCTGCACGGGGGCGGGCATATCGGTCTCGAGGTTTCGCTCGAAGCCGTCGCCGATGACGACGACGACCAGCGCGCGCCGGGCGTCGAGCTGCGGCGCGGCCTCCGTCATCCGGGCGAAGGTGCCCTCGCGCTGGAAGATGCCGGAGCCCTCAAGTCTTGCGACGAGCGCGACGGAGGCGGCGCTGCGGTCCTGGTCCACCAGCGCATAGGGCACGCTGTTGAGGTCGTAGGTCGCGGCATAGCCGAAGATCAGGCATTGCAGGATCGGCGGCACGATGAGGCTTGCCCGGCTCTTCGGGTCCTTCAGGAGGACGAGCAGTTCCTTGCGGATGAGCGTGAGGATGCGCAGGAGCGACATGACCATCACGCGATCCTCTTGCGGGTGAGGCGCACGGCGAGCGCAAGGAGCGCGGCGGCCATGCCGGCAAGCACCGCGGCATTGGGCAGGATGACGCTCCAGTTGTTGCCGGACAGGAAGAGCGTCTGGAGCAGGGTCACGAAATAGCGCGCCGGGAAGACATAGGTGATCGCCTGCACCGCGAGCGGCATGCTGCGCGGATCGTACATGAAGCCGGAGAGCATCATGGCCGGCAGGAAGGTGAGGAGCACCGTCACCTGGCTGGCAACGAACTGGCTCTTTGTCGCTGACGAGATGACGAGGCCGAGGCCGAGCGCCACGAGGAGATAGAGCATCGACACGAGGGTGAGGATGACGAGCGATCCGCGGAGCGGAACGCCGAACAGCAGCTTGCTGCCGACAACGCAGAGCGCAAGGCCGATCAGACCGAGGACGAAATAGGGTACGGTCTTGCCGAGAAGGATTTCGGCCGAGCGCACGGGCGTCACGAAGAGCGCCTCGAAGGTGCCGCGCTCCCATTCGCGCGCCATCACCAGCGCGGTCAGGAGGGCGCCGATCAGCGTCATCACCAGAACGATCAGGCCGGGCACGAGGAAATAGCTGCTGTCGTTCGCCTCGTTGAACCAGAGGCGCGGCTCGACGACGATGCCGCCGGCGGCCGCCGCGTTGCCGGTGCGCTCGGCCTCCTTCGCCGCCCATGTGGCGACCGCGCCCTGCGCGTAGCCGAGCGAGATGCGCGCCGTATTGGCGTCGGCGCCATTGATGATCAACTGCACGTCGGCCGCGCCGAGATCGATGCTGCGGGCGAAGTCGGAGGGAATGCGCACGATGGCCCGCACATCGGCCGCCATCAGCATCCGTTCGGCCTCGTTCATCGTGCGCACGCGCTGGGTGGAGAAATAGGGCGAGAGTTCAAAGGCGGCGGCAACGCCCTGCGCCGGGGCGGAATCGTCCTCCATGAG
>CBIMFD010000261.1:0-4806 GCA_966243085.1 uncultured Shinella sp.
ATCCTTCTGGAAAACGCCGGCTAGGCCCGATCCGCCACAAGGCGGGCGAGCCAGGGGCCGATGAAGGTCACGAGGATCAGCCGCGCCGTCTGGAGCGTCATGACGAAGGCGACGTCCACATTGCTGGAGGCGGCGATGACGGCGACCGAATCGAGACTACCCGGGCTTGTCGCGAGATAGGCCGTCAGCGGATCGATGCCGAGGACGAAGACGAGGAGCCCGGCGAGAAGCCCCGAAAAACAGAGCAGCGCGAGGATGGAGAGCACTGTCGGCAGCAGCGCCCGGCGCGCATGCATGAGGATGGCGCGCGTGAAACCGAGGCCAATATTCCAGCCGAGCAGGGCGAAGGCGATGACCAGCAGCCATTGTGGCAGGACGATCGTCACCGTTCCGGACGTGTTGAGCACCGAGGCGATGGCGAAGGGGAAGAGGAAGGCGCCGGCAGGAATGCGCAGCTTCTGCCCGGCAAGGCCGGCGAGGATGCCGACGGCCAATAGGGCGGCGAGCGGAAGGAGCGGTACCGGCTCGAACCAGGCATGGTGTGCCACGCTGCCTTGATGGCCGCTGAAATGGGCGACGAGCGTCGCAAGGCTCGCCACGAACAGCACGCGCAGATATTGCATGAAGGCGACGAGGCGCACATCCGCCCCATAGGCCTCCGCCATCATCAGCATGGAGGAGGCGGCACCCGCCGAGGACCCCCAGATCGCCGTGGTGCCGGGCAGGACTCCGCTGCGGGCGATCGTCCAGCCGCTGAACGTGCTGACGGCGATGACGGAGAAGATGACGAGCAAGATCAGCGGCCAATCGCGGATGAAGGTGCCGATGAACTCCTCGGAGACCGTGGCGGCGATCATCAGCGCAAGGACGACCTGCACGGCGAAGAAGAACAGCTTCGGCACGCGGATCGTGCCGCCGGAAAGCGCCACGGCGATGCCGGCGAGCATCGGCCCGATCATCAGCGCGGCCGGAAAGCCCGTCATGTAGAGCGGCGTGGTCGTCACGAGCGAGAAACAGGCGACGATGGCCCATTGCAGCGCCGCCGGCAGCCGGCCGAGGCCGGCGGGCAGGTGGGCGGTCGCGTTCGGGGTCTCGGCGGCGGGGGACAAATCATCGCTCCATGGGATCGCGCCTTCCATACAGCGGTGCGGCGGCGGGGAACAGGGCCAAAAGAGGGGGTAGGCGACCCCTTCCGCCTGTGAACCCGGCGCGGCGCCCCTTGCCTTGGACGCGCGAATCCTGCCAAGTCCCGGCATGGAATTCGCACCCCAACAGGACGAGGCGCTGAAGGCCGTCGCGCGATGGCTGAAGGATGGACGGGAGCCGCTCTTCCGGCTGTTCGGCTATGCCGGCACCGGCAAGACGACGCTTGCACGCCATTTTGCCGAGAACGTCGACGGCGAGGTGCTGTTCGCCGCCTTCACCGGCAAGGCCGCGCAGGTGCTGCGTTCCAAGGGGGCGACCAATGCCAGGACGATCCATTCGCTGATCTATCGCCCGCGCGGCGAGGAGGAGGTGTCGGACGAGGAGACCGGCAAGACGTCGATCTCGCCGATGTTCTCCATCAACCGTCAGAGCCCGGTGGCCAAGGCCGCGCTCGTCGTCGTCGACGAATGCTCGATGGTCGACGAGGCGCTCGGCAAGGACCTGATGAGCTTCGGCACGCCTATCCTCGTCCTCGGCGATCCCGGCCAGTTGCCGCCCGTTTCCGGCGGCGGCTATTTCACCAACCAGGAGCCGGATTACCTGCTGACGGAGATCCACCGGCAGGCGCGGGACAATCCGATCATCCAGCTCGCCATGCAGGTGCGCGAGGGCCGCGACATCGCCTATGGCGACTATGGCGCGGCGCGCGTCATCGGCCGTAACGAGGTAGACCAGTCGCTGGTCCTCGACGCCGACCAGGTGCTCGTCGGCACCAACCGCACGCGGCGGCGCTACAATCAGCGCCTGCGCGAACTGAAGGGGTTCACCACCGACTATCCGCAATCCGGCGACAAGCTGGTGTGCCTGCGCAACGACCCGGCCAAGGGCCTGCTCAACGGTTCGCTCTGGCAGGTGATGAGTTCGTCGAAGGAAACGGTGAAGCCCGGCATCAACCTGATGATCCGGCCGGAAGACGACGACATGGACCGCGGCGCGGCCAAGATCAAGCTCTTGAAAGCCGCCTTCGAGAACCTCGAGGAGGAAATCCCCTGGTCGACGCGCAAGCGCTACGACGAGTTCGATTTCGGCTATGCGCTCACCGTGCACAAGGCACAGGGTTCCCAGTGGAACAATGTCGTGCTCTTCGATGAAAGTTTCGCCTTCCGCGACACGCGCGAACGCTGGCTCTATACTGCCATCACGCGCGCCGCGGAAACGCTCACCGTCGTGCGATAATCGGGACCCGCACGGCGGACCGCTCACCAGGAAGCGGATGAAAGAGGCCGGTCATCATGTCCGGCCGCTTGACGCCGGCCCTAATGGCCGACGATCCCGAGCATGACCGCCTTGGCGACGGCCTGGAAACGGTTGTTGCTGTTGAACTTGGCGATGATGTTCTTTTCCATCACCTGCACTTCGCCGGGCTCGACCTCCAGCGCGCGGGCGATGCGGCTCGTCGGATAGCCTTCGGCCATCAGCGACAGGCAGCGCAGCTCGGCGGGCGTGAGATGCGCGCGCGGCGTGTTGTCGTTCGTCTCGGCCTCGTGGCCGGTGCTGAAGTCGAGGAGTTCGTTGATCTGCTGCATCTGGCGGCGGATCGTCGACTGCTGGGCGGCCAGTTCCCGCTTGCGCCCAATCATCGCTGCGCGGAAAACGACGTCGGCCTGCTCCTGGGTTTCGGCGGCGGAAAGCTGCTCCAGCAGTTCCTGGATGACGGCGACGGGCATGCCCGTCTCCCGGCAGGTGTTGACCACCGCCATCTGCTGGATTTCTTCAGGCCCGTAGACGCGCATCGGCCCGACGCGGGCGGCCGTCAGCAGTCCCTTCTCCTCGTAGAAGTGCAGGGTGCGGTGGGTCACGCCGAAGGCATTCGCCATGTCCGCGATTGCAAGGCGGCCTTCCGGCAGGTTTTCCGGCAGCGGTGCCACGGGCAGGAAGCGGATCGCCTTGCGCCCGCCGGCCCGTGCTTCGGCTTTCTTCGACTCATTGGTCATCATGAAAGCGGCCCGCGAAAAGAGAAGCAGTCATCAATTACCCCCGGTCGCCGGCACAGGGCATCCGCTCGAAAGAACCGATGCCAGGACGGCGGATAGTACCCTTCACCGCATTTTTCCGACGCGCATGTGCGGCGCTGCCGATCGCGGTCTCTTCGGAATTTCCGATCCTCGCCGCTAAACGACTGTGCCGGATCGGGGCTCCGGGGCGGTAAACTCTACCAAGCCGCCCATGCTGCCAAAATAAGCGCAAGATGAAAGTGTGCCTATCGTTATATCTAGGGATGTATTTTCTGTGTCGGCGCGGTGCGGGCATGGCGTCTACTGCATGAGGGAGGCGTGGTTCACCGCCGTGGCTTCGGCGAGCGCCGGCGGCTTGCGGGCCGGGCAGGCCGCGTCGACTGGATGGAAGGCGCCATGTTCTGCGCGAAGGAGGCATTTCATGATGCTGCTCGCCGTGCCGTTGCGAAGCGCATGGCGATAGAGCGGACCCTGGGCCGAAAGCGCGCGGGCGGCAAAGGTCACCGCCTCGAAGGCAATGCCCGATTCGCTTTCGAGCTGCGCGGCCGAAAAGTGCCGGGCGTAGATCGTCGCGCCGGTCTGCTCGTGGATAAGCCTGGCATAGACGCCGTTGCCGCCCGGCCTGTTCTCGACGCGGATCGCATAGGCGAGCCGCGGCGCATCGCCGGTCTGCGGCGTTTCCGAGAGGCGCACCGTCCTGTGATATCCGGCCGAGCGGGCAATCGCCTGGGCGAAGGCGGAGCACGCGCCGCCTGCCGGCCAGCATTGCAGGATATGGAGCCGCGGCAGCGCTTCGGCATCGGTTGCCGATCGCGCCTGCATGACAAGGGCAAGCTGAGCCCGGTCGATCGCGGCATCGAGCGGGCCCGGATAGAGCGAAGGCACGAGGAAGAACAGGGGCAGAAGCGAGAAGAGCGCCAGCGGCGAGGAGACCGGCGCAGGAAGCCAGCAGCGCTGCCGGTGCGCCTTTTGGCGGAGCGGGCGGGGCGGCGGGGGCGCATCGTCCGGCCGCTCACCAAGACTGTATTCCGGGACGTAGCTGCCGAGCGGCACGCGGATGCGCAGCCTGTCGCCAGCGCCCTCGGTTTCGTAATACTGGTCGAGGAGCTTGCGCAGCTTGCCGGCCTGCACGCGCACGAGGGGGTCGTTGCCGGCGTCGAAGCCGGGCGCGCGGCCGAACACGTCGACGCCGATGCTGTAGCCCTTCAACTGGGCCGCCTTGCCGGAGAGCTCGTTCTCGACGATGTAGGAAAGGAATGAGCGCAGCCGCTCCGAACGGGCAAAGGTCTCGCTGGCCACGACCGAACCGAGGGCGCGCCGTACGAGATCGCACGCCGGCCTTTCGATCCCGCTCATGATGCCATTGCCGAGGAGACCATCGTCGTTGTCGATTTCCTTCTCGTTCCCCCGAGAGGGCGCCGACCGGCACCCCCAAAAATCAGGGGGAGTTTATCGGTGATTCCCAAGCGGCGGCAAGGGGCGCTGGCGGACCAAGTCGACAATTCGTCGGCAAGGCCTCGGCAACCGCGGCTTTCCGGTGATTGCTCTTGTGGAAACAACGCGCTAGACCTCGTTTCATAACAGGAGCCAGCCCCGCCATGCCCGCAAAACTGTCGGTCAACCTGAACGCCGTCGCCATGCTGCG
>CBIMFD010000262.1:0-4751 GCA_966243085.1 uncultured Shinella sp.
CCGATCGAGGAAGGTTCCGCCGACGCGGTGGACGAGGCCATCCGCACCCTGCCGCCCGTCGCCATCGAGGCGCGGCCCGCCGCGAAGGCGGAGAAGGCCGAGACCGTCAAGGCCGAGCCGCCGGTCGTCGTCACGGCCGCCGCCGATCCCGCCCCGGCAAAGACCGTAGCGCCGCAGAAGGCGGAAGCCGCCCCGCCAAGGGAAGAAGAGGAGGAACGCCCCTTCTACGGCCTGCCGGACGATCCGGGCGTCAAGGCCGGTGCCGTCAGGCCGGACGATACGAGCAGCTTCAAATTGTTCTGAGGAGTGAAGGAATGGGGCGCATCACCGATGTTTGAACGCTTGCAGAATTTCCTGGCGAGCCTTTCCGGCGACGACAAGCCTGCCTTTGACGCCGATGACCCGCGCGTCGCCGTCATGGCGCTCTGCATCCAGGTGATGGAGGCGGACGGCAAGGTGCTGGATGTGGAGAAGAAGGCGCTGCGCGCCCGCTTCCGCGAATTTTACGGCGGGGTGGGCGAGGCGGAACTGGACGCGCTCGTCGCCGCCGGCAGCGATGCCGAGAGCGAAGCGATCGATTTCTTCCGCTTCACCTCGGAACTGAAGCGCCAGCTCACCGAAGAACAGCGCATCGGCCTCATCGGCCTCCTCTGGGAGATCGTCTATGCGGACGGCGACCGCAGCGAGATGGAGGATCATGCCATCTGGCGCATCGCCGACCTTCTCGGCGTATCGGGCCGCGAACGCATCATGAAGCGGCAGGAAGTGGCAGGAAGGATCGGCACGGCGGCCGGGCAGGAGCCGCCGGAAGACGGTTGAACGATGCTTGATTTCCCGCGAAAGCCAAAGGGCAGACGCCCCATCCTCATCGTCCTGCACCAGGAGACCTCCAGCCCCGGACGCGTCGGCCACATCCTCCAGGCGATGGGCCATGCGCTCGATATCCGCCGCCCGGTGCTTGGCGATCCGCTGCCGGAAACCCTGGAGCATCACGCCGGCGCCGTCGTCTTCGGCGGGCCGATGAGCGCCAACGACACCGAGCCTTACGTGCGCCGGGAGATCGACTGGCTCGCGCTGCCGCTCCGTGAGAACCGCCCCTTTCTCGGCATCTGCCTCGGCGCGCAGATGCTCGTCCGGCATCTCGGCGGCACGGTGCGCAGCCACGAGGAGGGCTGGGCGGAAATCGGCTGGTATCCGCTGAAGGCAACCGAGGCGGGCACGGCCCTGATGTCCTGGCCCGACATGGTCTACCAGTTCCACCGTGAGGGTTTCGACCTTCCGGCGGGCGCGACGCTGCTCGCCACCGGCCAGCACTATGAGAACCAGGCCTTCCGCTATGGCGAGAATGCCTGGGGCATCCAGTTCCACGGCGAACTGACGCTCGCCATGATGCACCGCTGGGTCGTGCGCGGCGCGCACCGCTTCGAGCTGCCGGGCGCGCAGGTCGGCCGCGCCCATCTCGACGGCCGCCTCCTGCACGATGCGGCTCTCCGGCTCTGGATGACGGCCTTCCTCGACCGCATCTTCCATGAGGGCTGAAGGGCAAAATCGCCCCCGTCGTTAAACATGTTGCCGCCCCGCCCTGGCCACGGCCTTGCTGGCCGGGCCGGCAATGGCTACATGTCAGCACGAAACCAATCGGAGACGCCAATGATAGCGGTCATCAACACCCTATTGTTCATCATCAACATCGCGTGGTTCCTGGTGATCGCCTCGGCGATCTTCTCCTGGCTCTACGCCTTCAACGTCATCAACGCGAACAATCAGGTGATCGCCACCATCGGCCGCTCGCTCTACCAGTTGACCGAGCCGGTCTACCGCCCGATCCGCCGCGTGCTGCCGAATTTCGGCGGCGTCGATCTGTCGCCGCTCGTCGTGCTCGTCATCCTGTTCTTCCTGGAACAGATCATCCGCACGGTTCTCGCGCCCGCGATCCTCTGAGCGCCCGCGCGATCCCAAAAGAAAACCCTCCGGACCAAGCGGTCCGAAGGGTTTCGTCTTTCAGGGGCGGATGACGCTTACTTCGATGCCTTGTAGCGGTCGACCGCTTCGAGGATCATCTTCTTGGCGACGGTGACGTCCTGCCAGCCGGCGATCTTCACCCACTTGCCGGGCTCCAGATCCTTGTAGTGCGAGAAGAAGTGCTCGATCTGCTTGAGCGTGATTTCCGGCAGGTCCGTATAGTTCTCGACCTTGTCGTAGCGGCGCGTCAGCTTCGGCACCGGCACGGCGATGATCTTCTCGTCCTTGCCGCCATCGTCTTCCATCACGAGAACGCCGATCGGACGCACGTTGATGACGCAGCCCGGAACAAGCGGGCGCGTGTTGGCGATCAGCACGTCGATCGGATCGCCGTCTTCCGAGAGCGTGTGCGGCACGAAGCCGTAATTGCCCGGATAGGTCATCGGCGTATAGAGGAAACGGTCGACGACGAGCGCGCCGGCTTCCTTGTCCATCTCGTACTTGATCGGCTGGCCGCCGACCGGCACCTCGACAATGACGTTCACGTCGTCCGGCGGGTTCTTGCCAACGGAAATCGCATCGATACGCATGGGGGCTCCTGAAGTGCGGTTGATTGCGGGCTTCCTAATGCGAATCCCGCTGCAGCGCAACATGACTTTCGCTGCAGGCGACCGCGCCCCGTCTCAGGACCAGACGAAGCCGATCTTCTTCAGTTCCTTCTCGCCGAAATTCTCCATGCCCTCGGCGATGTCGCGCCCCCCGGAGGAGCGGAAGAAGCGATAGGCGTGCTCGCTGTCTTCCAGGCACCAGACGATGAGCCCGTTGCAGCCGAGCGACTTCAGGAGCCGCCGCGCCTCGCCGAAGAGCAGCCGGCCGAGGCCGATGCCCTGATATTCGGGGCGCAGGTAGATTTCGTAGATCTCGCCTTCCTGCGGCAACGCACGGGCGCGGTTGAGGCCGAGCGTGGCATAGCCCGCCACCGTGCCGGCAACGTCGAGCACCAGCAACGTGGCCGAACCACGCGTCGCCTTGCGCCACCAGACCTCGCCGCGGCGATCGACCATCTGGTTGAGCGGCTTGTGCGGAATGAGGCCGCCATAGGCCTGCAGCCACGATACCCGGTGCGTCTCGGATATGGCACGCGCATCCTGCGGCTCGGCCCGCCGCACATCGATCGACAGTGTCTTCATAACACGACTCATATTCCGGCACCGATTCCACCGGAATCCCGTCAAAGGCGAAGGCTTCCTTTGCCCACAGGCGAGTTCCGGGCGGCACTGGAAAAAGTTAACGCCTTTTTAACAAACGTCACAAGCCGCAAAAACTGGCACACACATGAAAAACCCCGGCGCGACGGCCGGGGTTCGACATGTTCCGTTTCGGGAAGGGGAGCGCTTATGCCGCGCCGGCGGCACGCTGCTTTTCGAATCGCTTGCGCTCGTTCGGGTCGAGATAGAGCTTGCGCAGGCGGATCGACTTCGGCGTCACTTCAACGAGTTCGTCGTCCTGGATCCAGGAGAGCGCGCGCTCCAGCGTGAACTTGATCGGCGGCGTGAGCTTGACGGCCTCATCCTTGCCGGCGGCACGGATGTTGGTCAGCTTCTTGCCCTTCAGCACGTTCACGTCGAGGTCGTTGTCGCGCGAATGGATGCCGATGATCATGCCTTCGTAGACCTTTTCGCCCGGCTCGATGATCATCGGGCCACGGTCTTCCAGGTTGAAGAGCGCATAGGCGACGGCTTCGCCGGACTCGTTGGAGAGGAGGACGCCGTTGACGCGCCCGCCGATCTCGCCCTTGTAGGGCTGGTAGTCATGGAACAGGCGGTTCATGATCGCCGTGCCGCGCGTGTCCGTCAGGAGTTCCGACTGGTAGCCGATGAGGCCACGGGTCGGCGCGAAGAAGACGAGGCGGACGCGGTTGCCGCCGGACGGGCGCAGCTCGGCCATCTCGGCCTTGCGTTCGGACATCTTCTGCACGACGACGCCGGAATGCTCCTCGTCGACGTCGATGACGACCTCCTCGATCGGCTCCAGAAGCTGGCCGTTCTCGTCCTTGTGCATGACGACGCGCGGACGCGAAACGGCAAGCTCGAAGCCTTCGCGGCGCATGGTCTCGATGAGGACGGCGAGCTGGAGTTCGCCGCGGCCGGACACATAGAACGAGTCCTTGTCTTCGGCTTCCTCGATCTTCAGCGCCACATTGCCTTCGGCCTCCTTGAACAGGCGGTCGCGGATGACGCGGCTCGTGACCTTGTCGCCTTCCGTGCCGGCAAGCGGCGAATCGTTGACGATGAAGGACATGGTGACGGTCGGCGGGTCGATCGGCTGGGCCTTCAGCGCCTCGGCCACGGCGGGATCGCAGAACGTATCGGCGACCGTGCCCTTGGTGAGGCCAGCGATCGCGACGATATCGCCGGCCTGCGCTTCCTCGATCGGCTGGCGCTCGATGCCGCGGAAGGCGAGGATCTTGGAGACGCGACCCGTCTCGATCAGCTTGCCGTCCTGGCCGAGAACCTTGACGGCCTGGTTCGGCTTGACGGAGCCCGAATGCACGCGGCCGGTGATGATGCGGCCGAGGAAGGGGTTGGCCTCGAGGATCGTGCCGATCATGCGGAACGGACCTTCGGCGACCTTGGGCTCGGGAACGTGCTTCAGGACGAGATCGAGCAGCGGCGCCATGCCTTCGTCGGCCGGGCCTTCCGGGTTGACGTTCATCCAGCCGTTGCGGCCCGAACCGTAGAGGATCGGGAAGTCGAGCTGCTCGTCGGTGGCGTCGAGCGCGGCGAAGA
>CBIMFD010000263.1:0-4718 GCA_966243085.1 uncultured Shinella sp.
CGCCGCCTCGTCGATCCACAGGCGCTTCTGCCGTTCGGTCAGCACCATGCCGGGCAGGATGGCGTTGACGCGGATATTGTCCGGTCCGAGCTTGCCGGCGAGCGACTTGGTAAGGCCGACGATGCCGGCCTTGGCCGCCGCATAGCCCGGAAGCTCGCCCATGTTGAGAAGGTAGGCGATGGAGGAGAAGTTGACGATCGCGCCGCCCCCGCCTTCGCGCATATGCGGCACGACGGCCTGCGCGGCGAAGAAGTGGTGGCGGAGGTTCACCGCCTGGTTCTCGTCCCAATAGTCCGGCTGGACGGTTTCCAGATCGTGCCGGTCGTCGCGCGCCGCATTGTTGACGAGGACGCGAATGCCGCCGAGCAGGCTTGCGGCCTCGTCCACGGCCGTACGCAGGGCGTCGATGTCGCGAAGATCGACGTGTTTATAATGGGGAAGATGCTCGACCTGACCCTCCAGCGCCGAGACGAGCGCGCGGCTTTCCGTCTCGGCGATGTCGAGGAAAGCGACGCGCGCGCCCTCCGCGGCAAAGGCGCGGACCAGCGCCGCGCCGATGCCCGAGCCGCCGCCGGTGACGAGAACGCCCTGTCCTGCAAGGTCCGGATAACGGCCGACCATCGCGCTTCTCCCAGAATGTTCCAATATATGGAACAGAGTTTGATTATTCGGAATTATTCCGCTAGGATGCGAGGCCTGTCAAGCGAAAGGACCGGCCGTGACGATGCGGGAGCGGGAAGGGGAAGAGAGTGGCACCGGCACGCTCGGCAAGGCGATGGCCGTGCTGGAGGCGGTGGCGCTCGCCGAAGGGCCGATGCGCTTCACCGACGTACTATCCGTCAGCGGTCAGCCGCGCGGCACGCTGCACCGCCAGCTCTCCCATCTTGTGCAGGAGGGGCTCCTGGAACTCAACGCCGACCATGCCTATGTGCCCGGCCTTCGCCTTCTGAAGCTCGCTTCGGCAAGCTGGGGCCGCAACGAATTCCGCATGGTCGCCGCGCCCTTCCTTGAGGCCCTTCACCGGGAGACGGGGGAGACGGTGCATCTCGGCGTCCTGCGCGGACGCGAGATCATCTATCTCGACAAGGTGGAAAGCCGGCAGGCCGTGCGCATGAATTCGCAGATCGGCAACGCTTCGCCCGTCTATTGCACCGGCGTCGGCAAGGCCGCGCTGTCCGCGCTGTCCGCCCCCGCGCTCGATGCGATCCTGGCTGGCGTCGAATACCGCCGCTTCACGCCGGCGACGATCACCGACCGGGCCGGGCTTCTCGCCGAGCTCGAGACGATCCGCCGGTCGGGCGTCGCCTTCGACCGGGAGGAACACGAGCCCGGCATCCGCTGCGTGGCCGCGCCCGTCTTCGATGCCGAACGGGCGCTCGCCGCCGGCGTTTCCGTCACGGGGCCGGCCTACCGCGTCGGCGAGGAGAGGCTGGACGGATGGGCGCCGCTGGTGCGCGATGCGGCCCGCGCCATCACCGCGGAACTCTCGGCGAGGCTTGGTCCGCAACGATAAGTCGAGCTTACTATATGCTCTTGATCGCGAGGTTGTCTTATGAGGGCAATTTACGGTAAATTAGAAAATCGCGCTGGACGTGGGAAAGGGCCGTCATTAGCTTCCCTTTCGACCGGCTTGGAGCTGCGTCGCCACCCGCGACTTGAGGCGCGGTACTTCGAACATACTTGCATTGGGATACGGGGGTTCCTGAGGCAAGCAGTGCATTGCGCCGGCAGGGGCTGCCGCGTCTTGCGTGCGTGCTGAAGGAAGATGGATATGGCGGATCGATTCTATACGACATCTGCACAGTCCCGCGGCTGGGGCGCGAGCCCGATGGTCCCGGGCACGGAGGATGACGTTGCCGAAACGCTGGGCGGGCTTGCGGTCCGCTTCGGGTTCCGCGGCTACCTCCTGATCACCGTTCCCTGCGAGACCTCGACGGATTTCGCCTCCAACGTCCTGCTCACCTCCTGGCCGGACGACATGCTCAAGACCTACGACCATGCCGGCCTCATCTTCGGCAGCCCGGTCATCGAGCGCTTGCGGCAGAGCACCAATCCCTTCGTCTACGACGCCGAGTGCACGAACCGCCGCCGCGCGGACGGCAAGGCGACGATCGCAGCGGACCTCTTCGAGCGGCACGGCCTTGCGCGCGGGGCCTATTTTCCGGCGCACAATTCGACCGGCCAGCGCGGGGCGCTCGCCTTCGGCGGCATGCGCGAGGCGTTGAACCCGCGCGAGATGGCCGAGCTCAATGCCGTGGCCAACCGCGTCTTCACACAAGTCCTGGAACAGCGCGCCGGGCTGCGGCAGCACGTCTCGCTGTCGCGCCGGGAGATCGAGTGCCTGTCCTGGGCCTCGGCGGGCAAGACCAGCGTCGAGATGTCGGAAATCCTCGGCCTCTCGGAATATACCGTCAACCATTACCTCAACCGCGCCACGCGCAAGCTCGATGCGGTCAACCGGGTTCAGGCGGTCGCCAAGGCGATCCGCGCCGGACTTTTGAACTGATGCATATTCACCGCGTTGTTTTTCAGGAATTCATATGGCTCTGCTCCGATTGCATGAAGCGAGGACGATGGAAGGCGGAATACGATGACGCCTGACGAGACCAGCAGCGGCGAAAACCAGCGTCAGGACGAAGGCGCGGAAATCGCTGCCCTCGAAACGCAGTTCGACATCGTGCGCTACATGCGGCGCAAATGCGAGGAATACGGCCTCAAATACTTCATCGTCTTCACGCTGCCGGGCTTCGAGGCGGAAAAGCTCTCGGCCTATTCCGTCGTCAGCAACTGGCCGCAGGAGATCCTCGTCAAATACGACGCCCTGCGCATGGTGCGCCACAGCGCCGGCATCCGCAAATTGCGCCTGACCACGGTGCCCTTCTCCTACGACATGCGCGAATGGATCGGCGAATCCTCCGAGCAGGCGGATTTCAGCGAAGTGCTCGACCTGATGAACAGCCACGGCATGCTCATCGGTCATTTCTTCCCGGTGCACGACGCCCTCGGCAACCGCGGCGCGGTCGTCTGGGGCGGGGAAAGCCCGACGCTCGGCCGCGACGACCGGCTGATGCTGCAGATGATATCCGTCCATCTCTTCAACCGGCTGGCCGAGATCGGCGCTGCGTGGAAGTTGGGTCAGGTGGTGCTGACGGACCGCGAAATCCAGTGCCTGAGCTGGACGGCCGCGGGCAAGACGAGCCTGGAAATCGCCGAAATTCTCGGCCTCTCCGAGCACACCGTCAACCACTACCTCAATCAGGTCACCCGCAAGCTGGAGGCGGTCAACCGCACCCAGGCCGTCGTCAAGGCCATCCGCCGCGGTCTCATCGCCTGATCGAAGTTCCATGCTCTGCCGCAAAGCCGCTGCCTCTCGTCGCAGGTAAATTCGTTTGGCGGCGGCTTCGCCGTGCACTATCTACGGGAAGAAGCGGCCGGCATGGCCGCAGCAGGTTTCGAGGGTTTCATGACGGACGTAAGCAAGGAACAGGTGCTGGAACGGCTGCGCACGGTGCGCGGGCCGGACATGGACGGCAATATTGTCGATCTGGGGCTCGTCTCCGACGTCTTCATCTCCGACGGCAAGGTCTATTTCTCCATCACCGTGCCGGCCGAGCGCGCCCGCGAGCTCGATCCGATGCGCGCCGCCGCCGAGCGTGTCGTCACGGAAATCCCCGGCATCAAGGCCGCCATGGTGGCGCTGACGGCGGACAAGCGCTCCGCTTCCGGCCCCGCCGCCGCCCGCGCACCTGCGCCTCCGCCGCCCGGCCGCGGTGCTGCGCAGGGCCATGCCGGCCATGCCCACGGCGCCCCCGGCGGGGCGCCGCAGCGCGCCAGGGCCGGCATTCCCGGCGTCGGTGCCATCATCGCGGTCGCCTCCGGCAAGGGCGGCGTCGGCAAGTCCACCACGGCGGTCAACCTCGCGCTCGCGCTGAAGGCGAACGGGCTTCGCGTCGGCGTGCTCGACGCCGACATCTACGGCCCCTCCATGCCGCGGCTCCTGAAGATCTCCGGCCGGCCGCAGCAGCTCGAGGGCCGCACGATCAGGCCGATGGAGAACTACGGCATCAAGGTCATGTCCATGGGCTTCCTCGTCGACGAGGAGGTGGCGATGATCTGGCGCGGGCCGATGATCCAGTCGGCGCTCCTGCAGATGCTCCGCGAGGTCGCCTGGGGCGATCTCGACGTGCTCGTCGTCGACATGCCGCCGGGCACGGGCGATGCCCAGCTCACCATGGCTCAGCAGGTGCCGCTCGCCGGCGCCGTCATCGTCTCCACCCCGCAGGACCTTGCCCTCATCGACGCGCGCAAGGGCCTCAACATGTTCTCGAAGGTCGAGGTGCCGGTGCTCGGCATCGTCGAGAACATGAGCTACTTCATCGCCCCCGACACCGGCAACCGCTACGACATTTTCGGCCACGGCGGCGCGCGTAAGGAGGCCGAACGCATCGGCGTGCCCTTCCTCGGCGAGGTGCCGCTGACCATGGACATCCGCGAGACCTCTGACGCCGGCACCCCCGTCGTCGTCTCCAATCCTGACGGCGCGGCCGCCAAGGTCTACCGCGAGATCGCCACCCGCGTCTGGCAGGAGCTGGAAGCGCTGAAAGGCAAGGGCGAGCGCGGCGCGCCGGCGATCGTGTTCGAGTAGGCGTTCTTCCTCGGAACACCCCCTCTGCCCTGCCGGGCATCTCCCCCACAAGGGCAGGGCAATCGCATATGGC
>CBIMFD010000264.1:0-4714 GCA_966243085.1 uncultured Shinella sp.
ACGCCGGGCTGGATGGCGGCGACGTTGCCGGCCAGCACCTCGCCGCTCGGGCTTGCGATGATGTAGAGGTTGGCGCCCGGCTGGCGGGCGCGGCGCTCCAGCGTGCGCAGCAGGCCGTTCATGCCGCTGTTGTCGAAGATGCGCTCGATCTGGCCGGCCTCCTGCGCCACCGCCTCGTGCATCTGCTGCTTCAGGAGGCCTTCCGACATGGAGGAGACGTAGAAGACGAGGAAGGCCGCGCAGGCGGCGAAGAGAAGGAGATAGAGTGCCGAAAGACGCACCGCCGTGGTGCGGTAGAGGGCGGTCAGCCGGCCGAGCAATCGCTGCATGGGTTCAGCCCGCCGCCTCGTCCTTCATCATGTAGCCCGCCCCGCGCACGGTGCGCAGCAGCGGCTGGTCGAAATCCTTCTCGATCTTCGAGCGCAGCCGCGAGACATGGACGTCGATGACGTTGGTCTGCGGGTCGAAATGATAATCCCAGACGTTTTCCAGCAGCATCGTGCGCGTCACCACCTGGCCCGCATTCTTCATGAGATATTCGAGCAGACGGAATTCGCGCGGCTGGAGGAGGATTTCCTTTCCGGCGCGCTTCACCGTGTGGGAAAGGCGGTCAAGCTCCAGGTCGCCGACGCGGTAGACCATGTCCTGCTCGGGCGTGCCCTTGCGCCGGCCGAGCACCTCGATGCGGGCGAGAAGCTCGCTGAAGGCATAGGGTTTCGGAAGATAATCGTCGCCGCCGGCGCGAAGGCCTGTCACCCGGTCGTCGACCTGCCCGAGGGCGGAGAGGATGAGGACGGGCGTATGGATGTTGCGGCGTCGCAATTCGCTGATCAGCGACAGGCCGTCGCGGCGCGGCAGCATGCGGTCGATAACCAGCACGTCGTAGCTGTTCTCGGTGGCAAGGAAGAGACCGCTTTCGCCGTCGCCCGCATGGTCGAGCACGATGCCCGCCTCGCGGAAAGCCTTCGACAGATAGGCCGCCGCCTCCAGATCGTCTTCAACAATCAATATCTTCATGGCTTCAACCCTAACGCATGATGCCCCGAGTCGGAACGGGACCGTTTTAAAGGGCGAACCTGCCCCTCACCTGCCTGCCGGCATCCTCTCCCCGCAAGCGGGGCGAGGAAGGAAAGCCTCGCCGTTTTCCCCCTTCTCCCCGCCTGCGGGGAGAAGGTCCCGGCGAGGGGATGAGGGGCAGGCCTGATACGGCAACGCCGCGAAACCTTCCGGTCCCGCGGCGCCGCATGCATTCATCAATCCGATCAGCCCTGGTCGATCGGCAGCGCCAGGAAGCGGCTGCCGTTCTTGGTCTCGATCTGGAACAGCGCCTTGGAGCGGCCGTCCTTGCGGGCGCTCTCGATCACCTTCGTCACGTCGTCGACCGACTTGACGGCCTGGTTGTTGACGGAGGTGATACGGTCGCCTTCCCGCAGACCCTTGTCGCGGGCGTCGGAGTCCGGATCGACGGAGGAGACCGTCAGGCCGTCGTCGCCAGGCATGACCGAGATGCCGAGGTCGGCGAGCGCCTGCTCGCTGGTTTCCTCGTCGGGCGTGGTCTCCTCGGTGCGGGACGACGCCTGGACCTGCTCGGCGGCAAGCGTGCCGATCTCGACCGAGACGTTCTCGGACTTGCCATCACGCCACAGCGAAACCTCGACCTTCGTGCCGGGCGCGATGTCGGCCACGCGGCGGGCGAGGTCACGCGGGTCCTTGACCGGCTCGCCGTCGAGGGCCGTGATCACGTCGCCTTCCTTGATGCCGGCCTTGGCGCCAGGCGAGTCGGCCTGCGGTTCGACGACAAGGGCACCAGCGGCATCCGCCAGGCCGAGCGAGTCGGCGATGTCGCGGCTGACCGGCTGGATCTGCACGCCGAGCCAGCCGCGCTCGACCTTGCCGTCCTTCATCAGGTCGGCGACGACGCCCTTGGCCACGGATGCGGGAATGGCGAAGGCGATGCCGACATTGCCGCCCGACGGCGAGAAGATCGCGGTGTTGATGCCGACCACCTGGCCGTTGAGGTTGAAGGTCGGGCCGCCCGAATTGCCGCGGTTCACGGCGGCATCCACCTGGAGATAGTCGTCATAGGGGCCGGAGCCGATATCGCGGCCGCGGGCCGAGATGATGCCGGCCGTCACCGTGCCGCCGAGGCCGAACGGATTGCCGACGGCGACGACCCAGTCGCCCACGCGAATCTGGTTGTCGTCGGCGAAGCTCACATAGGTGAACTTGCGCTCGTCCTTCTCATCGACTTTCAGGACTGCAAGGTCCGTGCGGCTGTCCTTGCCGACGAGCTTTGCGTCGAGCTCGGTGCCGTCGTTCATGACGACCGTGAAGGCCGCGCCATCTTTGACGACGTGGTTGTTGGTGACGATGTAGCCGTCTTCGGAGATGAAGAAGCCGGAGCCTTGCGCGGTCGGGCGCAGATGCGGCTTGTGAGGGCCGCGGCGCCCGCCGAAGCGGCGATCGCCATGGGAATCGTCCTGGCCGCCGAATTCACGGAAGAAGCGCTTCAGCGGATGGTCGTCGGGAAGCTCATCGAAGCCGCGGCCGCCGAAATTGAAGGAGAAATTGCTCTCGTCGTTCGCCTGCTCGACATCGGACTGGACGCGAACGGAAACGACGGCGGGGGAAACGGCCTGCACGACATCGGCGAAGCTCGCGACCTGGGGAGCCTGGACGGAAACGGGATCGGCGAAACTCTGGCTGATGCGCGCGGGAATGCCGGTGGCCAGCATGACGGCCGCAAGGCCGGCGACCGTGGAGGTCTTCAGCGCGGTCTTGAGGCCCGGACGGAATGCGGAGATCTTGGACATTCTTGCACCTTTTCTCTTTTCTTATGGCTGCGCTCGGCAACCGATGGGAAAGAGATAGGCCGGGACACATTACGGTGCACTATCCGGGGCATGAATTTTTCGTAATGTTGGGCGAATAGCGAATAGAACCAGCACACTCATTCCTTTCGCTACTGCCTATTCGCTCATCAGCTTCTCCAGCTCCGCCTTCTCCGCCTCGGAAAGTGGCGTTCCGGTCGGCTTGCCGCCGCGACGACGGGCAAAGAGCAGCATGGCCGTGGCGCCGGCGAGCACCAGCACGATCGGCGCGCCCCACAAGAGCAGCGTCTCGCCGCGAAGGCGCGGCTTCAGAAGCACGAACTCGCCGTAGCGCGAGACGACGTAGTCGATCACCGCCTCGTCGCTGTCGCCGTTCTTCAGCCGCTCGCGCACGAGAAGGCGAAGGTCGCGGGCAAGGTCGGCGTTGGAATCGTCGATGGACTGGTTCTGGCAGACCATGCAGCGAAGTTCGGCCGAAAGCGCCCGGGCGCGGGCCTCCAGCGCCGGATCGGCCAGCACCTCGTCCGGATTGACGGCGAAGGCGGGGGACAGCGCGGAGATGAGGAAGGCGGCGGCGAGGACGAGGCGGCGCATCATTCGGCCGCCTCCGGCAGAGGTCCAACCTTGCGCGTCTTCTGCGGTGCGCCGACGCGCAGCCGCCGGTCGAAGAGCGAGACCGCACCGCCGGCCATCATGATCAGCGCGCCGATCCAGATGCACAGGATCATCGGCTTCCACCACACGCGCACGACGATACCGCCGTCCGCCATCGCATCGCCGAGCGAGACGTAGAGCTGGCTGAGGCCGAAGGTGCGGATGCCGGCCTCCGTCGTCGGCATGCGCCGTGCCGTGTAGAGGCGCTTCGACGACCAGATATCCGTAACGGTCACGCCGCCGCGCATGACGTTGAAGTGGCCCGACTCTTCCGAATAATTCGGCCCCTGCCCCCGCCGCATGCCCTCGAAGACGAGCGTGTAGCCGCCGGATTCGACCTGCATGCCGGGCTTCATCTCGACGACATGCTCCGTCTGGAACGCCGTCGTGGCGACAATGCCGATCACCGTCACGCCGACGCCGACATGGGCGAGCGCCGTGCCGAAGGCGGAGCCCGGCAGGCCGACAAGCCGGCGCAAGGCGACTTTGCCCTTGACCTTGCCGATGCCGGCACGCAGCCACAGGTCCGTCACGGCCCCCGCGATCATGTAGAAGCCGATGGCGAGGCCGAAATAGGCGAGCACCGGCCCGCCGCTGTGGATGTAGACGACGCCCGCCGCCAGCACGAGGCCGATGCCGACCGCTGCGAAGAGCCGCTGGCCGGCCGCGAACACATCCCCACGCTTCCAGGCGAGCAGCGGGCCGAACGGCACCGCGAGCAGCAGCGGCAGGATCAGGAGGCCGAAGGTAAGATTGAAGAAGGGCGGCCCGACGGAGATCTTCTCTCCCGTCAGCGCTTCCAGCACCAGCGGATAGAGCGTGCCGGTCAATACGGTCGCCGCCGCTGTCGTCAGGATCAGGTTGTTGAGGACCAGCGCGCCCTCGCGCGAGATCGGCGCGAAGAGCCCGCCGGCCTTCAGCGTCGCGGCCCGGAAGGCGAAGAGCGACAGCGCCCCGCCGATGAAGAAGACGAGGATGCCGAGGATGAAGACGCCGCGCGTCGGGTCCGTCGCGAAGGCATGCACCGAGGTCAGCACGCCGGAGCGCACGAGGAAGGTGCCGAGCAGCGACATGGAAAAGGTGAGGATCGCCAGCAGCACGGTCCAGATCTTCAGCGCCTCGCGCTTTTCCATGACGAGCGCGGAATGCAGGAGCGCCGTACCGGCAAGCCACGGGATGAAGGAGGCGTTCTCCACCGGGTCCCAGAACCACCAGCCGCCCCAGCCGAG
>CBIMFD010000265.1:0-4690 GCA_966243085.1 uncultured Shinella sp.
TTCGCGGCGAACGGGCTCTACCGCACCTTGCTTGCCGCGCTGACCGGGCGGCCGGTCATCGCCGTGCCGGGCTCGACCGGCACAAGCCAGGGCGCGGCGCTGCTGGCCGGCATTGCCCCGGTCGCGGCACCGGAAACCCATGTCCCACCCACGGCCATTCCCGGTCTCGACGCCTACCGCGTGGCCTGGCTTGCGGCTTAATCCGCGCTCAGCGCCACGGCCGGCTGGAGGTGCGAGGCGTTGCGCGCCGGCAGGTAGCCGAAGACGAGGCCCGTCAGGAACGAGCAGGCGAAGGCGAGCGCGACCGGGCCGACGGTGAAGCTGACGGGCAGGCCGAAAACCTGCGCAAGACCTCCGACCGAGAGCCCGAGCACCACGCCGATCGCCCCGCCGATCGCCGAGACGACCAGCGCCTCGATGAGGAACTGGAACAGGATGTCGCGCCGCCGCGCGCCCGTCGCCATGCGCACGCCGATCTCGCGGGTGCGCTCGCGCACGCTCACCAGCATGATGTTCATCACGCCGATGCCGCCGACGAGCAGCGAGATGGCGGCGACCGAGCCGAGGAAGAGCTTCATCGTGTTCGACGTCTCGGTGAAGGCCTCGCGCACGGAGGACATGTTGGTGATCTGCGTGTCTTCGGCCTTGTGCCGCTGGTCGAGCAGCGACTGGATAGCATCCTGAGTGGCGTCGATGGCGGCGGCGGCGTCCACCTGCACGGTGATGGTGCGCACGTTGCGCTGGCCGAAGAGCCGCATGCTGCCGGTCGACAGCGGCACGAGCATGACGTCGTCCTGGTCGTTGCCGCCGGCGCTCGCGCCCATCTCCGCCATCACGCCGATCACCTGGAAGGGGATCTTGTTGACGAGGACATATTGGCCGAGCGAATTGCCGCCGTCCGGAAAGAGCGTCTTCGCCACCGTCTGGCCGAGCACGACGACGGGCGCATAGGTGTCCATGTCGTCCTGGTTGATGAACTCGCCGGAAGCGACCTTCCAGGATTTCGCGCGCGGGAAGGCCGGCACCGTGCCGTTCGCCGTCGTCTGGTAGTCGATATTGCCGTAACGCACGGTGACGGAACTCGTCATCTCCGGCACGGCAAAGGTGACGTTCGGCACTTCGAGGATCGCGTCGGCATCCGATGGGACGAGCGTGACGGGCGCGCTGCCGCCGCCGCGGAAATTCGCCATGCTCGGGCGCACCAGCAGGAGGTCCGAGCCCATGGAGGAAATGCGGTCGAGCACGGAATTCTGCGCGCCGGTGCCGATCGCCAGCATCGCCACCACCGAGCCGACGCCGATGACGATGCCGAGCAGCGTCAGGACCGTGCGGAAGAGGTTGGCGCGCAGCGCCCGGAAGGCCATCTTGACCGCCTCGGAAATGTCGGCGATGGCGGCCGAGCCTTCCTTCACCGCCTTCTGCAGGCCGCCTGCCGCCTCGCCGGAGGCGCGCGGCTTGCGGATGCGGTCGGCGATGATGCGGCCGTCGCGGATTTCGATCAGCCGGTCGGCAGCCTCCGCCACCTCGCGCGAATGGGTGATGAGGATGACCGTGTGGCCGTCCTCGTTCATGCGCCGCAGCAAGGCCATCACCTCCTCGCCGCTCTGGGTGTCGAGCGCGCCGGTCGGCTCGTCGGCGAGGATGACGCGGCCGCCGTTCATCAGCGCGCGGGCGATGGAGACACGCTGCTGCTGGCCGCCGGAAAGCTGGTTGGGCCTGTGGCCGAGCCGGTCGCCGAGCTTCAGCGAGCCGAGCAGCATGTCCGCCCGCTCCTGCCGGGCGCGCGCCGGAAGGCCGGCATAGATCGCCGGCACCTCGACATTCTCGCGGGCGCTGGCCGTCGGGATGAGGTTGTAGCTCTGGAAGACGAAGCCGAAGGTGCGCCGGCGAAGGCCCGCAAGCTCGTCGCCGTCGAAATCGGAGACGGGCACGCCGTCGATGCGGTAATCGCCGGAGGTCGGCTGGTCGAGGCAGCCGAGGATGTTCATCAGCGTCGACTTGCCCGAGCCGGACTGACCGATGATCGCGACGAACTCGCCCGCCTCGATATCGAGCGAGATGCCGTGCAGCACCTCGACGGAAAGGCCGCCGTTCTCGTAGGTCTTGGTGACGTCGCGAAGCGAGAGGAGCGCGGTCATCGCCCCGCCCTCAGAACATTCGCGGCATGCGCATGCCGCGGCGCGAGCCTCGATCGCCGCTGCCTGCGGCCTGACCGTCCGAGCCGGCGGTGACGACGACGCGCTCGCCCTCTTCCAGCCCGCTCTTCACCTCGACGCTGACACGGTTGCGGATGCCGGTCTCGACCTTGCGCACCTCGCGCGCGCCGGAGGCGGCCACCACCGTCACTTCGGCCTGCGGCTTGCCGCCGGCCTCGCCGCGCTTCATCTGCACGGCGCCGGCCGGCACCACGAGCACGTCGCGGGCGGCGGCCTGCACGAAGAAGACCTGCGCGCTCATCGACATCATCAGTTCGCCGTCCGGGTTGGGCACGTCGAAGAGGGCGTTGTAGAGCACGACATTGTTCTCGACGGTCGGCGTCGGCTCGATCTGGCGCAGCTTGCCGGTAAAGCGCTTGCCCGGCTGGCCGAGCAGCGTGAAATAGGCCTCCATGCCGACCTTCAGCCGACCGACATCGGCCTCGGAGACTTCCGCGCGCACCGTCATGGTGGAAAGGTCGGCGACCGTCACGATGGTGGGGGCGGACTGGGCGGAGTTCAGCGTCTGCCCCTCCTTCACCGGATTGGCGACGATGGTGCCGGCCATGGGCGCGTAGATCTTGGTATAGCCGAGGTCCACCTCGTCGCCGGCAAGGGTCGCCTGCTGCTTGCGGATCTGCGCCTCGATGGCGTCGACGTCGGCCTTGGCGCTCGCAAGGTCGGCCACCGCCTGGTCGAGCGCCTGTTTTGCCGCGGCATTGCCGGCGACGAGCGAGCGCTGGCGGTCGATATTGGCCTGCTTGAACACGAGCTGGGCCTTCTTGGCCTCTTGCTGCGCCTGGAGATTGGCAAGTTCCGCCCGGTCGATCTCGATGCGGTTCTCGATGGTCGCGGGGTCGATCTCGGCGACGAGCTGATCCTTCTTCACCGTGTCGCCGATGGCGACATGCAGCGCCTTGAGCTGACCGGAGACCTGCGCACCCGCGTCGACGGATTTTACCGCCTCCAGCGTGCCTACCGCCGTCACGGCGTTCTCGATATCGCCGCGCGCGACGGGCTGGGTGACGACGGCCTGCGCCGTCTCGGCCGGGGCATAGGCGCGCCAGCCGTAATAGCCGGCGCCGGCGAGAAGGGCGAGCGTCGGCAGCCAGATCCAGGCGTGCGAGCGGCGCTTGCGGCGAACGGGGGGCGTTGCGCCGGGCATGAAGGTCACGTTCGTCCGGCCGGCATCCCCGGCGGTCTGATCGTCCTTTTGCGGTTTTACGGTGCTGGTCATCGCTGTTCCACAAGTCGAGGCTTTGCCTCTTTGTCCCTTCAAGGAACATGTGGCACCCCTTGCCCCCGAGGAGAAGCCCTTGGGATCATTATATTTCCGTAATGTTTACCGCTTCGGATGACGATGCCGCCCGGGCAAGGCGGGGAAAGGGCGAACCGCGCTAGCCTTCGGCGAGCGCACGGACCTCGGCGATGTAGCGCTGAAGGCGGGCCGCGTTGTCGGGAAGATCGGGCCGCGCCGCCGCCCAGCCGATATAGGTGAGCGCGCGCAAAAGCAGGAAGAGCGGCAGGTGCTCCAGCTCCGCCTCGACCTGCGGCCGGATCCGGGCATAGCCTTCGATCAGCGCGGCGGAGAGCGCCGGATAGGCGGGCTCGCGGCGGTTGCGCAGAAGAGTCGTTGCAAGGTCGAACAGGCGGAAGCCGAAGCCGCAATCGTCGAAATCGATGAAGGCGACGGCATCCCCCTGCACGAAGATGTTTTCCCGCACGATATCGGCGTGGATCAGGCCGTAGTCGAGCCCCGGGGCGATGGCCGCGAGCCGGGCGGCGAGCGTTTCGCGGAGATTTGTCAGATAGGTCCGGTCCTCCGGTGCCAGCACCGGGCAATCCCAGAAACGGCCCCAGAACGGCGTCTCGCCGAGCAGGCCCGCCGCATCCCAGGC
Organism: uncultured Shinella sp.; assembly: GCA_966243085.1. GTDB lineage: Bacteria > Pseudomonadota > Alphaproteobacteria > Rhizobiales > Rhizobiaceae > Shinella. The sequence goes on from CBIMFD010000265.1 coordinate 4,094, forward strand.
CGGCCGCTCGAAGCCCGCCGGCTGGCGGAAGGCATCGGCCGCGCCGTGCAGCAGCGCCATCTCGCGGCCGACGGCGCGGAAGATCGCGGGAAGGTCGCGGCCCTCCCCGACGAGGGGAACGCCCGTCTCGCCGAGCGGCTCGCCCTCCACCCAGCCGATCAGGTCGGCATGGAACGGCCCTTCGCCGAAGGCGACGAGCAGCGCGCCGTTCGCCGCCGGGATCGGCTGCGGCACGGCAAGGCCCCGGTCGCGCAGGTTCGCCATGAAGGCAAGCTCCGAGGCGAGCGCGGCCGCGGAATGATAGGCCGGGCGATGAAGCCGCAGCGCTGCCGGCTCGCCCCAGGCGAGCGTCACCCTGAAGACCGCGTTCTCGCGGTACTTGATGAGCTCGGGCACCTGCCCGGGCAGCTCCCAATGGGCAAGGGCGGCGATGGCCCGCTGCGTCAGGGTCTCGGCCATGCCGTCCATCGCTCACAGCCCGCCGAGGACGTCGTCGAGGGTCGACAGCATCAGGTCGGCATTCTCCTTCGAGAAGGGCATGGGCGGGCGGATCTTCGTGGCGTTCTGGTGGATGCCGAGCTTGCCCATCAGGACGCC
>CBIMFD010000266.1:0-4653 GCA_966243085.1 uncultured Shinella sp.
GCCTCAGGCGGCTTCCTGTTCCACGGACCATTTGCGCAGGATCTTGGCGGCACGCTCCTCGCTGATCTCGACCATGCGGCCGAGGCGGCGCTCCGGGCCTTCCTTGACGCGGCGGTTGAAGTTTCCGTCGCCGTCGTCGCCGGCATTGAGCAGGTCGTCCGTGCTGTCGAAGCCGAAGTCCGCGCCGAAGCCGTCCATGAGGGTGGCGCCCGGGCCGCCGATGCCGCCGGCGGGAGAGAAGTCGGGCAGTTCGAGGCCGGCCGCATCGCTTTCCAGCGCGTTGGCCGCAACCCCGCCGCCGGTGACAGAGCGGATGGCCGGACGAAGGCCGAACCAGACCACCAGGAAGGCGACGCCGACGAAGGCGAGCGCATTGATGATGCCGCCGAGGTTGCGCTTCAGCACTTCCATGACGCTCGGGCCGGGCACCGCTTCGTCGAGCAACTGGTGATCGAGGAATTCCATGGCGGTGATGGTGACAACGTCGCCGCGGTCGGCGTTGAGACCGGCCGCGGCGGAGACGATCTTCTGCATGTCGGCGATATAGGCGTCGATCTTCGCCTGGTCCGCCGGCTCGCCCACCATGGCGGCGATGCGGGCGCTGTTGACCACGACGGCGACGGAGAGCTTCTCAACCTCGTAACCGTTGCGCACGGTCGCGACGGTCTTGCTGTTGATCTCGTAGTTGGTCTGCTCTTCCTTCTTGTTCGCTTCGTCGCTCGACTGCGGGCCGTCGCCGTCGCCCTTCGGGCCGCCCTGCGGAATGTTCTGCTCGACGGTGGTGGCCTTGTTCGCGGCCTGCTCGCTGGATTTCTGCGTTTCCTTCGTCACGCGCACCGAGCGCTCGACGCGCGATTCCGGGTCGTAGACGGTTTCCTGAATCTGCTGCGAATCGGTGTTGAGCGCAGCCGTGACGCTGGCGCGGAAATTATCCATGCCGAGGAAGGGCGCGAGCGCCTTTTCGATATTGTGCTCGATCTCCCCCTGGACCGTCTGCACGGTCGTCAGCGAGCGGTTGAGCGGGCCGTTTGCCGGATCGTCGCCCGACGCGAGAAGCTGACCGGCGGAATCGAGGATCGTCACGCCGTCCACCTCGAGACCCGGCACGGAGGCGGCGACGAGATGGCGGATCGCGGCGGCCGATTCCCGGCCGGCCTGCGCGCTCGCGCGGATCATGACGGAGGCGGTCGGAACCTGGTCGGCCTTGCGGAAGTTGCCGCGCTCCGGCATCACGATATGGACGCGGGCGGCGGCGATGCCGTTGATCTGCTGGATGGTGCGGGCGATCTCACCCTCGAGGGCCCGAACGCGAGTCACCTCCTGCATGAAGGAGGTGAGACCGAGGGAACCGACCTTGTCGAAGAGTTCGTAGCCTGCATTGGCGCTGCTCGGCAGGCCGCGCTCGGCGAGATAGAGCCGCGCCTTGCCGGTCTGGCCGACGGGAACCGCAAGGCTCGTTCCGTCCGTTCCGGTGTTGAAGTCGATATTGGCTTCGGCGAGCGCCAGGCTGATCTGGTTGAGGTCCGACTTTTCCAGGCCGACATAGAGAGTCTCGTAGGCGGGCTTGTTCACCAGGATCCCCGCGGCAAGCACGAGACCGATCGAGACGATGGCGGCGCCCGCCAGCATCGCGAGTTTCGCCTGCCCCAGCGAAGCCAGGTTCTTGTAGACTTTCGTCAACTGTTCCAACAGATTCATTCTGTTCCCGCACGGACTAGTCGCCTGGGCGACGGCCTACCATGCCGCCGCGATCAGACGCATTTTCAATCTCGTGAGACGGAGCCGGCACATTTCCGCACGCGCCGACAAGCCCCATGGAATACGCGGATCTGACTGATCCGGCATGGAGACTAGATCGTGAAACTTGCGCGAGCATTTCGTTGCCGAGCAGGAAAAAGGCCGGCGTGAACGAAAACGGCGCCCGAAGGCGCCGCCGCAATCGCCTGCATTGCAGGAAGTCCCTCAGAACTCCTCGAAGTCCCCTGCTGCCCGGGAGATCGGCTGGGAGTGGCCGTGGCGCAGGCCGTTGCCGAGCGCCTTCTGCATGTCGGCGAGCTTCACCAGGTTCAGCGCCGTCGTGACATCGACGAGCCAGCTTTCGGGGATGCTGGCGGTAATGGTGTCGATAAACTCGGCGAGGCCGCGCGTCTTCTGGACGGCAAGGTCGATGCCCTGCAGCACCATCATGCGCTCCTGCGGGTCGAGGACGGCCTCACCGTTGACGCCGGAAAGCTGCGGCTCGATGCGTTCGATGAGGTAGGCGACGTCGTGCAGTTCGGACACGATTCGCATCAGGACATCCGGAAGGGCTTCCTCCATGGCGGTCGCTGCACTCAGATACTCGGCTTGCATGGATTACCCTCTTTGCCCGTACGAGCCGGCCGACCCTCTGTCGTTTCCGGCAACGCGATACACTTCGTACTTCCGCTTCCTTGCGGGGCGAGCCGCTCAGAAGAATTCGATCGAGCTCTCGACCGCCTTGACGACGGGTGCCGGCCGCTGCTCAAGCGCCACCGTCTTCTGCGTCTCCACGCCCGTCAGCGCATATTGCCGGGCCCGGCCGCTCGATGGCCAGTATTCCAGCTTTCGCCCGTGCTCGCCGCCCGTGCTCTCGCCGACGATCTTGATGCCTTCGTCGAGCAGGAACCGGCGGGCGAACATCGCGTTCTGCTCGCCGACATTGGAAAAGCGCGCGATCGTGCGGGCACCGCCGAAGATCTTGGCCTCCAGCCGGTCGCGCCGGGCGCCCTGCTTGAGCAGGCCGTTGATCAGGAGCTCCATCAGATGCACGCCGTAGCGCGTGGCGTCGCCGCCCGAAGCCATGGTCTCCGCGGAGCCCGGCAGCAGGAAGTGGTTCATGCCACCGACGCCAATCACCGGGTCGCGCATGCAGGCGGCCACGCACGAACCGAGGATCGTGGTGAGCACCACGGCCGGGTCGTTGATGACCTTGTATTCGCCCTGAATGACATGGACGCGGCGCGCCACGGCTTCTGATGTCATTTCAATGCCCCGAACACGGCTTCGATGGCCGCCTTCATCTTCTCGATGGTGAACGGCTTGGCGAGAACGTTGTTCGCGCCGAGCGCCGCCGCCTTCTGCACCAGAGCACGGTCGCCCTGGGCCGTCAGGATGATGAAGGCCGCCTTCTTGGTGTTGGGGTTCGACCGCACCGCCTGCAGGAATTCGATGCCGTCCATCTTCGGCATGTTGAAGTCCGAGATGACGAGATGGTGCGGCTGCTGGGTCATGATGGCCATGCCCTGCGCGCCGTCGCCGGCCGCCGTGATCTGCTTGAAGCCGAGCTGCTGCAGGGCATCGCCCAGGAGCAGACGACTCGTCACCTGATCGTCGACGATAAGAACTTTGATTTTTTCAGCGATAGACATTATTCGCTCCCTTCTCTACGGGCCGCTGTGATCTTCAAGATTTCCTCCCCTATGGAGGAGAGCGGAAACTGGTGCTCGACGGCGCCCAGTTCAAAAGCCACTCTCGGCATTCCATATACGACGCAGGTTTTTTCGTTCTGACCGATGGTCCGCGCCCCTGCGTGACGCATTTTCAAAAGTCCGCTCGCCCCGTCCCGGCCCATGCCGGTGAGGATGACGCCGACGGCATTGCGGCCGGCAAGCTCGGCCACCGAATCGAACAGCACGTCCACCGAGGGGCGATGGCCGTTGACCGGGTCGCGCTCCACCAGACGGCAGCACGGCGCATGCGGATTGGATATCTGGAGATGGCGCTCGCCGCCCGGCGCGAGATAGATCTTGCCGATCTCCAGCCGCGCGCCGTCCGTCGCCTCCTGCACCACGGGCGCGCAGAGCCGGTTCAGACGGTCGGCGAAGCTCTTGGTGAAGGTCGGCGGCATATGCTGCGTGATGACCGTCGGCGGGCAATTGACCGGAAATTTCTGCAGCACCGCGATCAGCGCCTCGACGCCGCCCGTGGAGGCGCCGATGGCGACGACCTTGCGGCCGGCACGGTAGCTGTCTGCCGGGTTGACGTTCGCGGCGGTGGGTGCGAGCGGCGGCGGATCGGCACGGAAGCGGCGCTGCGAGCGGGCGGCGGCCTTCACCTTCTCGGCAAGGTCGCCGAAGGGGCGGGCATCGCCCGGCTGCGGCTTGCCGACGCAATCGAAGGCGCCGATCTCCAGCGCCATCAGCGAGGCTTCCGCGCCGCGATGGGTGAGCGTCGAGACCATGATGACGGGCATCGGCCGCAGCTTCATGATCTTGTCGAGGAATTCGAGCCCGTTCATGTTCGGCATCTCGATATCCAGCGTCACGACGTCCGGATTGAGCTGCTTGATCGCGTTGCGGGCTTCCATGGCATCGCCCGCCTGGCCGATGACGTTCACCTCGGGATCGGCATTGAGCACGGCCGTGATCAGGCCGCGCATTGTCGGCGAATCGTCGACGACGAGTACGCGCGCTGGTGCCGTCATGCGCCCCTCCTGTGCTTGCCCGTGTAGCGGTAGGTGGTGATGCCGATATTGTCGAACTGGCTCTTGGCCTCGCCCGAGACGCGCTCGGAATGGCCGATATAGAGATGACCGTTATCGCCGAGCATGCCGGCGAAGCGCGACCAGATCTTCATCTGCGTCGGCTCGTCGAAATAGATGACGACGTTGCGGCAGAAGATGACGTCGAACGG
>CBIMFD010000267.1:0-4607 GCA_966243085.1 uncultured Shinella sp.
ATGTCGCGCACATGATCGACGCCGCGGATGAGATCGATGTCGATGCGGTTGGGACGCTTGACCGGCTGGGCATGAAGGCGCGCCGGCGCCCAGACGAAGACGTCCGAGGCGTTCCAGTCGTTGACGGCGGGCGCCGGACCGGCGAGGCGTTCGAGTGCGGCGTTGATGCGGCCGATTTCGGCCAGCAACAGCTTGACGTGATCTTCCTGCAATGTCTCTCTCCTCATATGTTACCCGCCGGTAGCATGCGTCGGCTGGTCGCGGAAAGAGGGAAAGTGCTTGAAAAACGAGAGCTTCGCGGCCTCGTCTGTTGCATTAAAACCCGGCTTGCCTATATTCCGGCAACCGAAATGGCCGCTCGGGCCGTGAAAATTCAAGATTTCAAGGAGTAGCTGATGTTCATTACCGAGGCTTTCGCCCAGACGGCGGCACCTGGCGGGGCAGCGGGCGGCACGGACATTCTCATGTCGATCCTGCCGTTCCTGCTGATTTTCGTGGTGATGTATTTCCTCATCATCCGCCCGCAGCGCGCCTCGATGAAGCGTCGCGAAGAGCTTCTGAAGAACATCCGCCGTGGCGACCAGGTCGTCGTAGGCGGTATCGTCGGCAAGGTCACAAAGGTGGTGGACGACAACGAGCTTGAAGTTGAAATCGCCGAAGGCACCCGCGTGCGCGTCATGCGCGGCGGCGTCGGCGAAGTCCGTGTCAAGGGCGAGCCCGTCAAGGAATAGCTTGGCTTGCCGCGCGGCCGGGTTAGAATTGCCCCCGGCCGGCGGCCCGACTGGTTTCAGCCGGCGCCGGCGCCGGATTAGTCGAGATCGCGATGCAGCAATCCGCCCGCTGGAAGACCTACCTTCTCTGGCTTCTCCTTGTGGCGAGCCTTTTCGTCGTCCTGCCGAGCCTTCTGCCGGCGCGCAGCGCCGCCGGCCTGCCGGGCTGGATGACGGCATACCGTCTCATGCCGGGTCTGGATCTCACCGGCGGCTCCCGCCTCGTTCTCGAAGTCTCCCGCAGCGAAATGGCGGCCGAGCGGCTGCGTGCGGCGGTGGAGACGATCGCCGGCACGCTGCGCGCCGCCCGCATTCCCTATAGCGATCTCAACGGCGCCGGCAGCGCGGTAGACGTGACCGTCACGGCGGACCGCGCCGATGCCGCGCGCAAGGCGCTCGAAGGCCTCGGTCTCGGCACGCTCGAAACGCCGGAGGCGGGCCAGTTCCGCCTCGTCCTGCCCGATGCCGCCGTCGAGGGCGCCGCCGGCGCCGCCTCGCTGGAGGCGGTCGAGGCCGTGCGCCGCCGGGTCGAAAGCCTTGGCATTCCTTCCGTCGCCGTCACGCGCGGCGAGCGCGGCCGCATCGTCGTCTCTATGCCGGGCGTCACCGATCCGCAACGCGTCAAGGACATGCTGGCCGAAGTCGGCCGGCTTTCCGCCCGCCTCGTCGACGACAGCATGCCGGTCGACACGGCGATCGAGGACGGCGCGCCGGCGGGTTCCGAAGTGCTCTATTCGGTCGGCGAGCCGCCGGTCGGCTATCTCGTCCGGCAGGACGATCTCTTCACCGCAGCGGATGTCGCTTCCGCAGAGCCGGCAGCGGACGGCGAGCCCGTCGTCGAATTTCGCCTGCGGCCGGAAGCGGCCGCCAGGCTTGCCGCCTTCACGCAGGAGAACAGCGGCCGCACCATTGCGATCCTGCTCGACGGACAGGTCATATCGACGTCGCAGATCAAGGGTGCGATCACCGACGGCGTCGGCCGGCTTTCCGGCGATTTCGACGCCGAGGGCGCGGCCAACCTGGCGCGTGTCATCGCAAGCGGCCCTCTGCCGGCGCCGCTGACGATCCTGGAGGAGCGCTCGATCGAGCCGGTTCTCGGCGCGACCTCGATTGGCGCCGCCGCCCTCGCGCCGGTGGTCGCCGTCGCCGCGGTGGTCGTCTTCATGACCTTCTTCTACGGCGTGCTCGGCCTTGCCGCCTCCGCCTCGCTCTTCTTCAACGTGCTGCTGACGCTCGCCGCGCTCGCACTTTTCGGCGTGCCGATCTCGCTCTCCATGATCGCCGGCATCGTGCTGACGGTGGGCATAGCGGTCGATGCCAGCGTGCTGATCTTCGAGCGCATCCGTGAGGAGACGAAGAACGGCCGGCCGCTTGCCGAGGCCGTCGATACCGGCTTCGGCCGTGCCCGCGCGACGGTGCTCGACGCCTCCGCGACCATGCTCATCGCCGTCGCGGTGCTGTTCCTGCTGTCGGCCGCGCCCGTGCGCGCCTTCGCGCTTGCCGTCGGCATCGGCCTCATTGCCACGCTCTTCACCACGTTCGGCGTGACGCAGCGTCTCGTGCGCCTCTGGCTCGGCCGCAGCGCGGCGACGCATCTGCCCAGAAGCGTCCGCACCGGCATGTTCGACAGGCTCAATCTGCGCTTCATGGCGGTGCGCAACGGCATCTTCCTGCTGACGGCCGTTCTGTCGCTCGTCGTCGCCGGCCTGCTCGTCGCCGGCAAGCTGCGCGTCGGCATCGATTTCAGCGGCGGCGCGGCGGCCGAGATCCAGGCGAAGTCCGGCCAGGCCGATCTTTTCGACATCGCCGCCCGCCTTGCCGGCGCCGGCATGGACGTGCAGAGGGTCGACTATTCCAACGACCCGCGCCGTGCCCTCGTGCGGCTGTCGGCGCAGGGCGAGGGCGAGAATGCCGAGCAGACCTCTGTGCTCGTCGCGCGCGGCGAACTGGAGGACGACTACGACTTCCGCCGCGTGGAGGTGGTGGGACCGGCGATCTCCGGCGAACTGATCGATACGGCGACGCTCGGTTTCGTGGCGGGGCTTCTTGCCCTGGTCGCCTATATCTGGATCCGCTTCGAGTGGCATTTCGCCATCGGTGCGATCATCTCGCTGGCGCACGACGTCTTCTTCACGCTCGGTTTCCTTGCGCTGACGAAGATCGAGTTCAACATCAGCGCTGTGGCAGCGCTGCTGACGATTGCCGGCTACTCGCTGAACGACACGATGGTGGTCTACGACCGCATCCGCGAGAATCTCAGGCATTTCCGGAAGATGCCGCTGCCGGTCCTCATCGACGACGCGATCAACCGCACGCTCTCGCGCACCGTGCTCACCTCGGCGACCACCCTTATTGCGCTTGCCGCGCTCGCCTTCTTCGGCGGCGAGGCGATCCGCACGTTCGCGCTGACGCTGCTCTTCGGGGTAGCCATCGGCACTATCTCCTCTATCTATATTGCCGGGCCGGTCCTCATCCTGTTCCGCCTGCGGCCGGAGCGCTATCGCCCCGGCAAGGGCGGGAAGGGGCCGGCGACGGAGCTGGAATCCCATGGCTAAAGGCATCGAAATCCGCCAGGCGCATTTCCCGGGCCGCGCGCCGGTCGATACGTACGGCAACGGCGGCTTCCGCTTCGCCGACATGTCGCACCGTGGCTCGATCCTGTGCCTGCCCTCCGGCATCTACGGCTGGGACAAGCAGGAAGACGGCCCACTGACGCTCGATGATCTCAAGCGCGTGCTGGACGAGGCGGGCGAGATCGAGGTCCTGCTCGTCGGCACCGGCAAGGAAATCCGTCCCCTTCCGCCGGAGGTGAAGGCGGCGTTGCGGGATCGGCGGATCATCTCCGACCCGATGAGCACGGGCGCGGCCGTGCGCACGTTCAATGTCATGCTGGCCGAAAACCGGGCGGTCGCCGCCGCGCTCATCGCAGTGTAATGCGGCGGCTGCACGCCATCCCTCAAGACGGTTCTCCGACGTGACTGACAAGAAAGAAGCCAATTACGCGCATTGCCTTGCCGCGCTCCGCGGCACGGACCGCGACCGCTATCTCGCCTGCCTGCTGGCGCCGGCGGAAAAACGCGGCGCGCTTGCGGCGCTCTACGCCTTCTATGCCGAAATCGCGCGCGTGCGCGACGTGGTGCGCGAGGCGCTGCCCGGCGAGATTCGCCTGCAGTGGTGGCGCGATCTCCTGGAGGGCACGTCGGACGGCGACGTGGCGGCCAATCCGCTCGCCGCGGGGCTGCTTGCGTGCATCGCCGAGCACCGCCTGCCCGTCGCCGTGCTGACGGACATGATCGAGGCGCGCATCTTCGATCTCTACAACGATCCGATGGAAAGCCGTTCCGCGCTGGAAGGCTATGCCGGCGAGACGGCCTCGGCCCTCATCCAGCTTGCAAGTCTGGTGCTGGATCCGCAGAAGGCGCCGCAATCGGCCGTCGCCGCCGGCCATGCTGGCGTGGCGCAGACGGTTGCCGGCAGCCTCCTGATGCTGCCGATCCACCGCCGGCGCGGTCAGGTCTACCTGCCGGCCGATCTTCTGGCCGCGACCGGCCTCTCGCCCGAAGCGCTGCTGGGCGGCAGCGACGGTCCGGCGGCCACCCGCGCCGTCGAAGCCTTCGTCGGCCTCGGCCGCGAGCATCTGGCGAAGGCGCGCGCGGCGGGCGGCATCGCACCGGAGAACCGCGCCGCTTTCCTGACGGCCGCGCTTGTGCGGCCCGTCCTCGATGCCGCGGAACGCGCCGGGGCGGCGATGCTCGAGCGACCGATCCAGTCTCCCCAGTGGCGGCGGCAATGGTGGATGTGGCGGGCGCTGCGCCGCGGACCGTTCTGAAAGGCGGG
>CBIMFD010000268.1:0-4594 GCA_966243085.1 uncultured Shinella sp.
AGACGGTCTCCGGGTTGCAGTTGACCATGATCGCTTCATAGCCTGCGTCCTTCAGCGCGAAGGCGGCATGGCAGCAGCAATAGTCGAACTCGATGCCCTGGCCGATGCGGTTCGGCCCGCCGCCGAGGATGACGACCTTCTTGCGATCCGAAATGCCGGCTTCCGAGCGTGTGCTGCCTGCAAACGGCGTCTCGTAGGTCGAGTACATATAGGCCGTCGGCGAGGCGAATTCGGCGGCGCAGGTGTCGATGCGCTTGAAGACCGGGCGCACGTCGAGGCCGTTGCGCAGTTCCGCGACTTCTTTCGGACGCTTGCCGGAAAGGGTGGCAAGGCGCGCGTCCGAGAAGCCCATGGCCTTCAGCATGCGCAGGTTCTCGGCGTTCTCAGGCAGGCCGTGCTCGCGGATGCGGGCCTCCATGTCGACGATCGCCTTGAACTGCTCGAGGAACCAAGGGTCGATCTTCGAGCCCTCATGCACCTCTTCCAGCGTCAGGCCGAGGCGCAGGGCCTGGGCGACCATGCGCAGGCGGTCCGGCGTCGGGGTGGAGATGGCGGCGCGGATGGCGTTCTTGTCGTTGCCGTCGCCAAGGCCGGGGATCTCGATCTCGTCGAGGCCGGTCAGGCCGGTTTCGAGGCCGCGCAGGGCCTTCTGGAGCGATTCGGCGAAGGTGCGGCCGATGGCCATGACCTCGCCGACCGACTTCATGGCGGTGGTCAGCGTCGGTTCGGCGCCGGGGAACTTCTCGAAGGCGAAGCGCGGGATCTTCGTCACGACATAATCGATGGACGGCTCGAAGGAGGCCGGGGTCGCGCCGCCGGTGATGTCGTTCTCCAATTCGTCGAGCGTGTAGCCGATGGCGAGCTTGGCAGCGATCTTGGCAATGGGGAAGCCGGTCGCCTTGGAGGCGAGCGCGGACGAGCGCGAGACGCGCGGGTTCATCTCGATGACGACGAGACGGCCGTTTGCCGGATTGACGGCGAACTGCACGTTCGAGCCGCCCGTCTCAACGCCGATCTCGCGCAGCACCGCGATCGAGGCGTTGCGCATGATCTGATATTCCTTGTCCGTCAGTGTCAGGGCAGGGGCTACCGTGATCGAGTCGCCGGTGTGGACGCCCATCGGGTCGATGTTCTCGATGGAGCAGATGATGATGCAGTTGTCCGCCTTGTCGCGGACCACTTCCATTTCATATTCCTTCCAGCCGAGGACGGACTCTTCGATGAGCACTTCCGTCGTCGGCGAGGCGTCGAGGCCGCCGGAGACGATGTCGAAGAATTCCGAGCGATTGTAGGCGATGCCGCCGCCGGTGCCGCCGAGGGTGAAGGACGGGCGGATGATGGCGGGAAGGCCGATCTCGTCCAGCGCCTGCGCGCCGATGGCCATGGCGTGGCTCATGTAGCGCTGCTTGCGGTCGGTCTCGCCGAGGTTCCAGCGGTTCTCCAGTTCGTCCAGCGCCTTGTCGAGCGCGTCGCCGGAAAGCTCGCCCTTGAGCTTGGCGCGTTCGGCCTCGTGGGCCTTGCGGTCCAGTTCCTTGATGTCGGTGGCGTTGGCCAGCATCGATTTCGGCGTTTCGAGGCCGATCTTCGCCATGGCCTCGCGGAAGAGCGCGCGGTCCTCGGCCTTGTCGATGGCTTCCGGCTTGGCGCCGATCATCTCGACATTGTAGCGGTCGAGCACGCCCATGCGCTTGAGAGAGAGCGCGGTGTTGAGCGCCGTCTGGCCGCCCATGGTCGGCAGCAGCGCGTCGGGGCGCTCCTTGGCGATGATCTTGGCGACGACTTCGGGAGTGATCGGTTCGACATAGGTCGCGTCGGCAAGGCCCGGGTCGGTCATGATCGTCGCCGGGTTGGAGTTGACGAGGATGACGCGGTAGCCTTCCTCCTTCAGCGCCTTGCAGGCCTGGGTGCCGGAATAGTCGAACTCGCAGGCCTGCCCGATGACGATCGGCCCCGCGCCGATGATGAGGATCGATTTCAAATCTTGGCGCTTGGGCATCTCTCTATCCGTTCTCGTTCGCTTCGGCCGCGTGCGCGAAAAAACCGGCATGGCGATGGGTTCACCGGGCCGGGCGCGCAGACGTGGTCTTTCAAGGCTAGAAGCGGCTTATAGGCAAATGCAGGGGAGAGCGGAACCCCGAAAATCGCCGAATCGACAGGAAAATGCAGGGCCTCGTTGCGGCGCGGGCGCCGCAACGAGGCCGCCGTTCACCGCGCCGCGAGGATCGCTGGCAGTTCCTGCAGAATGGTGTCGCGTGCCCGCAGGCTCGTGCGGGACGTCTCTTTCTTTTCATCCTGGATCAGCCGGGCGAAAACGACGGTGCGGTCGTCGCGGCGCGCCCAGCCGACATACCAGCCGTAGGGGCGGCCGTAGTTCGGCGTTCCATCGGCCTTTTTCGAGTAGGCCATGCCGGTCTTGCCCTGCACGCCCCAGCCGTCCGCGATGTCGCGCCGCTCCACGATGGTCATGGCTGCATCCATCGCGTCGGCGGCGACGGGCAGTTCGTGGTTCACCAGCTTCCTCAGGAAGGCGACCTGCTCGCGCGGCGAGATCTTGAGCGAGGAGGCGATCCAGGCACGCTCAAGGCCGTTGTCCTTGCCGGGGTCGCCCGTCATGTCGGCATTGCCGTAGTCGAAGGCCTCGGCATAGTCGCGCAACCGCTCGTAGCCGAGGAATTTGGTGATCTGCTGCGAGTACCAGACGACGGAATATTCCAGCCAGCGCTTCGGCGTCGTCGGCTGGCGCCAGGCATCGCCGCCCCAGTCCGGATAGCCTTCCATGAAGGGCAGCACCGGCTCCTCGGCATTTTCCAGGAAGCCGGAATCATAACCCATTACCGCCAGCGGCACCTTGAAGGTGGAAGCGGGCGTGACGCGCGTCTTGCAGTCGCCCTTCTCCAGGATGACGTCGTCGCTCGCCGCATCGGCAACGATTGTACAAATAATACGGGCTTCGGCGGGTGCAGAGAAGCCGGCGGCCAGCAGGGCGCTGGCCGCGACAAGACGAAAATCCATCGCGTTTCCTCGAAATCTGAGTGGCTTGCATCCTATGGATAGCAATGCTCTTGTGGCCTGACAAAAGATGAATACTGGTCTCAGCCATTAGGAAAATTAGGGCATTGCCATGGTTCGGCCTTATCTGCCGCTCAACGCCTTCCGCGCCTTCGAGGCCTCCGCCCGGCATCTCTCCTTCACGCGGGCGGCGATCGAGCTGAACGTGACGCAGGCGGCCGTCAGCCATCAGGTCAAGAGCCTCGAGGAACAGCTCGGCGTGGCGCTCTTCAAGCGCCTGCCGCGCGGGCTGATGATCACGGCGGAGGGCGAAAGCCTGCTGCCGGTGCTGCGCGACGGTTTCGACCGCATGGCCGATGCGCTGGAGCGTTTCCGCAGCGGGCATGTGCGGGAGATCCTGACGGTGGGCGCGGTCGGCACCTTCGCCGTCGGCTGGCTGCTGCCGCGCCTTGCCGCGTTCCGCGAGCGGCATCCTTATGTGGAGGTGCGGCTTTCCACCAACAACAACCGGGTCGATCTCGCCGCCGAAGGCCTCGACTTCGCCATCCGCTTCGGCACGGGCGCATGGCACGGCACGGATGCCGTCCGCCTCTTCGAGGCGCCGCTCTCCGTTCTCGCCGTGCCGGGGGTCGCAAGGGACCTGAAGGATCCGGCCGACCTTCTCGGCCTGACGCTGCTGCGCTCCTACCGGCGCGACGAGTGGACGCGCTGGTTCGAGGCCGCCGGCCTGCCGCGCACGCCGCCGCCGCAGAATGCCGTCGTCTTCGACACTTCGCTCGCCATGATGGAGGCGGTGCTGCAGGGCGTCGGCGTCGGGCTCGCGCCGCCGCTGATGTTCTCGCGGCTGCTCGCCTCCCGCGCGGTGGTGCAGCCCTTTGCGACCAGTGTCGCGCTCGGCAGCTACTGGCTGACGCGGCTGCAATCGCGCAGCGTCACCCCCGCCATGTCCGCCTTCGCCGCCTGGCTGGCCGAGACGGCGGCGGGGGAGGGGCTTGCCTGACCGTCAGGTGAGGTTGCGGCGGCGTTCCAGCTCGGCGTCGGTCGGGGTGTCGAACTCGAAGGAGCCGGTGGCGACTTCGCTGGCGCGGGCATATTGGTTCATCGTCACGCCCGTGTCGCTGGTCTTCGAGGAGATCAGCGTCAGCGCGCGCGGGAAGGAGGCGTCCCCGAAGAGCCGCTTGCCCTTGCCGAGGATGACCGGGAAGATCGAGACGTGGATCTCGTCGACGAGGTCGTTCTCGAACAGCGCCTTCAGGAATTCGGTGGAGCCCTGCGTGAGGAGGTCGGGACCCTCGCCCGCCTTTAGGGCGCGCACGGCCGCGATGGTATCCGAACCGAGCACATGACTGTTCTGCCAGGTTGGCGCGAAGGCCGGGTTGCGCGTGGCGACATATTTATTGATGCGGTCGAAGAGCGGGCCGATGGGATCGTCCGCCCCCGCATAGGGCCAGTGGGCGGCGAAGATGTCGTAGGTCTTGCGGCCGAGCAGCAGGTCGAAGGGCCTGGAAAAGGTCTCGCCGACGGACTCGCCCATCTTCTCGTCGAAGAACGGGGCCACCCAGCCGCCGAAGCGGAAGCCGCCGAT
>CBIMFD010000269.1:0-4579 GCA_966243085.1 uncultured Shinella sp.
ACCCACGATCCCGAGCCGGACGTGTCCGAGCTCTGGACCGACGTATATCGCGCCTGAAGCCGCCCGCCGCGTAGGACACAGTAGCGACCATGCCCACCGAAGTGCTGATGCCCGCGCTCTCCCCGACGATGGAGAAGGGCAATCTCGCCAAATGGCTCAAGAAGGAAGGCGACGCGATCAAGTCCGGCGACGTGATCGCCGAGATCGAGACCGACAAGGCGACGATGGAAGTCGAAGCGGTCGACGAGGGCACGGTCGCCAGGATCGTCGTGCCGGCCGGTTCGGAGGGCGTGAAGGTCAACACCCTGATCGCCGTTCTTGCGGCCGATGGCGAGGATGTCGCCGCGGCAGCCGCCGCCGGCGGCGGAGCAACCAAGGCCGAGGCTCCGAAGGCGGAAGCGCCGAAGGAAGCCGAGAAGCCGGCTGCCCCCGCACCAACGCCAGCGCCAGCGCCTGCGGCCGCCGCACCGGCACAGGCCGCCACCGGTTCGCCGCGGGTCGGCAACGGCCTCTTCTCCTCACCGCTCGCTCGCCGCATCGCCAAGGAAGCGGGGATCGACATCTCTGCGGTTTCCGGTTCCGGCCCGCACGGGCGCGTGGTCAAGAGCGACGTCGAGAAGGCGCTCGCCTCGGGTGGCGCCAAGCCTGCCGCTGCCCCCGCCGCTTCCGCAGCGCTTGCCGCTGCGCCGAAGGGCATGTCGGAAGACTCCGTTCTCAAGCTCTTCGAGGAAGGTTCCTACGAGCTCGTGCCGCATGACGGCATGCGCAAGACCATCGCCAAGCGCCTGCAGGAATCCAAGCAGACGATCCCGCACTTCTACGTCTCCGTCGACGTGGAGCTCGATGCACTTCTGGCGCTGCGCGCCCAGCTCAACGACAGCGCGCCGCGCAAGGAAGACAAGCCGGCCTACAAGCTCTCGGTCAACGACATGGTGATCAAGGCCATGGCGCTGGCGCTGCGCGACGTGCCGGATGCCAACGTCTCCTGGACCGACACCAACATGGTGAAGCACAAGCACGCGGATGTGGGCGTTGCGGTCTCCATTCCGGGCGGCCTGATAACCCCGATCATCCGCAAGGCGGAAACCAAGACGCTCTCTACCATCTCCAACGAGATGAAGGACCTCGGCAAGCGGGCCAAGGAACGCAAGCTGAAGCCGGAAGAGTACCAGGGCGGCACCACCGCGGTCTCCAACATGGGCATGATGGGCGTGAAGAACTTCGCGGCCGTGGTCAACCCGCCGCATGCGACGATCCTGGCGGTCGGCGCGGGCGAGGAGCGCGTTGTGGTGAAGAAGGGCGAAATGGTCATCGTCAACGCGATGACGGTCACGCTCTCCACCGACCACCGCTGCGTCGACGGTGCGCTCGGCGCCGAATTGCTCGGGGCCTTCAAGCGCTACATCGAGAACCCGATGGGGATGCTGGTCTGATAGCGGAGTGCGGCCATGAAGACGGTTCTCTGCTACGGCGACAGCCTGACCTGGGGCTACGACGCGGAAACGCTCGACCGGCACGCCTTTGCGGACCGCTGGCCGAGCGTCCTCGCCAAGGCGCTCGGGCCGGACGTCACCGTGATCGCGGAGGGTCTCAACGGCCGTACCACCGCCTATGATGACCACCTTGCCGATTGCGACCGCAACGGCGCGCGCATCCTGCCGACGATCCTGCACAGCCACGATCCGATCGACCTCGTTATCCTGTTCCTCGGCGCCAACGACATGAAGCCGGCGATCTGCGGGACGGCCTTCGGCGCGGTGCAGGGCATGGAGCGTCTGGTGGAGCTCACGCGCCATCATGCCTGGTCCTTCGGC
Source organism: uncultured Shinella sp. (assembly GCA_966243085.1). GTDB lineage: Bacteria > Pseudomonadota > Alphaproteobacteria > Rhizobiales > Rhizobiaceae > Shinella. The sequence continues at coordinate 1,815 of CBIMFD010000269.1, forward strand.
GGCAAGGACGGGCCGGATATCCTGATCGTCTCGCCGCCGCCGCTTTCCGAGACGGCGAACACCGCCTTTGCGGCGATGTTCGCCGGCGGCGTCGAGCAGTCGGCGATGCTGGCGACGCTCTATGCGGACCTTGCCGACGAACTCGGCTGCGGCTTCTTCGACGCGGGCTCCGTCGCAAAGACCACGCCGCTCGACGGCGTGCACCTCGATGCGGCGAACACGCGGGCGATCGGCAGGGGGCTGGAGCCCGTCGTGCGCATGATGCTCGGACTGTAACCAAACAAGGGCGCGGCACTTCATCCCGCGCGAGAAACAAGGCAGGAAACGACAATGGCTCAATCCTACGACGTCATCATCATCGGTTCGGGTCCGGGCGGCTATATCGCGGCGATCCGCGCTGCGCAGCTTGGCCTGAAGACGGCCATCGTCGAGCGCGAGCACCTCGCCGGCATCTGCTCCAACTGGGGCTGCATTCCCACCAAGGCGCTGCTGCGCTCCGCCGAAATCTTCCACTATGCCAAGCATCCGGGCGACTACGGCGTGAAGATCGAAGGCGCCGTCACGCCGGACCTTCCGGCCATCGTCGCCCGCTCGCGCGGTATCGCCCAGCGCATGAACGGCGGCGTCGGCTTCCTGATGAAGAAGAACAAGGTCGACATCATCTGGGGGGAGGCGAAGATCATGAAGCCCGGCGAGATCGTCGTTTCCAAGACGACGAAGGCGATCCAGCAGCCGCAGGCGCCGCTGCCGAAGAACGTCCTGCCGGAAGGCACCTACACGGCCAAGCATATCGTCATCGCCACAGGCGCGCGCCCCCGCGCGCTGCCCGGCATCGAGCCGGACGGCAAGCTGATCTGGACCTACTTCGAGGCGATGAAGCCGGAGGCGATGCCGAAGTCGCTGCTCGTCATGGGCTCGGGCGCCATCGGTATCGAATTCGCCTCCTTCTACCGTACGCTCGGCGTCGATGTGACGGTCGTCGAAGTGATGAAGACGGTGATGCCCGTCGAGGACGCGGAAATCTCCGCGCTTGCCAAGAAGCAGTTCGAGAAGCAGGGCATGAAGATCCATCTGGAGGCCAAGGTCACCAAGGTGGAGAAGGGTGCCAATTCGATTACCGCCCATGTCGAGATGAAGGACGGCAAGGTCGAGAAGATCACCGCCGACCGCATGATCTCCGCCGTCGGCGTGCAGGCCAATATCGAGAATATCGGCCTTGAGGCGCTGGGCGTTAAGACGGATCGCGGTTTCATCGCCATCGACGGCTACGGCAAGACGAACGTGTCGGGCATCTACGCCATCGGCGACGTCGCCGGCCCGCCGATGCTCGCCCACAAGGCCGAGCACGAGGCCGTCATCTGCGTCGAGAAGATCGCCGGCCTGCCGAACGTCCACCCGATGGACAAGTCCAAGATCCCCGGCTGCACCTATTGCCATCCGCAGGTCGCCTCCGTGGGCCTCACGGAAGCCAAAGCCAAGGAACAGGGCCGCGACATCCGCGTCGGTCGCTTCCCCTTCGTCGCCAACGGCAAGGCCATCGCGCTCGGCGAGGACCAGGGTCTCGTCAAGACGATCTTCGACAAGAAGACCGGTGAGCTGCTCGGCGCCCACCTCGTCGGCGCCGAAGTAACCGAGCTCATCCAGGGGTTCGTCGTCGCCATGAACCTAGAGACGACCGAGGAAGAGCTGATGCACACGATCTTCCCGCATCCGACGATTTCCGAAACGATGAAGGAAAGCGTCCTCGATGCCTATGGGCGTGCGCTGAACGCTTGAACGTGCTAAAGCCCGCCTCCACATGAGGCGAGCTTTGCTGCCGGAAATGCAGCAAACCTCTCTTTCGTCATGGCCGGGCGTGGCCCGGCCATCCATAAGCGGCGGAAATCCCCGCGAGGAAAGTGGAAAGACATGGTCACCATTCTCGACCGCACCAATCTTGCCCCCGACGCCCAGCGCGTGCGCCATCCGGAAAAGGCCCACCGGCCGGATACGGAAGTCCTGCGCAAGCCGGAATGGATCCGCGTCAAGGCGCCGGTCTCCAAGGGCTACCAGGAGACGCGCGACCTCGTGCGCTCCCACAAGCTGGTGACGGTGTGCGAGGAGGCCGGCTGCCCGAACATCGGCGAGTGCTGGGACAAGAAGCACGCGACCTTCATGATCATGGGCGAGATCTGTACGCGCGCCTGCGCCTTCTGCAACGTGGCGACGGGCAAGCCGAATGCGCTCGACATGGAAGAGCCGGAAAACGTCGCCAAGGCCGTCCGGCAGATGGGCCTTTCCCACGTCGTCATCACCTCCGTCGACCGGGACGACCTCGACGACGGCGGGGCCGAGCATTTCGAGAAGGTGATCTTCGCGATCCGCGCGGCATCCCCCTCGACGACGATCGAAATCCTCACCCCCGACTTCCTGAAGAAGCCGGGCGCGCTGGAGCGCGTCGTCGCCGCCAAGCCGGACGTCTTCAACCACAATCTGGAGACCGTGCCGGGCAACTACCTGACCGTTCGTCCGGGCGCCCGCTATTTCCATTCCCTCCGCCTCCTGCAGCGCGTGAAGGAACTGGACCCGACCATGTTCACCAAGTCGGGGATCATGGTGGGCCTCGGCGAGGAGCGCAATGAAGTGCTCCAGCTCATGGACGACCTTCGCACCGCCGACGTCGACTTCCTCACCATCGGCCAGTATCTCCAGCCGACCCGCAAGCACCACAAGGTGGACCGCTTCGTGACGCCGGAAGAGTTCAAGTCCTACGAGACCGTCGCCTA
>CBIMFD010000270.1:0-4557 GCA_966243085.1 uncultured Shinella sp.
CCTTCTCCCCGCCGGGGAGAAGGGACCGGGTGGCGCCCGCCGAACTTTATAGGATTGCCTTGGGGGAGATGCGGCGCGGCGGAAAGACTACCGCCCGACGCTGAGGTCATGCTCTATATCGGCCTTTTGTCCGAGGCGGACCTTGTAGACCTGGTAGTTCTCCATGACGCGCTGCACGTAGCTGCGCGTCTCGGAGAAGGGGATGCGCTCCACCCAGTCCACCACCTCGTCGATCGGCTTGCCGCGCGGGTCGCCGTAGCGGGCGATCCATTGCGGCACGCGGCGCGGGCCGGCATTGTAGGCGATGAAGGTCAGCACGTAGGAGCCGCCGAATTCGCTGATCTGCTCGCCGAGATAATGCGCGCCGAGCGTGGCGTTGTAGCCGGCGTCGGTGGTGAGCTTTTCGCGCGAATAGGCGATGCCGTAGCGTTTGGCGACGCCCTCGGCGGTGCCCGGCATCAATTGAAGCAGCCCCTGCGCATTGGCCGGCGAGACGGCGGCGGGGTTGAAGGCGCTCTCCTGCCGCGCGATGGCATAGGCGAGCGCCTTGCCCGAGCCCGAAATGTTGGCCCCGTCCGGAATGACGCCGATGGGGAAGGCGAGCGCCGCGACGTCGATGCCGCGCCCGAAGGCGATCTTGCCGATCTGCAGCGAAAGCTGATGATTGCCGTCGCTTTCCGCGCCGGCCGCGAGGAGGGCAAGCTCGCCCGGGTTCGCCAGTTCGCCGGCGAGCGCCCGGTAGAGGCTGTCGCCGCGCCAGCCGTGGCCCGCGGCCTTCAGCCGGGCGATGGCCCGGACGGCCTCGCGCCCGCGGAAACGGGCGCGCTCGTCCGCCGTGGGTTTCGGATAGGCGACGTTCAGCGTCTTGCGGCCGATCCGCGCGCCGGCAAGCTGGCCGTAGAAGGTGCCCGGGAAATTCGCCGCCTTGGTGAAATACTCCTTCGCATCGCCCGGCCCGCCCTTTTCGGCGGCCCGTCCCAGCCAGTACCAGGCCCGCGAGAGGGAAATCGGCCGGTCGGACGCTTGCAGGATATGCTGGAAGTGTTTTGCCGCCGTCTTCGCGTCGCCGAGATCGCGCAGCGCATACCAGCCGGCATGGAACTCCGCCTCGACGATATCGGCCGGATCGTCCGCGCCGTGGCGTGCCGCGACCTTGTAGGCATCGCGGTAATCGCCGAGATCGGCAAGGCCGCGGCTGACGATGCGCTGCTCGTTCCACCACGCGCCCGGATTGACGAGCCGCGCCGGGTCTTCCGGCATTTCGGCGAAGAGCTTCGCCGCCGCGCGGTATTCCTCCCGGTTGCGGAGATTGCGGATGCGAAGATACGTGTAGGCGGGCTCCTTGTGCCAGCGCGCGTCCACCTTCTTCACAAGGTCGCCGGCATTGCTGTTCTTGCGGATGACGGCGGCCCAGGCGCGGAAGAGCGACTGAGCCTTGCCGAGATCGCCGAAACGTTCCGCCTGCGTGGCGCGGTTGCGGTAGAGCAGCATCTCCATGCGCGCGAAATGATCCGAAACGGTCAGCAGACCGTCGAATTCGTCGAGGAACCGGTCTTCGAGATCGGTGGAAAGCGCTTCCTTCTGCCAGAAGGAGCGCAGGATCTTGCCGGCCTCGGCACGCTTGCCGGTTGCCAGCAGGGCGCGGGCAAGCACCATGGCGCCCTCGGCCGTTTCCGGCCGCGTGGTGCCGAAGGCGGCCAGCACATCGGCGGTCGGCGGGTTCTCGCGGGCAAGCGCCCGTTCGGAATGGGCGCGCAGCATCTTCAGCCCCGGCCAGCCCTTCAATTCGCGCTGGGCATTGGCGATCTCCCAGGAGGGCACGCCGCGCTGGCCGGAGACGGCGATGGACCAGGTCAGGATGTGGCGGTCGAGACTGCCGGCGGGCAGGCGGTCGCGCGCGGCGATGGCGGCGGCCGCGTCCCGGTTGGAAAGCGCGTCGAGACCTTCGCGCAGGTCCGTGCTGACGGGCTCGACGTCGGCCTGCGGGATCGCGCTGGTGAGGATGTCGGGGGAGGGCATGTCGGCGGCAAAGCCGAGCGGCTCGATTGCCGGCGCAGCGCCGTTCTCCGCCTCGACGGGCGAGGAGCGCAGCGTAAGCCCGGCCCCACCGGCCAGCAACAGGGCGCAAAGAGCGAAACTGTTTCTCGAGATCATGTCACGTCCCGGAGGCCTTGCAGACGGCGCGTGCGACGTTCATGTCCCGCCCGTTCCCTGCCATTCATTAACCCTTCGTTGCCTTAACGAAACCTTACCTGCGCCGCTCACCTGGCCGTGAACGCCGCATCTTCTCCTGCGGTGGATCTCGGGCGGCGGATATTCGCGCCCCCCCGTGCGTTCCGCCCTGCGGGAGCGTTAAAAACGCCTGCCGCGCGGCTTGCCGCATGACTGTCACATGATTATTGTGCGGGCGTTTTTAACCACGGAATACGGCCAAAGCATGTATGCCCTCCGGGCGGCTCTGGCCTCAGGAGTTCTCGATGTTCCAGGGATCCATTCCCGCCCTCGTCACCCCGTTCACCGATGCCGGCGCGATCGATGAAAAGGCCTTTGCCGCGCATGTCGAATGGTCGATCAGCGAAGGCAGCCACGGGCTGGTGCCCGTCGGCACCACCGGCGAGTCGCCGACGCTGTCGCATGACGAGCACAAACGGGTCGTGGAACTGTGCATCGAGGTCGCCGCCCGCCGCGTTCCGGTGATCGCCGGCGCCGGCTCGAACAATACGAGGGAAGCGATCGACCTTGCCCGCCACGCCGAGAAGGCCGGGGCGGATGCGATCCTCGTCGTCACGCCCTATTACAACAAGCCGACGCAGAAGGGCCTCTTCGCGCATTTCTCGGCCATCGCCGAGGCCGTGAAGCTGCCGATCGTCATCTACAACATTCCCGGCCGCTCGGTGATCGACATGACGCCGGAGACGATGGGCGCGCTGCACAAGGCGCATCCCTCGATCGTCGGCGTCAAGGATGCGACCGGCAAGATCGAGCGCGTCTCCGAGCAGCGCATCGCCTGCGGCAAGGAATTCGTGCAGCTTTCCGGCGAGGACGCGACGGCGCTCGGCTTCAATGCCCATGGCGGCGTCGGCTGCATCTCGGTCACGGCCAATGTCGCCCCGCGCCTTTGCAGCGAATTCCAGAAGGCGACGCTTGCCGGCGATTATGCCGGGGCGCTGGAATACCAGGACCGGCTGATGCCGCTGCACAAGGCGATCTTCATGGAGCCCGGCGTCTGCGGCGCGAAATATGCGCTGCACCGCATCCGCGGCATGAGCCGCCTCGTCCGCTCGCCGCTCATGTCGGCGCTGGAGCCGGCGACGGAAGCGGCCATCGACGCGGCGCTGCGCCATGCGGGTCTTCTGAACTGATGGCGACGAAGGCACGCCCCACGACGGTCAAGAAGATCGTGGCGGAGAACCGCAAGGCCCGCTACAACTACGAGATCGTGGATACCTACGAGGCCGGTCTGGTACTGACCGGCACGGAGGTCAAATCCCTGCGCGAGGGCAAGGCGAACATCGCGGAATCCTATGCCTCGGACGAGGATGGAGAACTCTGGCTGATCAATTCCTACCTGCCGGAATATCTCCAGGCCAACCGCTTCAACCACGAGACGCGCCGGCGCCGAAAGCTGCTGCTTTCAAAGCGCGAGATCCATCGCCTGCGCGTGGCGATCAACCGCGAGGGCATGACCCTCGTGCCGCTGAAGGTTTATTTCAACGACAGCGGCCGGGCCAAGCTCGAACTGGCGCTCGCCAAGGGCAAGAAGCTGCACGACAAGCGCGAGACGGAGAAGGAACGCGACTGGAACCGCCAGAAGGGCCGCCTGCTGCGCGAGCGCGGCTGACGCGGGCTTCCTTAGAACTGGCTGTAAAGCTGCGCGACCGCCGACTGGCGAGCGGTATGGGCAAGCTCCGCATTGCTCGCCTCCGCCGGAACGTCCGGTGAAGGGGCCGGGTTGACGCTCGGCGTGCGCGCCGTCAGGAACGACGACAGCAAGGCATTGAGTTCGCTGCTTTCCATCGCGAGCCGTGCCGGCCCGCTACGGCTGCTTGCGCCCTCCATATCCGCTGCCCGCGTGGCGGGGACGGCATAGGCGGGGAGGGCGGCAGCGCCCGGAAGGCCGGCCGGCGTATAGAGGAAGCCGAGATCGCCGGTCTCCTCCGCCATATCGGACGGGGTGGAAACGCGGGTGACCGGCTGCGGCACGGCAAGCGCGGCAAGTGCGCTTGCGGCAGGCCGGCTTTCGGCGGACGAGGCCAGCGCGCGCGTTTCGAGCGCATTCGACACGGCCCGATAGCTGTTGCCCGAGAACGATACTGCGTCCACCATTTTCCGGATGCCCTGCTGCGAGATGAATTTCAGGTATCGGGAATATCAGCGGAATCTTGAAGAACATTAACGGCGGAAAGCCGGATTTGATTCAAGGTTTATGGAAAGTCGGGAGGAGCGCATCCTTGCCTGCCGGCCATCCCTCCCGCAAAGGCAGAGGTATCGCCTATGAAGCTCGGCGGTTGCCTGTTTCCCCTTCTCCCCGCCGGGGAGAAGGTGGCCCGAAGGGTC
>CBIMFD010000271.1:0-4527 GCA_966243085.1 uncultured Shinella sp.
TCGGCATCGGCGGCCAGGTCCGGCTGGGCTTCGTTGTTCTCGATGATCTTGCGGATCGACGCCAGGATCTCATCCATGGACGGTTCACGCGCGACATTTGGCTGAGCCATTTCTATCCCCGTTCTCTGCGGCGCCCGAAGTGTGCCGAGACGGCAGGCCGGACATCCCGAAAACCCTAGGCGAGTTCGGCGGCGAACTAAATCGTCGCGAATCATGTGTTAACAGTGATGCACAGATTTGTTTGCGCTGCCAAGGCGGGCATTCGCCCGCCATGCAAAAGGCCCGCCGCGTCTCCGCGGCGGGCCTTCTAAAATGCGAGCCGCGGGAGCGGTCTCAGAAAACGAATTCCTTCGCCTTGCGGAAGCCCGGCAGCGGCTTGACGGCGGTGTTGAAGACGTAACGCTCGGAGACGTAGCCGCCATCCTTCAGATAGAGGCGGGCCTGCGAGGCGTTGCCGTAGCCTTCCACGACGACCAGCCGGCCACCGTCGCGAAGCTGCGCGAAAAGCGCTTCCGGCACGAATTCCACCGCGCCGCCGACGAAGATCACGTCATAGGGCGCCTCGTCGGCATAGCCGGCTTCGAGATCGCCGGTCACGACGGCGACGTTGTCGCAGCCGAGGCGGGCGAGCGTTTCCGTCGCCGTGGCGGCGAGCGTCGCATCGCTTTCCAGCGCCACGACGGAGCCGGCAAGGCGCGAGAGGATCGCGGCGGCATAGCCCGCGCCGCAGCCGACTTCCAGCACCACATCGCTGTCGGCGATCTCGGCGAGCTGGACGAGCTTGGCGAGCGGCGACGGCTCCATGAGGTAGCGGCCCGGGGCGACCTGGATGTCGCTGTCGATATAGGCGAGCGGCTTTATGGCCGCCGGCACGAATTCTTCGCGCGGAACGGTCAGGAAGGCGTCGAGCACCTCGTGCGACGTCACGTCCGTCGTACGGATCTGGTTGTCCACCATCTTCGTGCGCGCTGCTTTGTAGTCAATCATCTCTAGCCCTTGGGTAAGACGGGAAGGCCCGGCACAGGACCGGCCCTGCCGGAGTGCGCCGCAATCCTCTTAGTGCGGTTTCGGGCCGGGTGTCCAGTGGCGGCGGGCGATTGCGCGTAAAAACCGCCGCCCATGTTATCATGAATAAATTACTCAACATATTATTGCCTGCCCTGCCCGAAATGTCGTATTGAACGGTCAGGTTTCAGGGGCCGCCCGGCGGGCTGCCGAATGTAAAGACATGCAAGAGGACTATGCCGTGCCGAAACGGTCTCGACTGCTAATCCCGCTTCTCCTTCTCACGCTTGCCGGTGCCGGTGCGGCGCCGGCTCAGACGCTGGAGATCCCCTCGGTCCAGACGCAGGCCACCCGGCCGGACACGGGCACCGCCACCACACAGACGCCGGCCGACGGGACCATCGCGGAAGAAACGACGGATCTCGACGCGCTCGACGACAATGCGCCCGAAGAGCGCCAGGCCGGCCTGCCGCACGACCTTTCCCCCTGGGGCATGTTCATGGCGGCCGACATCGTCGTCAAGGGCGTGATGACGGGCCTTGCCTTCGCTTCCGTCGTCACCTGGACGGTACTGCTCGTCAAGCTCGCCGAGCTTGGCGCGGCCCAGCGCTCGGCCAGCAGCGCCGTGCGACAGCTCACCGCCGCCCGCGGTCTCGATGACGGCGAGGAGGCGCTCGGCCGCAACCGTGGCGTGACGGGCCGCATGGTGCGCTCCGCCCGCGAAGAGATGGACGTGTCCGAGCCCGTGCTCGACCACGTTTCCGACGGCGGCGTGAAGGAACGCATCGCCTCGCGCCTCACGCGCATGGAAGTCCATGCCGGCCGCCGCATGGCCAAGGGCACCGGGCTTCTCGCCACGATCGGCTCGACGGCGCCCTTCGTCGGCCTCTTCGGCACAGTCTGGGGCATCATGAATTCGTTCATCGGCATCTCCAAGGCGCAGACCACCAACCTCGCCATCGTCGCGCCCGGCATCGCCGAGGCGCTGCTCGCCACCGCCATCGGCCTCGTCGCGGCCATTCCTGCCGTGGTGATCTACAACTTCCTCGCCCGCGCCATCACCGGCTATCGCCAGACGCTTGCCGATGCTTCCGCGGCCATCGAGCGGCTGGCAAGCCGCGACCTCGACATGCGCCGCGCGGTTCGCCGCCCGGCCCAGCGTGGCGGCGAACGCCCCGCCGGCTCCGTCGTGAAGATCGGATAAGTCATGGCAAGCAGGATCAAGGAAGGCGGCAGCGACGACCTGGAGGAGAACAGCGAGATCAACGTGACGCCGTTCATCGACGTCATGCTCGTGCTGCTCATCATCTTCATGGTGGCCGCGCCGCTTGCCACCGTCGACATCAATGTCGACCTGCCCTCCTCCGTCGCCCAGCCGACCAAGCGCGAGGACAAGCCGGTCTTCATGACGCTGAAGAAGGACCTGACCGTCTCGATCGGCAACGGCACGATCGCGCGGGACAGTTTCGGCCCGGAACTCGACGCCGTCACGGAAGGCAACAAGGAGACGCGCATTCTGCTGCGCGCCGACAAGGCCGTCGACTACGGCTCGGTCATGGACGTCATGAACCTGCTGCGTTCGGCCGGCTACGCCAGGATCGCCCTTGTCGGCCTCGAAGGCGCCTCTGCCGCGCAATAGGACAGGACGCGCCTGCGGGCGCGCCGCCTGCCCTAGCGTCAAGCGCTCAGGAAAGCGCTGCAACTTCATGATCCGGAAGGAAAAGTGGAGGCCTCGCCCGGAATCGAACCGGGGTGCAAGGATTTGCAGTCCTCTGCGTAACCACTCCGCCACGAGGCCGTCCGTTTGCTTTAAAGCGAGTGGTGCCGGGCGTTTAGAACGAATTGCCGGAAGGCGCAAGGGGCATGTGAGCCGAATGCGTTCCTTTTTTTGAAAGGCCGCGCTTTCCGGGGCATTCGGAGGCAAAAAGCCGGAATTTCCATCGCGGCCGGGGCGCGGCGATTTGCGGGCACCGTTTTCACCCCGAAACTAAACGGCTGTTTTTCTTACAAAAATGTAATGTTGCATTCATTTCCGGTTCATGGGTCCGGCCCTAGGTTTCCCTCATCAACAACGAGGAAGCCTCCCATGAAACTCTTCGCCCGCACCCTTCTCGCCGCCGTCGCCCTCTCCTTCGCCGCGGCACCGATGGCACAGGCCCAGCAGCAGTACGGCCATGACCGCAAGCCCGGCTACTCCTCGTCCTGGCACAAGAAGGAAGTCCGCAAGCAGCGCCACTGGAACAAGGGCGAGCGCTATTCCGACTGGAAGCGCCGACCGGCCGTCCGCGACTACAAGCGCTACGGCCTGCGCAAGCCCGCCCGCGGCCAGCAATGGGTGAAGGTCGACAACGACTACCTGCTCCTGAGCATCGCCACCGGGGTCATTCTCGGCGTTGCCGCCTCCCATTGATCCATCAAGGCAAGACGCCGCAGCGATGCGGCGTCTTTCACCGCGTTCAGGAAAGAACGAGCGCCGTGCAGTAAAGCCCCGCCGCGAAAACGGTATGCGCCACGAGATTGAGGGCGCGGACCATGCCGGCATCCGGCAGCTTCGACGCCGCAACGCCGACGCCGAGACCCGGCTGCAGCAGAAACCAGCCGGCACCCACCGTGACGATGCCAAGGACGAAGGCCGGCAGGAAGGTGGGAGCGGCGAACCAGCCCGGGCCGACGATGACGGCCAGAACGATGCCGTAGAGAATGCCCACCGCATAGTGGCTGATCCAGCCGAGCGTGAGTTCGTGGGCATAGGGCTCGGCTTTGCCGATATCGTCGTGGAAGACGACACCGTTCTTCAAGTGCCAGAACCAGCGGCCGACCGGCGCCCAGTTCGGCTTCGGCCGGCCGAAGACGGCCGTCAGGACGATCGCCCAGAGATCCATGAGGATCGTCGCGCCCACGCCGATCCCGATTGCCTTTATCAGCACGTCCATGCACGTCCCCTGCCCGAAACCCCTGCAGGCGTTTAGAGCAGGTCCGTCCGTCTTGCGCAATGTGGAGGACGTCTATCGGTTCGCCTTGCGGCGTCCCGCCCACCAGACGGCAAGCCGCCGGCGCTGGCGGCGCACGAAATGGGAATCGTGCGAAAGGACGAGAAGGCCGAGCGGCACCATCCAGAAGCCGAGCACAGGCAGGAAGCCGAGCAGCCCGCAGCAGACGAGCAGGACGCCGATGGTCCTGCGCAGCCAGCGCGATTGCGGCAGTTTCAGGCGGAACCTGCCAAGGACGATCTCCTCCGTGCGGGGATCGATCCCGAAATGCATATTGGATTTTCGCTCCGCCATTCGTCGCTCATTCTGCTGCAAAGCCGGGTTTTCCGGGATTTAGTCCCCTGCAATTGGAGGCTTCTCCACAATCAATCAAGTCCGGTGCATTTTTTTGTCAAAAAGCGCTTGGCAAATCGATCCAGCATTTGTATTACCCGCTCACTCCGCGGCGAGCGGATGATCCCTGGTAGCTCAGCGGTAGAGCATTCGACTGTTAATCGACAGGTCGCCGGTTCGAATCCGGCCCGGGGAGCCA
>CBIMFD010000272.1:0-4459 GCA_966243085.1 uncultured Shinella sp.
AAGATCGAAACGCAGAACGGACCGCTGATACTTTCCTATATGGATCGGTCGGGCCGGATCGCGGTGAACGCCCTTGCCGACGGATTCGGCATGTCCAAGACCCAGCTTGCCGAGACGGCAGGGCTGGCGCGCGAAACGCTCTACAGGGCCGAGCGCAGCCGCACGGCGAAGACGCAGAGCCGCCTGCGCGAGATGCTGGAGATCATCAGCCGCGTCACCGAATGGGCGGGCGGCAAGGAGCAGGCCATGGCCTGGTACAGGGCCCAGCCGCTTCCCGCATTCGGCGGACGCACCGCCGAGGCGCTGGTGAAGGAAGGCAGGGCCGCCGCCGTCCGCGACTATCTCGACCATATGGCGCTTGGCGGTTTTGCTTGAGGTTCGTCGGAACCTGCTACCGGGCGCACGATCCGCGCTGGTCCTTCAAGCCGATCTCCGGTGACGGGGCGGCGATCCGCGGCGCCCGGTTCAACCCGAAATCCGTTCCTGCGCTCTATCTCGCCCTCGGCATCATGACGGCGGTGAAGGAGGCCAACCAGGGCTTTGCGCACCGCATCGATCCCTGCGTGCTCTGCGCCTACGAGATCGATTGCGAGGATATCGCCGACCTGACGACGCGGGAGGGCAGGGAGACCCATTCGATCGCCTTCGACGATATGGCCTGCGCCTGGGCTCTGGCGCTCGCCGAGGGAAAGCGGCCTGCCTCCTGGTCCATTTACGACCGGCTGCATGCGAAGGGGATTGCCGGCATCCTTGTCCCGAGTTTCGCGCCCGGCGCGGAAAGCGACGACCGTAATCTCGTGCTTTGGGACTGGGGACCGGCGCCGCCGCACAAGGTGGCCGTCATCGATCCGAGCGGGCGGCTGCCGAAAGACCAGTTGTCCTGGCGATAGGATTTGCCGGGGCGTGAGGACACCCCGACAGAGCGTCTCAGAACTCGTCCCAGCCGGCTTCCGCGGCCGGGGCCGCCGCACCGCCGCCAAAGGCGGTGGCGAGCTTGCCGATCATGCGCCTTGCCGGCGAGGCGGCGCGGGGCGAGGCCGCATGCGCCTCCGCGACGGGCGATGCGGTCTGAGCCGCGGGCGCCGTTCCGACCTGGAACCGGCCGACGAGCTGGCGCAGCCTCTCGGCTTCCGCCGCGAGAGAGGTGCTCGCGGCCGTCGACTGCTCGACCATGGCGGCGTTCTGCTGCGTCGTTTGGTCCATCTGGTTCACGGCGGCGTTGACTTCGGCAAGACCGACCGATTGCTCGCGCGCGGATTTGGCGATGGCGTCGAGCTGGGCGTTGATGTCGTTGACATGCCGGCCGATGACCTTCAGCGCCTCGCCGGTCTCGGTGACGAGCCGCACGCCGCCCTCGACCTCGCCGGCCGAGTTGCGGATCAGTTCCTTGATCTCCTTGGCCGCCTGCGCCGAGCGCTGGGCGAGTTCGCGCACTTCCTGCGCGACGACGGCGAAGCCTTTGCCGGCTTCACCGGCACGGGCGGCTTCCACGCCGGCATTCAGCGCCAGAAGGTTCGTCTGGAAGGCGATCTCGTCGATCACGCCGATGATGTTGGATATCTGGCTGGAGGACGTTTCGATGCGCTGCATGGCGGCGACCGCCTCGGATACGACCCTTGAAGAGTGATCGGCCGAGCCGTTGGCCTCCAGCGCCTTGCTGCGGGCTTCCTCCGCGCGCTTGGTGGACTGGGAAACGTTCGCCGTGATCTCGTCGAGCGCCGCGGCGGTTTCCTCCAGCGCTGCGGCTTGCTGCTCGGTCCGGCGCGACAGGTCGTTTGCGGCCTGGCTCAGTTCGCGCGACCCGCTGTCGATGGAGCCGGTCGCTTGCGAAACCGCCTGCAGGGTGCTGCGAAGCTGGCCGATGGCGGCATTGAAATCCTGGCGCAGGCTTTCAAACTCCGGCGAGAAGGACTGCGTCAGCTCGAAGCCGAGATCGCCGCCCGCCATGCGTTTCAGGCCCTCGGCGAGCCCGCCGGTCGCCTGCGCCATGGCGGCGGCCCGGATGCGCTCGGCCTCCTGGTTGCGCTCGCGTTCGGCTTCCGCCGCCGTGCGTTCGGCCTTGGACGAGGCTTCGAGGGCGCGGGTGCGCAGGCCGTTGTCCTTGAAGACCTGCACGGCGCGCGCCATGCCGCCGATCTCGTCGCGGCGCTCCGTCCCTGCGACGCTGGCGTCGAGGTCGCCGCCGGCGAGCGTCGCCATGGTCGCGGAAAGGCTGTTCAGCGGCCGTGCAATCCAGGCGCGGGCGGCAACGAAGCCGGCAACGAGGATGACGGCAAGGCCGATCACCACGGCGAGCACGGTCGTCACGATCGTGCTTCGTGCGGTTTCCTGAAGCTCGGCATGGTGGGATTCGGTCGCGGCGGTGATCTTGCCGATCTCATCGGTGATATCCGCGATTACCGCCGTGAAGGCCGGCATGCAGGTGGCGACGAAATCGGCTTGCGTGCGGGCGATGTCCGCCTCGTCGAGCGCGGTCCTGGCGTCTGCGATCAGCGCGCCGCAATTGCTATTCAGCGCATTGAAAGCGGCGGTCTTGATGGTCTCGATGCGCGGATTGGACGGCGCGGCGGCCATGGCAGCGTCCATCTGGCTGGTGAAGAAGCCTTCGCTCAGCTTCATGTCCGCTGCTGCCGCCTCCTTTGCCTTCTCCTCTCGCGCGATCAGGAGGTCGACGATGGCGGAGCGGATGGAGACGAGGCTGCGGCTGGCACGGGCCAGCATCAAGGTGGCCTGGGAATCCTCGTTCAGCAGCGCGGAATAGGAGGTGTCGATAAAGGAGATGCGGGACGTGCTGAAACCCGTCACGCCGGCCACGAAGAGGCCAAAGACGCAGAGAATAACGAGGAATTTGCCGATGACCGGGATGTTGCGCATGGAAAGGGACCTGTCGTGGAGAAGCGCCCCATGAAATGCCGGATATGGTTAGGCTTTGCTTAAATCATCCTTCCTGAAATGGAACAGGTCCTTCGCGCTATGGGCATGAATGGAGCCGGTGCCGCCTTGGACATCGCATTTGTCGATCCTCATTGCCGCGCCGCAAACAATGCGACAATTCGGCAGGGGCGGGAGGCTGGTCACGCCGGGACTTGATTGGTAAGCCTTGTGCCGAGAGGGTTCGATGAAGAAGCAATTGCACCAGCGCAGGATCGGAAGGGTGGCCTTTGTCGTCGCCGTACTGGTGGCGTTGCAGGCACTTCTCGGCACCTTGTCCCTTGCAGCCGTGGCGGCCGCTTCGCCGGTCGATGCCTTCGGCAATCCGCTCTGCATTACCCACATGGCGGAACAGCAGCAGGCGCCCGCGCCCGGCAAGGGCCGCGCGCACACGCCCGATTGCTGCACGCTTGCCTGCGCAGCGGCAGCGGGCTTCGTCTCGACAGACCGGGTCGCCGCGATCCTATTCAATCCGCTTGCCCAACCGTCGCAGCGGATGGCCGACGGCTACGTCGAGCCTGTCGGGCCCGTGCATGATGATCTTCCCGGCCACCCGCGCGGTCCGCCGGCAATCGCCTGACCGCGGGCCGGCCTTTCCATCGGAGCTATACGACGAATCCTGCCGCCCCGCCTTTGCGCGGTGCAAGGCGGGTGCTCACCCCTGAACGCCGTTCCTCGTGCCGCCGGCAGCGCCGCCTGTGACCCGCATCCCTTGCAATCTTCCTTTCCAACCGAACCTTGCCGGCAGATGACCGGCTTCATCGGAGACAGACAATGCTGAAAAGAACCCTCGTTACCGCCGCCGCCCTCGTGCTCGGCGCGGGAACCGCCTTCGCCCATGTTTCGCTGCAGGTGAAGGAGGCGCCGGTCGGCTCGTCCTACCGGGCGATCTTCCAGGTGCCGCACGGCTGCGAAGGCAAGCCCACCAACGTGGTCCGCGTGCAGATCCCGGAAGGCGTGATCGCCGTCAAGCCGCAGCCCAAGGCCGGCTGGACGCTCGAAAAGGTCAGGGGCGCCTACGCGAACTCCTACGACTACTACGGCACGCCGACCAGCGAAGGCGTGAAGGAGATCGTCTGGAGCGGCGGAAATCTCGGCGACGACGAATATGACGAATTCGTGCTCAGGGTCTATCTGACCAAGGACCTGAAGGCGGGCGACACGCTCTATTTCCCCGTCGTGCAGGAATGCCCGGATGGCGCCGCCGAGCGCTGGATCGAGCTTCCGGCCGAAGGCCAGTCGGCGGACGATCTCGAGCTTCCCGCGCCGGGTGTGAAGCTGCTCGAAGCCAAGGGCGGCCACTGAGGCCGTTCCGGCCGGCGCCGACCGGGCGCCGGCCAAGCCTTCGCGATGAGGAGAGTGTTCGTGCGGAACTGCAATCCTGGCCGATCCGGCATTCTGGCCGCCCTTACCGGCATAATGTGGTGCTTTCTGACGGCGGCGGCGATGGCCCATGCCGCGCTGACGGGCGCCGTGCCCTCGGACGGCGCCGTCGTCGCGGCGCCGCCGAAGACCCTGTCGCTCTCCT
>CBIMFD010000273.1:0-4452 GCA_966243085.1 uncultured Shinella sp.
GCCGAGCGACAGCCTGCGTTCACGCTCGCGCACGGCCGCTTCGGCATCGGCGATGCGCCGGCGGGCGAGATCGAGCTCGTTCTTCAGGCCCGGAATCGTTTCCTGCGTCAGGCGGGCATATTCAGTCTCGGAAACCGCCGTTTGCGGGGTGGACGCCGCGTTGTCGAGCGCCTCGGCCTGCTGCATGAGCGTGGCGTTCTCCTTGAGGAGCGCCTCGGTCTTTCGGCCGCTTTCGTCGATCTCCTGAACCCGCGCGTCGAGTTCCCTCGCAAGGTCGGCGATACGCCGGTCGCGCTGTTCGATCTCGCCCGAGGGCACGCTGTTGCCGGTGAAACGGAATGCGGCATAGCCGGCGGCCCCGCCGAGCGCCAGGCAGACGAGGGACGCGAAAAGGATGCCCCCCGCGCTGCTGTGGCCTGCCGCCGGTCCGCTGCCGCTTCTGCCCCATTGATTGTTGTTCATGCCGTCGATCCGCCCGAGACGTTTCTTCCGAGATACGCCGAAAACGATGGAGGGTGCAAGCGCGGCTCCCTCGCAGAACGAGCGGCCGGACGGCCGGAACTATTGATGTTTCACGGCAATTACCCAAATATAAGAGGAAAGGTAGGTACGCCATGAAGATGCGTCATGCAAAATTTGCCATCGGCGACGTGGTCCGCCACCGGATGTTCCCCTTCCGTGGCGTGGTCTTCGACGTCGACCCCGAATTCGCCAATACCGAAGAGTGGTGGAATGCCATTCCGGCGGAAATCCGCCCCTCGAAGGACCAGCCCTTCTACCACCTCTTTGCGGAGAACGAGGAGGCGGAATATGTCGCCTATGTCTCCGAACAGAACCTCGTTGCGGACGAGAGCGGCCAGCCCATCCGCCATCCGCAGGTCCGCGCCCTGATGAACGCCGACCACGGGCATTATCGCTGGAAGGAAGAAAGCGGCATCTTCCACTAGCCGCCGCACCGTCTTCGCAAGCAATAAAAAACCCGGCTTCTGGCCGGGTTTTCCGTATCCGTTCGTCGAGGCGCCGGTTACTGGCTCTTGGCGGCCTTCTGGGCGTCTTCGAGCTTCTTGCGGGCTTCCTCGGCCTTCTTCTGCATTTCTTCTTGCAGCAGGCGCTGGCGCTCTTCGAGCTGCGACTGTTCGATCGGCTCGCCGTCGAAGACGCCGGTGAAGCCTTCGAGCGAGATCTTGATCGGGTTCGGCGCGCGCTGGAAGTTGACCGAGGTCAGGACGAGCTCGCCGCCCTTCTTCAGGCTGCCGATCATCTGGTCGGTCAGCGGGACTTCGGCGACGCACTTGTCGGGCATGCAGATGGCGTAGTCGAGCTTCTGGGCCTTGCCGCCGTCGATCTGCATCTGGACGCCGACGGGGATCAGGCGGGCGCTCGGAACCGAGACCTGCATGATCTTGCGGTTGGTCTTGCCGGAGACGGTGATGAGGCCGACGGCGGTGATGAGCTGGCCGCTGCTTGCGGCAAGCAGGTTCTGCACGATGCAGACGTCATTGTCTTCCTGCTTGGTGCAGACCTTGAACCAGCCCTTCGGCGGAGCGGCCTGCTGCTGTGCGAGCGACGCGGACGGCGCGGCCGCCATGGCAACGGAAGCAGCAAAGGCGGAAAGCACGGTCCGCTTGATGAGTTTGGATGTGAAGATCATACGAGTTCGGTCTCCTGAAAATCCGGTGCCGGAGCGACGGTGCCCCCCCTTGGCCCCTCTCGGGCGTCGGTCTGCCGTGCGCTCTCCTGTCGGCGAAATGAGGCATTTGCATGACCCGCTTCGGGGTACACCTGTTACAATGGGCTGCGGCGGATATCCAGCCTTTCCTTGCGAAAATCCTGCGCGCCTTCTATTTCCCGCCCCTGCCACGCTGCCGTCCGCTTTGCGGCGGCTATAATGCACGAGAATCATCCGGACCCACGAGGAGACCCCCTTGCGCCCCATCCTGATGGCCTTTGCCGCCTGCCTCTTCGGCGCAAGCGCGATGCCGGGCCTTGCCGCGCCCGTGCACGCCATCGCCATGCATGGCGCGCCGGCCCTGCCGCCGGACTACAAGCATTTCAGCTATGTCGATCCGGACGTGAAGAAGGGCGGGCGCATCGCCTACGGCGTCGTCGGCACGTTCGACAATCTCAATCCCTTCATTCTCAAGAGCATGCGCACCACGGCGCGGGGCATGTGGGACCCCGAGTTCGGCAACCTCGTCTACGAATCGCTGATGCAGCGCTCGCGCGACGAGGCCTTCACCATGTACGGCCTCATCGCCGAGACGGTGGAATGGGACGACGACCGCACGTTCATCCAGTTCAACCTCAACCCGAAGGCCCGCTGGGCGGATGGCGAGCCGATCACCCCGGAAGACGTCATCTTTTCCTTTGAACTTCTGCGCGACAAGGGCCGCACACCCTTCAACCGGCGCCTGGAAGGCGTCGAGAAGCTGGAAAAGGTCGGCGAGCACAGCGTGCGCTTCACCTTCAACGACAAGGCGGACCGCGAGACGCCGCTTCTGATCGCCGGCTACTCGCCCATCCTGCCGAAACACGCCATCGACGTGGAGAATTTCGATCGCACGTCCCTCGCCCTGCCGCTCGGCTCCGGTCCCTACAAGGTCAAGGAGGTGAAGCCCGGCGAGAAGATCGTCTTTGCGCGCGATCCGAACTATTGGGGGAAGGATCTTCCTTCCAAGGTGGGTTTCGACAATTACGACGAGATCTCCGTCGAATATTTCCTGCAGGACAATTCGCTCTTCGAGGCCTTCAAGAAAGGGGTGATCGACCTCTATCAGGAAGGCAATCCGACGAAATGGGCGCGCGGCTACGATTTCCCGGCGGCGCTTTCCGGCGACGTGGTGAAGGACAGCGTCACGCCGCGAACACCTTCCGGCATGCTCGGCTTCGTTTTCAACACGCGCCGCCCCCTCTTCCGGAATCGCGAGTTGCGCAAGGCGCTGACGCTCGTCTTCGATTTTGAATGGGTGAACCGCAGCCTCTTCGAGAACGCCTACAAGCGCACCGAGAGCTACTGGCAGAACTCGGAGCTCAGTTCCATGGGCGTTCCGGCCGATGCGCGCGAGCGCGAGATCGCCGGCAGCGCGATTTCCCGCATCGAGCCGGACATCCTCGCCGGAACGCATCTCCTGCCCAAGACGGACGGTTCAGGCCGCGACCGAAAGGTGCTGCGCCATGCGCTCGATCTCTTCCATCAGGCCGGCTATGCCATAACGGACGGCCGCATGACGGACAAGGCGGGTACGCCGCTTGCCTTCGAGATCATGACGCAGAACGCCGACCAGGAGAAACTGGCGCTCGCCTACCAGCGTTTCCTTGCTGCGCTCGGCGTCCGTGCGACGATCCGCACCGTGGACGACTCGCAATACCAGAGCCGCAGCCAGACCTTCGACTACGACGTGATCGTCAAGGCCTTCCCCGCCTCGCTTTCGCCGGGCCTCGAACAGGTCAGCTATTGGGGCTCGATCTCCCGGGACCGACAGGGCAGTTCCAACTTCGCCGGTCTTGCCGATCCCGACATCGACCGCATTATCGAGGCCATGCTGACGGCGCGCACGGCGGAGGACTTCCGTTCGGCCGTGCGCCTGCACGACAGAATGCTGCTTTCCGGCTACTATGTCGTGCCGCTCTACCACCTCGGCGAACAATGGGTCGCGCGTTCAAAGCACATCGGCCGGCCGGACACCGTTCCTCTCTACGGCTTCCAGTTTCCCACCTGGTGGGACGAACGGGCACAATAGGGCGCGGGACGGGTTACCTTGATGTAACCCGTTGAAAGCGCCGCCGGGCCGGCCTATCTCGACGGCCTGTCCGGAATGTTCCGGAAATGCGAAAGGAAACGCGGATGGAAGCCATTACGATCGATGTCGTCTCGGACGTCGTCTGCCCCTGGTGCTATCTCGGCACCCGCCGGCTCGAGCAGGCGATCGGCAGCGTGAAGGATGAGCTTGCCGTCTCGGTGACGTTCCGCCCCTACCAGCTCAATCCCGACATGCCGCCGGACGGCGTGGACCACAAGAAGCACCTTGCCGAAAAGCTCGGCGGGGCCGCGGCCGTCGACAGCGCACATGAGCGGCTGGCAGAGCTCGGCCGCGAGGATGGCATCGATTTCGACTTTCCCGCTGTAAAGATCTCCCCCAACACGCTCGACGCCCACCGCCTGCTGCGCTGGGCGATGATCGAGGGGCCGGAGATCCAGCAGCGCGTGGCGCTTGCCCTCTTCAAGGCCTATTTCGAGGAGGGCCGCAATGTCGGCGACCGCATGGTGCTGGTCGACATCGCCGAAAGCTGCGGCATGGACCGCGCCGTCGTGACCACACTCTTCTCCGCCGGCGCCGACGTCGATTCCGTCAAGGAGGAGATCGGCATGGCCCGCGACATGGGCGTCACCGGCGTCCCCTGCTTCATCATCGACAACAAATATGCGGTGATGGGCGCGCAGTCCGTCGACGT
>CBIMFD010000274.1:0-4439 GCA_966243085.1 uncultured Shinella sp.
GGCGTTCCGGACTTCAACGACGGTTCGCTGACGGAGAACACCCGCTGCGCCTATCCGCTGCACTTCATCCCGAATGCCAGCGAGACCGGCCGCGCGCCGCATCCGAAGACCATCATCATGCTGACAGCCGATGCCTTTGGCGTGATGCCGCCGATCGCCAAACTGACGCCCGATCAGGCCATGTACCACTTCCTCTCCGGCTACACCGCCAAGGTCGCCGGCACGGAACGCGGCGTGACCGAGCCGGAAGCCACCTTCTCGACCTGCTTTGGCGCGCCCTTCATGCCGCGTCACCCGACGGTTTACGGCAACCTGCTGAAGGAACTTATCGCCGAGCATGGCGTCGACTGCTGGCTGGTCAATACCGGATGGACGGGCGGCGCTTACGGCGAGGGCCGCCGCATGCCGATCAAGGCGACGCGTACCCTGCTCGCCGCCGCCCTCGACGGCTCGCTGAAGGACGCGCTCTTCCGCCGTGACGACAATTTCGGCTTTAAGGTGCCGGTCTCGGTTCCAGGCGTCGACACGAAGATCCTCGATCCCCGCTCGACCTGGGCGAACGGCGCGGCCTATGACCGGCAGGCCCGCAAGCTCGTCGACATGTTCATCGCGAATTTCGAGAAGTTCGAGGAGCATGTGGACGGCGGCGTGCGCGATGCCGCCCCGGGCCTGCAGATCGCCGCCGAGTAAGGTTTCGGTAATGATTCACGTGAAACCCGGTCTTGTAGAGGCCGGGTTTTCGTGCCGGCGGATGGCTTCCCGTTTTCAGTCCACCCCGCTACAACGGCCAGGAAAGGAACTTTCATGGCCAGCGATCCCCTTTATGTCAGCGGTGCGATCACGATCGCCGGCTGGGAACTGACCGAACAGTTCGTGCTGGCGGGCGGTCCCGGCGGGCAGAACGTCAACAAGGTCTCGACGGCGGTCCAGCTCTTCTTCGACCTGCGCAATTCCCCCTCGCTCAGCGAGCGCGTCAAGGCGAACGCGGAAAAGCTCGCCGGCCGCAAGGTCTCCAAGGACGGCGTGCTGATGATCGAGGCGAACCGCTTCCGCAGTCAGGAGCGCAATCGTGAGGATGCGCGCGAGCGGTTGAAGGAATTGATCCTCAAGGCCGCGGAGCCGCCCCCGCCGCCGCGCCGCAAGACCAAGCCGACGAAAGGGTCGATCGAACGCCGGCTCAAGGAGAAATCCGGCCGGTCGGACGTCAAGCGTATGCGCGCCAAGCCGGGCGGCGAATGATCGCCGCAACTTGGCCGTTTATGGATGGGAATGAAACGACGCCTTTCCTTTGCAGAAAGGCTCTGCTTTAGTTCGCAGACGGGCCAGGAACCAGGGAGGTGAACCATGGGTCTCTTCAGCTTCATCAAGAACGCCGGCAAGAAGCTCGGCATCGGCGACGACGAGCCGCCGGAGGCCGAAGCGGTGAAGAAGGAACTCGATTCCTTCGATCTCGGCACCCAGAATGTCGAGGTCTCCGTCGAAGGCGACAAATGCGTGCTGAAGGGGGTCGTGGCCGACCAGACGGCTTTTGAGAAGGCCGTCATCGCCGTCGGTAACACGCTCGGCATCTCCAAGGTGGAGGCTGCGGACCTCAAGGTCGTCGCGCCCGATTCCGGCCTGAAGCTCGGACAGGCGGACATGACGGAACTCGTCAAGGCTGCAACGCCCGCCAAAGAGCCGGTGCTCTACACCGTCAAGAAGGGCGACAATCTCTGGAAAATCGCCGAAGCCCACTACGGCAAGGGCAAGGGCGCCAGGCATACGGTGATCTTCGATGCCAACCGGCCGATGCTTTCCCATCCGGACAAGATCTATCCCGGCCAGGTGTTGCGCATCCCGGATATGGCGGAAGCGTAGGTGACGCCGGCCGAGCGCGGCCTCGCCCCGGGACTGCGCTACTTCCCGGGCCATTTCGACCGCGCGGCTCAGGAGGCCCTCCTCGCCGCGATCCGTGGGGTCGTGGCCGAGGCGCCGCTTTTCGTGCCGCGCATGCCGAAGACGGGCAAGCCCATGTCGGTCCGCATGACCAATTGCGGCTCACTCGGCTGGGTGACGGACAGGGACGGCGGCTATCGCTACCAGCCGGCGCATCCCGAAACGGGCCGCCCATGGCCGCCGTTCCCCGATATGCTTCTCGCTCTGTGGAACGAGGTTTCCGGCTATGAAAAGCCGCCGGAAGCCTGCCTCGTCAATTTCTACGATCCCGGCGCGAAGATGGGCCTGCATCAGGACCGGGACGAAAGCGAATTTGGCGCGCCCGTCGTTTCCGTCTCGCTCGGCGATCAGTGCCTGTTCCGCGTGGGTGGTGTTTCACGCAGCGATCCGACGCGGTCCTTCCGCCTTTCGAGCGGCGACGTCTTCGTCTTCGGAGGGGAAAGCCGGCTGATCTTCCATGGCGTCGACCGGATCTATCCGGGCACCTCGACGCTTTTGAAGAACGGCGGGCGCATCAACCTGACGCTTCGCCGGGTCAATCCATAGCCGGCTTAGAGCTTGCGCAGGCCCACCGTCTCGATGAGGTGGTTGCGGCCCTTCTGCAGGATCAGGTCGGCACGCGGGCGCGTCGGCAGGATGTTCTGGTGCAGGTTCTTCAGGTTGATGTTGTGCCAGAGGCCTTCGGCAATGGCGAGCGCCGCCGTCTCGCTGATCGTCGCGTAGCGGTGGAAGTAGGAATCCGGGTTCTGGAAGGCCGTTTCGCGCAGACGCATGAAACGCTCGACATACCAGTTGTGGATCTGCGTCTCTTCCGCGTCGATATAGATCGAGAAGTCGAAGAAATCCGAGACCATCGGCACGATCTTGCCGTCCGCCGGCAGGTTGCGCGATTGCAGGACGTTGATGCCCTCGAAGATCAGGATGTCCGGCCGGTCGACGGTGCGGAAGGTGTTCGGCAGCACGTCATAGGTCAGGTGCGAATAGACCGGCGCCTTGACGTCCTTCTTGCCGGCCTTGATGGCCGAAAGGAAGCGCAGCAGCGAGCCGATGTCGTAGCTCTCCGGAAAGCCCTTGCGGTCCATCATCTTCTCGCGCTGGAGCACGGCGTTCGGATAGAGGAAGCCGTCGGTGGTCACGAGATCGACCTTGGGGCTGGAGGGCCAGCGCGAAAGAAGCTCCATCAGGATGCGTGCCGTGGTGGACTTGCCGACGGCGACGGAGCCGGCGATGCCGATGACGAAGGGGGTCTTGGCCTCGTCGGAAAGGCTGAGGAACTGCTTCCTCTGCTCGAAGAGCATCTGCGAGGATTCGACATGGGCCGAGAGCAGGCGGGAGAGCGACAGATAGATGCGCCGCACCTCGTCGAGGTCGATCGGGTCGTTGAGGGAGCGCAGGCGCTGCACCTCGTTCTCCGTCAGCGTCAGCGGCGTGTCGGCCCGGAAATGCGCCCATTCCTCGGCCGAGAAGAAGCGGTAGGGGGAATAGTCGCGGTTGCCGTAGTCGTCCGGAATATCCGCCTGGTCCTTGTCACGCACTGCCTGGATCATCAGCTCTTCCGGCTGGCCTTTTCCGCGATGCCCGATTGGCCCGTGCGTCTTTCCAGCTCTCCCAGCACATCTTGTAGCCGGATGCCGCCGATTTTCAATACGACCATCAGGTGATAGAGGAGGTCGGCGGCTTCGCCGGTCAGCGCCGCCCTGTCGTTCTCGATGGCCGCGATGACGGTCTCGACCGCCTCTTCGCCGAGTTTTTTCGCCGCCCGCGGCTGGCCGGCGGCGACAAGCTTGGCCGTCCAGCTTTCGGACGGGTCGGCCGCGGCGCGGGCCTCGACGATGCGCTCGAGATCGGCAAGGGTGAAATCGGTCATCGTGATCTCCTCAGTCGAGCCGCATGGCAATGCCGTGATCGGCCATGTAGCGCTTGGCTTCGCCCACCGTATAGGTGCCGAAATGGAAGATCGAGGCGGCGAGAACCGCCGTCGCATGGCCATCGCGCACGCCCTCGACGAGATGGTCGAGATTGCCGACGCCGCCGGACGCGATGACCGGCACGGAAACGCGGTCGGCGATCGTGCGCGTCAGTGCGATGTCGTAGCCGCCCTTCTGGCCGTCGCGGTCCATGGAGGTGAGCAGCAGTTCGCCCGCCCCGCGCTCCACCATCTTCTCCGCGAAGGCGACGGCATCGATGCCGGTCGGCTTGCGCCCGCCATGGGTGAAGATCTCCCAGCGGTCGTCTTCGCCTTCCTGCGAAACTTTCTTGGAATCGATCGAGACGACGATGCACTGGTTGCCGAACTTGTCGGCCGCTTCCGCCACGAAACCCGGATTGGCGACGGCGGCCGAGTTGATCGACACCTTGTCGGCCCCGGCAAGCAGGAGCTTGCGAATGTCGGCGACCGTGCGCACGCCGCCGCCGACGGTGAGCGGCATGAAGCAATGCTCGGCCGTGCGCGCTACGACGTCGAAGATCGTGTCGCGGTTGTCGGAAGAGGCAGTGATGTCGAG
>CBIMFD010000275.1:0-4436 GCA_966243085.1 uncultured Shinella sp.
TACTTGTCGGCGGCCGCTTCCGCCGGCGGATAGCCCTTGCCCTTCTGCGTCACGACGTGGATCAGCACGGGGCCTTTCGCGTTGTCGCGCACATTGCGCAGCACGGGCAGAAGATGCTCGAAGGAATGTCCGTCGATGGGGCCGATATGGTAGAAGCCCATCTCCTCGAAGAGCGTTCCGCCGGTGACGTAGCCGCGCGCGTGCTCGACGGCGCGGGTGATCGCCCGGTCCACCTTCTTGCCGAGATAGGCCGTCAGCTTCTTGCCGATCTCGCGGAAGCCCATATAGGTGCGGCCGGAGGCAAGGCGCGCCAGATAGGCGCTCATGGCGCCTGTCGGCGGGGCGATGGACATGTCGTTGTCGTTGAGGATGACGATGAGGCGCGCGTCGAGCGCGCCGGCATTGTTCAGCGCCTCGTAGGCCATGCCGGCCGAAAGCGCCCCGTCGCCGATGACGGCGATGACGTTGCGCTTCTCGCCGGAAAGGTCGGCCGCCACCGCCATGCCGAGGCCGGCGGAGATAGAGGTCGAGGAATGGGCGGCGCCGAAGGGGTCGTATTCGCTCTCGGCCCGCCGGGTGAAGCCGGAAAGGCCGTCCTCCTGGCGCAGCGTGCGGATGCGCTCGCGCCGGCCGGTGAGGATCTTGTGCGGATAGCACTGGTGGCCGACGTCGAAGATCAGCCGGTCCTTCGGCGTGTCGAAGACCTTGTGGATGGCGATGGTCAGCTCCACCACGCCGAGGCCCGCGCCGAGATGGCCGCCGGTGCGCGAGACGGCATCGACCATCTCGGCGCGCAACTCGCTTGCCAACTGCGGCAGGTCGCGGTCTTCGACGGCCTTCAGGTCCGCCGGAACATGGACCTTGTCGAGCAGGGGGGTGGCTGGCGTCTGTGTCACTCTATGCCTCGTTGTCGCGCCCGGTTGCGGCGGCTCCCTCGCGAAGCCCGTGCCGGACATGCGGTCCAAAACCGCGCTTGCCTGTCAAATGCAGAATGCGGCGCGCGATTTCAACCGTTTCGACAAGTCTAGAGCGTATTTCACCCGATTGATACCGCGCAATCCGACGCATCGCTGCGTTGTGTCGGGCAATTCGGGCATTTTGCGGACGGGGTTTCAGTCTCGCCGGTTACGTCTTCTTCTTCCGGGCCCGCGCGGACTGGTTCAGCGCGACGGCGGCGCGGATGAGCGCCTTCAGCGCCTCCTCGTCGATTTCCTCGCCCTCGTGGAAATCGATGGCGCGGCGCGTGTTGCCCTCGAGGCTGGAGTTGAAGAGCCCGGCGGGGTCCTCGAGTGAAGCCCCCTTGGCGAAGGTCATCTTCACCGCCGCCTTGTAGGTCTCGCCGGTGCAGACGATGCCGTCATGCTCCCAGACGGGAACGCCGCGCCACTTCCATTCCTCGACGATGTCGGGATCGGCCGCCTTCACCAGCGCGCGCAGCCGGGCCAGCGTTTCGCCGCGCCAGTCGGCAAGTTCGGTGATGCGCTTGTCGATCAGCCGGGACGGGGTGTCTGCTTCTGTCATGGTCTGCCTTTCTGCTGGTTACATGCGTTCGCCGGGAAGGCGGCTTGCCTGCCTGATCCAGCCTGCAAGCTGTTCCTCGTCAAGCTCTTCGCGCTCGTGAATGTGGAAATAGCGCGTTTGCGCCGTCCTCGACGCGACCGGCGGGACCGGATCGAGCGACGTTCCTCGGAAGAAGGTCAGCTTTACGTACTTCGCAAAGCAATGATAGCTGAGAAACCACCCGTCGCCCTCGATGCCGTAGAACGGGGAGTTCCACTTCACCGCCTTTTGGACATCCGGCACCGTCTTCTCGATCAGCGCATCCAGCCGGCGGCCGACATCGCTCTTCCAGCCCGGCATCGCCGCGATATAGGCCTTGACCGGCCCGTCGCCGTAACCCTTGGCGATCTGCGGATTCCCGCCCGAAAGGAGGATAGGCTTGTCGGCCATCGCGCCCTCCTAGCCGCGCCGCCACCGCGCCGCATAGGGTAGCGCGAAGAGATAGAGCCCGCTTGCAAGAAGCAGGACGAGGGGGAAGAGGGCGAGGAGGCCGATCCAGATGGGCGGCTGCCCCACGGTCATCGCGGCGATATTGATAAGCACGGCGAGCGTGAAGAGGATCGAAAGCCAGCGATGAACCTGACGGATTTTCAGGGTCCAGTTCATTTGCATTTCCTCCTATTCCAATTCCGCCAGAACCCGTTCGAGGTTCGTGAAGTTCTGCTCCCAGCCATAGCGCGCGCCGCCGAAGGCCTGCTTCTGCTCCGGCCGGAAACCGGACTGCTCCATGCGCAGCAGCGTGCCGGAACCCGTCGGCGTCAGCGTGAAGCTTACCACGCTCCTCAGATCGAAAGCCGGGTCGGCATGCGCGTGATTCCAGGTGTAGGTCAGGGTTTTCCCGGGCTCGACCGTCAGCACATCGCATTCGACGCTGCCCCAGTCTCCGCTCAGCGTGAACCTGTGGCCGACGACCGGCGCGAAGTCGTTACGCATCAGCCACTCGGCGATGAGATGCGGCTGCGTCAGCGCGCGCCAGAGCTTTTCCGGCGGATGGGCGATTTCGCGCTCGACGACGACCGAGCGTATCTCCGTGTTCATTGGTCCATTCTCCTCAGCAGATTTTCGAGATCGTCGAACCGCGCCTCCCAGAAGCGGGTCATCCGGCCGGTCCAGTCGACCAGCGGCGCGAGCGCGTCAAGCTGCGCGCTGTAATGGGTCTGCCGGCCCTCGTGGCGGTCGCGCACGAGGCCCGCCTGCTTGAGCAGGCTGAGATGTTTGGAAACGACCGGCTGCGAGACGCCCGCCTGCGCCGTCAGCGCGCCGACGGTCTTCTCGCCCTCGCGGCAAAGCCGCTCGAAGAGGCCCCGCCGCGTCGGGTCGGCCAATGTGCGGAAGAGGATGTCGTGGGCTTCGGTCAAAATCCATACCTCGATGGCTATGGATTTCATATAGCCGTATGGCTATGGGTTCGTCAAGTGGGCAAGGAAGCGCGATACCATTTCTGTCGTCATCCTCGGCCTTGAGCCGAGGATCCACGCCCCACTGCACGTCGTCGCCGTGGCATGGATGCTTGGGTCAAGCCCGAGCATAACGGAGGGGAAGGCGGAGGGACGGGAGAGGACGAAAGGGCAAACGCATATGGAGTTCGACTTGCATGACCTGCCCCTTCTCCCCAGCGGGGAGAAGGTCGCGGCAGCGGGATGAGGGGGAGCCGCAGGCGAACACGGCACGCTCGCCCCCTCATCCGACCCTTCGGGCCACCTTCTCCCCGAGGGGGAGAAGGGGAAAGTGGGAACGAGCTGCCATATGCGATTGCCTTGGAGGCTCGGGGGAAGAGAAGAGACCGGAGAGCGTCATCCCCCCGGCAGGGGGATGAACTCCTCTTCGTCGCCGGGCACGATGTCGAAGCGGCCGGTGCGCCACTCTTCCTTGGCCTGCTCGATCCGCTCCTTCGAGGAGGAGACGAAGTTCCACCAGATATAGCGCTTCGAGCCGAGCGCCGCCCCGCCGAAGAGCATGATGTGACAGCCTTCCGGGCCGGCCCTCAGCGTGATCGCGTCGCCCGGGCGGAAGACGAGCAGCCGGTCGGCCTCGAAGAGATCGCCAGCAACGTCCAGCGTGCCGGAGAGCACATAGACCGCGCGCTCCTCCCAGTCGGCCGCAAGCGGCGCGGCGGCGCGGGGGGCGAGCGTCAGGTCGGTATAGAGCGTGTCCGTCGGCACGGCGACGGGCGAGGCGTGGCCCTCGTATTTGCCGATGATCGTGCGCCCGGTGATGCCGTCCGCCGAGAAGGCCGGAAGCTCCCCCTTCGTGGTGTGCGAGAAGACGGGCGCCATCTCCTCCTGGCTGTCGGGCAGCGCCAGCCAGGTCTGGAGGCCGGAAATGGATTGCGGCCGGCCGCGCAGGTTCTCCGGCGAGCGCTCGGAATGCACGATGCCGCGCCCCGCCGTCATCAGGTTCACGTCGCCGGGGGCGATGACCATCTCGGTGCCGAGGCTGTCGCGGTGCTTGATCTCGCCGTCGAAGAGATAGGTGACGGTGGAAAGGCCGATATGGGGATGCGGGCGCACGTCGATCGCCTCGCCCGCCCGCAGCAGCGCCGGCCCCATGCGGTCGAAGAAGATGAACGGGCCGACCAACCGGCGCTTTGCCGTCGGCAGCGCGCGCCGCACCTCCAGCCCGCCGATGTCGCTGGTGCGCGGAATGATCAAAAGGTCCAGCGCATCGCACGCCGCCGCATCGCCGGCCTCGGGGTCCTTTCCCGGAAAGAAGCTCATCGCACCCTCCTGTCGTGGTTCGTGGAAGGCATGCTAGCGGGCGGCGGAGGGGAGGGATAGGGCGGCCGGCGTTGACGGTGTGTCGCCGCAGCAGAATGTCAGGAGCCGTCGTCCGGCAAACGGCCGGCTGCTTCCCTCGCATCGGCAAGAAGCGCGGGC
>CBIMFD010000276.1:0-4403 GCA_966243085.1 uncultured Shinella sp.
GAGGCGATCGCCGTTTCGGGGCTGGCAAGGTCCGGACGCGCGCCGCGGATCGTCACCGCCCCCGTCGCCGGCTCCGCGCCGAAGAGCGCTCGGCCGATCAGCTCCTGCCCCGCGCCGCGTAGGCCGACGAGGCCGAGAAGCTCGCCCTGCTTCAGCTCGAACGAGACGGGGCCGGCGCCGCGGCAGGTGAAATCGCGCACGGAGACCAGCGTCTCGCCGGGCGCCGAATGCGCCTTGGCGAAGAGCTGGCCGGCCTTGTCGCCGATGATCATGCGGATGAGCTCATCCGGATTGGTGTCCGCCACCGCCGTCTCGCCGACGAGATGGCCGTCGCGCAGCACGGCGACGCGGTCGGCGATGCGGAAGATCTCGTCGAGCCGGTGCGAGACGTAGATCATCGCGACGCCCCGCTCCTTCAGCGGGCGGATGGCGGCGAACAGGCGCTCCACCTCGTCGGCCGGAAGGCTGGCGGTCGGCTCGTCGAGGACGAGCACGTCCGCCTCCACCGCCAGCGCGCGGGCGATGGCGACCAGCGACTTTTCGGTGCGCGTGAGGTTCTGCACGCGGGTGGACGGGTCGAAATCGCAGCCGACCAGCTTCAGCGCCTCGGCGGTGCGCCGCGCCGTCGCGTTCCAGTCGATCAGCTTGCGGCGCATGGAAAAGCCCTGCGCGAGGCCGACATTCTCGGCGACTGTCATCCATTCGATGAGGCCGAGGTCCTGGTGGATGAAGGCGACGGACTGGCGCTCGTTGGGCCGGGGCGGACGGTGCTGGTAAGGCTCGCCGCGAAAGAGGATTTCGCCGCCGTCCGGCCGGTAGATGCCGGCGAGCGTCTTGATGAGAGTAGACTTGCCCGCGCCGTTCTCGCCGAGCAGCGCAAGAATCTCGCCTCGCTTCAGATCGAGCGATACGCTCGTCAAAGCCCTGGTGCCGCCGAACTCCTTCGAGACGTCACGGAATTCCAGAAGCGTGTCCGTATCCATCCGCTCCTCCCAAAGCACGATGAGGCCATACGATATTGATATGGTATCGATAACATTGCTGTCAAGCGGCATTTTCCCATCACCCCCGGCAAGCGCAAATTGAGGGCTGGACAATTCTCCAAAGCGGAATATGTTATCGATAACAAGTCACCTTCCGAAGGACATGCCGTGAGCAAGATCGAGCTATTGCAGGTTGGCCCCTACCCCGAATGGGACCAGGAGCGTCTGGATGCACATTTCACCATGCACCGCTATTTCAAGGCGGCCGACAAGGCGGCGTTCCTTGCCGAGCATGGCGCCAATATCCGTGGCATCGCCACGCGCGGCGAGCTCGGCGCCAGCCGGGCGATGATCGAGGCGCTGCCGAAGCTGGAGGTCATCTCCGTCTACGGCGTCGGCTTCGACGCGGTCGACCTCGCCGCGGCCCGCGAGCGCGGCATCCGCGTCACCAACACGCCGGACGTGCTGACCAAGGACGTCGCCGACCTCGGCGTCGCCATGATGCTCGCCGAGGCGCGCGGCATGATCGGCGGCGAGCGCTGGGTCAGGAGCGGCAACTGGGCCGCGAAGGGCCTCTACCCGCTGAAACGCCGCGTGCACGGCCGGCGTGCCGGCATCCTCGGCCTCGGCCGTATAGGCTACGAGGTGGCAAAGCGCCTCGCCGGCTTCGGCATGGACATCGCCTACAGCGACACCGGCCCGAAGGACTTCGCCAGGGACTGGGCCTTCGTCGCCGATCCGGTCGCGCTTGCCGAACGCTCGGATTTCCTCTTCGTCACCCTCGCCGCCTCGGCCGAGACGCGCCACATCGTCGGCCGCAAGGTCATCGAGGCGCTGGGGCCCGACGGCATGCTGATCAACATCTCGCGCGCCTCCAACATCGACGAAGGCGCCCTTCTCGATGCGCTGGAGGCCGGGACGCTCGGCTCGGCCGCGCTCGACGTCTTCGAGGGCGAACCGAACCTCAACCCGCGCTTCCTTGCGCTCGACAACGTGCTCTTGCAGCCGCATATGGCTTCCGGCACGGTGGAGACTCGCAAGGCCATGGGCCAGCTCGTCTTCGACAACCTGTCGGCCCATTTCGACGGCCGGCCGCTGCCGACCCCGGTCCTGTGAGGGTAATGCCATGAAAGCCATCGTCATCCATGCCCCGAAGGACCTGCGGGTCGAGGAAAGCGCCCTTGCCGCGCCCGGCCCCGGCGAGGTGGAGATACGCCTTGCGAGCGGCGGCATCTGCGGCTCGGACCTGCATTATTATAACCACGGCGGCTTCGGCACGGTGCGCCTCAAGGAACCGATGATCCTCGGCCACGAGGTCTCCGGCCATATTTCCGTCCTTGGCGAAGGCGTCTCCGGCCTTGCCGTCGGCGACCTCGTCGCCGTCTCGCCCTCGCGGCCCTGCGGCACCTGCGAATATTGCCTCAAGGGCTTGCCGAACCATTGCTTCAACATGCGGTTCTACGGTTCCGCGATGCCCTTCCCGCATATCCAGGGCGCCTTCCGCGAGCGGCTGGTCGCCAATGCAAGCCAGTGCGTGAAGGCCGACGGGCTCTCGGCCGGGGAAGCGGCGATGGCCGAGCCGCTCTCGGTGACGCTGCACGCCACGCGCCGCGCCGGCGAGATGCTGGGCAAGCGCGTGCTCGTCACCGGCTGCGGGCCGATCGGCACCCTCTCCATCCTTGCCGCCAGAAGGGCCGGCGCCGCCGAGATCGTCGCGGCCGACCTTTCCGAACGCGCGCTCGGCTTTGCCCGCGCTGTCGGTGCAGACCGCACGGTCAACCTGTCGGAAAACCGCGACGGCCTTCTCCCCTTCAGCGAGAACAAGGGCACTTTCGACGTCCTCTACGAATGCTCGGGCGCACAGCCCGCGCTCGTTGCCGGCATCCATGCGCTGCGCCCGCGCGGCGTCATCGTCCAGCTCGGCCTCGGCGGCGAGATGAGCCTGCCGATGATGGCGATCACCGCCAAGGAACTGGACCTGCGCGGCTCCTTCCGCTTTCATGAGGAATTCGCCGTGGCGGTGAAGCTGATGCAGGGCGGCCTCATCGACGTCAAGCCGCTGATCACCCACACCCTGCCGCTCGCCGACGCCTTGCAGGCCTTCGCGATCGCCTCCGACAAGGGCCAGTCGATGAAGACGCAGATCACATTTTCCTGAGGACATGACCCATGAGCATCCAACTCTTCGACCTGACGGGCCGGCGCGCCCTCGTCACCGGCTCCTCGCAGGGCATCGGCTTCGCGCTGGCGAAGGGCCTTGCGGCGGCGGGCGCGCAGGTCGTCCTCAACGGCCGCGACGAGGCCCGGCTGAAGGCGGCGGCGGAAAGCCTCGGCGCCGGGCACACGCTCGCCTTCGACGCCACCGACCATGAGGCCGCGCGCAAGGCGGTCGATACCTTCGAGGCGGAGGTCGACGCCATCGACATCCTCGTCAACAATGCCGGCATGCAGTACCGCACGCCGCTGGAGGATTTTCCCGCCGAGGCCTTCGAGCGGCTGCTGCGGACGAACGTCTCCTCCGTCTTCAATGTCGGCCAGGCCGTCGCGCGCCACATGATCGCGCGCGGCGCGGGCAAGATCATCAACATCGCCAGCGTGCAGACCGCGTTGGCCCGCCCGGGCATCGCCCCCTACACGGCCACCAAGGGCGCCGTCGGCAACCTCACCAAGGGCATGGCGACGGACTGGGCGAAATACGGCCTGCAATGCAACGCCATCGCACCCGGCTATTTCGACACGCCGCTGAATGCCGCGCTCGTTGCCGATCCCGCCTTCTCCGCCTGGCTGGAAAAGCGCACGCCGGCCGGCCGCTGGGGCAAGGTCGACGAGCTCGTCGGCGCCTGCATCTTCCTTTCCTCCGACGCTTCCTCTTTCGTGAACGGACACACGCTCTATGTCGACGGCGGCATCACGGCCTCGCTCTGAGGCAAACCGGCGCATCGTCCTGATGGGCGTTGCCGGCTGCGGTAAATCGGCGGTCGGCGCGGCGCTCGCCGCCCGCATCGGCGCCACCTATCTCGACGGCGACGACCTGCATCCGCAGGAAAACATCGACAAGATGCGCCGCGGCGAGGCGCTGACCGACGAGGACCGCTGGCCCTGGCTCACCCTCGTCGGGCGGAAGCTCGCCGCGCCGGACGGCATTCTCGTCCTCGGCTGCTCGGCGCTGAAACGCCGCTATCGCGATCATATCCGCAAAGAGGCCGGCGCGCCCGTCCTCTTCGTCCACCTTGCCGGCAGCCGGGACCTGATCGCGGATCGCATGAAGTCCCGCACAGGCCATTTCATGCCGGCAAGCCTTATCGACAGCCAGTTCGCCGCGCTCGAACCGCCGGCCCCGGATGAAATTGCCATGACGGTCGATATCGACAGGCCGGTGGAGCAGATCGTCGACGATATAGCCCGGCATCTGGAGGAGGC
>CBIMFD010000277.1:0-4389 GCA_966243085.1 uncultured Shinella sp.
TGGGGAGAAGGGCCATGTGGGACCCACCGAACTCCATATGCGATTGCCCTGCCCCCACAAGGGGGGAGATCGGCAAGGGGCCTGCTCCCAATTCCTCTTTTGATGGGAAGGAAGCCAGCTCTCCATCCAATCTCCCCCCTTGTGGGGGAGATGCCCGGCAGGGCAGAGGGGGTAGCTTCGCTGCTGCAATCACCCGTGGCTGATCATCACATGCCGCACGGCGGTGTAGTCCTCCAGCGCGTAGATCGACATGTCCTTGCCGTAGCCCGACTGCTTGACGCCGCCGTGCGGCATTTCGTTGGTCAGCATGAAGTGGGTGTTGATCCAGGTGCAGCCGTATTGGAGGCGCGAGGCGGTCTTCATCGCCTTGCCGATGTCCTTCGTCCAGACGGAGGAGGCAAGGCCGTAGTCGCTGTCGTTGGCCCAGGCGACGGCCTGATCCGCATCGGAGAAGCGGGTGACGGAGACGACGGGGCCGAAGACCTCGCGGCGCACGATCTCGTCGTCCTGCGTGGCACCGGCCACCACGGTCGGCTGGAAGAAATAGCCTTCCTCGCTACCGGGGCGCCCGCCCGTGGTGATCTCGATATGCTTCACGTCCGCCGCACGCTCGACGAAGCTCGCCACCCGGTCGC
Source organism: uncultured Shinella sp. (assembly GCA_966243085.1). Lineage (GTDB taxonomy): Bacteria > Pseudomonadota > Alphaproteobacteria > Rhizobiales > Rhizobiaceae > Shinella. The sequence goes on from CBIMFD010000277.1 coordinate 636, forward strand.
GCTGGCGCTTGGAGATCAGCGGGCCGATCTCGTTTTGCGTGTCGTCCGGGTCGTTGTAGCGGATGGTCGAGACGGCGGTGGAAAGATCGGCGACGAATTTCTCGTAGATGCCGTCCTGCGCATAGATTCGGCAGGCGGCGGTGCAGTCCTGGCCGGCATTGTAGTAGCCGAAGGTACGGATGCCCTCCACCACCGCCGCAAGGTCCGCGTCGTCGAAGACGAGGACGGGAGCCTTGCCGCCGAGCTCCAGATGCGTGCGCTTGACGGTCTTGGCCGCAGCGGCGAGCACCTTCTTGCCGGTCGCCACGTCCCCGGTGATCGAGACCATGTTGATCTTCGGATGGTTGATCAGCGTGTTGCCGACCGTCTCGCCGCGGCCGAGGATGACGTTGACGACGCCCTCCGGCAGGATGTCGGCGAGGAGTTTCGCCATCTTCAGCGCCGTCAGCGGCGTCTGCTCGGAGGGCTTGAAGACGACGGTGTTGCCCCCGGCAATGGCCGGCGCCAGCTTCCAGGCCATCATCATCAGCGGATAGTTCCACGGCGCGATGGAGCCGACGATGCCGACCGGGTCGCGCCGCACCATGGAGGTGAAGCCGGGCAGGTATTCGGCCGCGACCGGCGCATGCAGCGAGCGGATGGCGCCGGCGAAGAAGCGCCAGCAGTCGACGATGGCCGGCAGCTCGTCGTTGCGCACGGCGTTGATCGGCTTGCCGCAGTTGAGCGATTCCAGTGCGGCGAAGGCGTCGGCGTCCTTCTCGATGGCGTCGGCGATCTTCAGGAGATAGCCGGAGCGCTCGGCGGGCGTGGTCGCCGCCCAATTGGTGAAGGCCTTTTCCGCGGCATCCACGGCGGCGTCGATCTGCGTGTGCGAGGCTTCCGGCAGGTCGACGATCCGGGCGCCCGTTTTCGGGTTGAGGACATGTTCCTCGGCCTCGGTTCCGGCCTCGAAGCGCGAGCCGATCAGCATCTGGGTGTCCATGATGTTCTCCCTTGTGTCAGGTTATTTGCCGGCGCCGGCGACCTGGTCGCCGTCGCGGGTGAGGTAATAGGCTGCAAGGATCGGCAGGAAGGTGACGAGCACCACCACCATGGCGACGACGTTCGTGACCGGCCTTTGGCGGGGGCGCACCAGTTCCTCCAGCATCCAGATCGGCAGCGTCGACTGCTGGCCCGCCGTGAAGGTCGTCACGATCACCTCGTCGAAGGAGAGCGCGAAGGCGAGCATACCGCCGGCGAGCAGCGCCGTGCCGATGTTCGGCAGGATGACGTAGCGGAAGGTCTGGAAGCCGTCGGCGCCGAGGTCCATCGAGGCCTCCACCAGCGAGCCGGAAATGCGGCGGAAACGGGCGACGGCATTGTTGTAGACGACCACGACGCAGAAGGTCGCGTGGCCGAGCACGATGGTCCAGAACGAGAAGGGGATGTCGACGAAGGAGAAGGCCGAGCGCAGCGCGATGCCGGTGATGATGCCGGGCAACGCGATGGGCAGGATCACCAGCAGCGACACCGTCTCCCGGCCGAAGAACCGCGTGCGCGAGACGGCGGCGGCGCAGAGCGTGCCGAGCACGAGGGCGACGGCCGTCGAGATCGAGGCGACGCGGACGGAAAGCCCGAGCGCGTCCCACACATCCGGCCGGTTCCAGGCGGTCGCGAACCATTTGAGCGTATAGCCCGGCGGCGGGAACTGGTAGCTCTTCTCCTCCGTCGTGAAGGCATAGAGGAAGATCAGCAGGATCGGCAGGTGCAGGAAGAGGAGGCCGGCGCCCGCGGCGACCTTCAGGCCGAGAGGGGCGGAGGTGTTCTTGTCAGAGCGCATCGAAGGCCCCCTGTCGCTTGGCCATCCAGAGATAGAGGCCCATGATGACGATCGGCACGACGGAGAAGGCGGCGGCAAGCGGGATGTTGCCGGCCGTGCCCTGCTGGGCATAGACGGCCTGCCCGATGAAGAGCCGCGACGAGCCGATGATCTGCGGAATGATGTAGTCGCCGAGCGTCAGCGAGAAGGTGAAGATGGAGCCCGCGATGATGCCGGGCAGCGCCAGCGGAAAGAGCACATGGCGGAAGGTCTGCGCCGGATTGCCGCCGAGGTCGGCGGAGGCCTCGATCAGGTTGCCCGGCACGCGCTCCAGCGCGGCCTGGATCGGCAGGATCATGAAGGGCATCCACACATAGATGAAGACGATGAAGGTGCCGGTATAGCTGATCGACAGCGACGAGCCGCCGATGACCGGCAGAGAAAGCCACGCGTCGAGCAGCCAGGTGAGATGGAGCTTGGCGAAGATCCAGGTGAGGATGCCTTCCTTGGCGAGGATCAGCTTCCAGGCATAGACCTTCACGAGATAGCTCGACCAGAGCGGCAGCATGACGCCGAGATAGAAGACGACCTTCCATTTTCCGCGGGCATAGCGCGCCGCGTAATAGGCGATGGGAAAGGCGATGGCGGCGGAGGCGAGCGTCACCAGCGCGGCCATGACGACCGTGCGCAGAATGATGTCGAAGTTCGACGGGATCAGGAGCTGCCTGTAGGTGCCGAGCGTGAACTCGTAGTTGATCAGCCCGGAAAAGTCATCGATCGAAAAGAAGCTCTGGAGCAGCAGCGCGAAGAGCGAGCCGAGATAGATGACCCCGAGCCAGAGGAGCGGCGGCGTCAGCATCAGGAAGAGAAGGATCCCCGGCTTGCGCCAGAAGGTATCCGAAAGCTGCCCGAGGGCGCCCGTGCGGCGGGCGAGGATGGAGGTGCCGGTGGTCATTCCGCACCATCCATCGTATGCAAGTCCTCCGGCAGGAAGGAGAGGGTGACCGTCGCGCCCTCGGCGGGCACGGCGAGCGAAGCCGGCACCATGGCGGCGATGCGTGCGCCGTTCGCCTCCACCGTCACGCGGCTTGCCGCGCCGAGGAAGTTCGCCGACGTCACGCGGCCGGAAAATTGCTTGCGGCCGGGGCCGTCGCCGAGTGCGATCGCCTCGGGGCGCAGGCTCGCATGATGCCGGCCGAAGCCGAGGCTCTCGACGAAATCCGGCGGCAGCACGTTGGAGGAGCCGACGAAATCGGCGACGAAGCGGGTCTTCGGCCGCTTGTAGACCTCTTCCGGCGTGCCGAGCTGTTGGATCCTGCCCTCGCTGAAGACGGCGATGCGGTCGGCCATCGACAGGGCCTCGCCTTGGTCGTGGGTGACGAAGACGAAGGTGATGCCAAGGGATTTCTGCAGCGATTTCAGCTCTTCCTGCATCTGTTCGCGCAGCTTCAGGTCGAGCGCGCCGAGCGGCTCGTCGAGAAGGAGGACACGGGGTCGGTTGACGAGGGCACGGGCGAGCGCCACGCGCTGACGCTGGCCGCCGGAAAGCTGGCCGGGCCGGCGCGTGCCGTAGCCGGGCAGCTTCACCATGGAAAGCGCCTCTTCCGCCGCCTTCAGCCGTTCCGCCTTGCCGACGCCCTTGACCATCAGCCCGTAGGCCACGTTTTCGAGGATCGAGAGATGCGGGAAGAGGGCATAGTCCTGGAAGACCGTGTTGACGTTGCGCCGGTAGGGCGGTACGCCCTCGGCCGTCTCGCCGAAGATCTCGATATGGCCGGCGGTCGGCTGCTCGAAGCCGGCCATCAGGCGCAGGCATGTGGTCTTTCCGGAACCGGACGGGCCGAGCATGGCGAAGAACTCGCCTTCGGCAATGGCCAGGTCCACGCCGTCGACGGCGCGCACGGCGCCGAAATGGCGGGAGACTTGCTGGAACAGAACGGCGGTCATGGGGGCTCC
>CBIMFD010000278.1:0-4384 GCA_966243085.1 uncultured Shinella sp.
TGCTCGCCCATGGCACGGAAACCTGCGCGATCTTCCCCATCGATAACCTGACCCGCTGACCGCGAAGAGATCGCGGGGCTGAAACGTCCCCGGTTTGGCGTTTGGGCGAAACCGGGTAGTCTGCGCGCCGATCGTGCCGCGTTGGAGCCTCCATGTTCGAAATCCTCCCTCTGGTCGCCCTTTTCCTGGCCATCTGCGCCCTCAACATCGCACGTCGCAGCGCACGGATTCTCGGGGAGGAGGTCGGCCGCCTCCGGCAGGAGGTGGAGGCCCTGAAGGCCGGCGGCGTGGCGAAAGAGGTGGAAGCCCCGGCCGAAGCGGTGCCGGAAGAAGGGCAGGCGGATGCCGTAGGTCCGTGGACGGCGAGCGTGGTGGACGAGGCGCAAAAGGGCAGGGCGATCTCCGGTGGCGAATCCGCCGCGCCGGCTGAGGCGAGCGAGGCTGCTGAAGACGTCGTTGCCGCTGCCCCGCCGGCGTGGCCGAAGGAAAGTTTCGAGAGTCGAATCGGCGCGCGCTGGGCCGTCTGGGTGGGTGGCATCGCACTCGCGCTCGGCGGCGTGTTCATGGTGAAATATTCCATCGAGGCGGGGCTTTTGAGCCCGGCGGTGCGCCTGTCGCTCGCCGCCGTCTTCGGCCTCCTGCTGATGGCGGCCGGCGAAGCCGTACGCCGGCGTACCCAGCCGCTCATCGCTAACGCCTTCCGCAACGCCATGATCCCCGGCGTGCTGACGGCGGCGGGCGTCATCACGCTCTTTGCCGTCGTCTATGTCGCCTACGGCGGCTACGCCTACATCGGGCCGCTTGCCGCCTTCGTTCTGCTCGCCACCGTCGCTTTTACGGCCCTCGGCCTGTCGCTCCTGCACGGACAGGCGCTCGCCGGCGTCGGCCTCCTCGCCTCCATGATGACGCCCGCGCTGGTCACGACCGAACAGCCGAGCGCCTGGACGCTCTTCGGCTTCCTTTCCGTCGCGTGGCTCGCCACCTTCGCCGCCGCGCGCATCCGCCGCTGGCAGGTCGTGCCGGCGCTCGCCAATGCCGGCATGCTGCTCTGGGCGCTGCTCTATCTCTCGCAGGCCGCCGCCCCGGATGCCCTGCCGGTGCTGATGGCCATGCTGGTGCTCGCCCTCGGCCACGGCCTCGTCTGGCCGGGCGGCATTTCGGCCGAGGACATGCCTAAGCCGGTCGGCGCGGCCTCCACGGACCCGCTCGGTCGCCTTTTCGCCCCGCCGGCCGTCGCCGTCTCGCTGACGGGCGCGCTCGCCATGGCCTTTCCGGCGCTGGTGCTGGCCGGCGACATGCCGTCGATCTCCCATGCGGACTACGGCTTTGCCGCCATCGTGCTGGCGCTGGCGGCCCTCGGCGCATTGCGCGGCTGGGCGATCTATCCCGCGCTCCTTTCCGCCGTAGCCGCCGTTGCCGGCACCGCTGTGATGGCGGCGCTGCCGGGCGGACTGATCGGCGCGACCAGTTCCTTTACGTCGCCGACATTCGACGGCGCCGCGCCGCCTGCCGGGCCGGTGCCGGTCAACCTGATCCTCTCCCTCGCCGCGCTCTTCGCCGCCGTCGGCCTTGCCGGCGTCCGCCTGCGCATGGCGGGGCCTGCGGCGCTTGCGGCGGTCTGGAGCGTGCTTTCGCCGGCCGTTCCCTTCGTCATCGTTACTATCGGTTTCCTCTGCTTCGGCAATCTCGGCTTCGACCTCAAGCACGGCCTTTTCGCGCTGGTCTTCGGCCTCGTCTTCTTTGTGGCGGCGGAGGCCTTCTCCCGCGAAAGAGGAGAGGAAGGCGGCCTCTTCATTCCGCAATGGGCGCTGGCCGGGGGCGGCTTCGCCTTCCTCGTGCTGGCGCTCCATGCCTTGACGAGCGGGCTCGTCACGACACTCGGCATTGCGCTGCTCGGCACGGCCGCGGTCTTCGCGACGCGCCTTCGCCCCTGGCCGGTCCTGCCCTGGCTGATGGCGGGCGCGGCGGCGGTCATCGCCGGCCGCATCGCATGGGAGCCCACCATCGTCGGTGCGGCGAACCTCTCGAAAACGCCGGTCCTCAACCAGCTTCTCGCCGGCTACGGCATTCCCGCCCTGCTGCTGGCGCTTTCCGCCTTCGAGCTCCGCCGCTGGCCGGGCGAACGCATCCGCAATCTCCTGCAGGCGCTCGCCAGCCTCTTCCTTCTGCTGACGGCGGCGATCCTCGTGCGCCACGGCATGAACGGCGGCGTGCTCGACAGTTCCGTGCCGACGCTCGGCGAGCAGGCGATCTATACGCTGCTGGTCATCGGCGCGTCGGCGATCATGATGTCGCTGGACCTCAACTCCCCGAGCCCGGTCTTTCGCTACGGCTCGATGGTCGTCGGCGGCCTCTCGATGCTCTCGGTGCTGAGCGCCCATTTCATCGGCCTCAATCCCTATTTCACCGGCGAACTGCTCGGGAAATGGCCGGTGCTCGACCTCCTCCTCGTCGGCTACCTGCTGCCGGGCGTCGCCTATGGCGGCCTTGCCTACTATGCGCGCGGCCGCCGGCCGGCGCCCTATGTGATGGCGCTGGCGCTCACCGGCGTCGCGCTCGTCTTCGCCTGGGTGACGCTCTCGGTGCGCCGCTACTGGCACGGCGAGGGCATCGCCGACTGGAAGGGTTTCCTTCAGCCGGAGACCTATACCTATTCCGTCGTCTGGCTGCTGCTCGGCGTGCTGCTTCTGGCGGTCGGCTCGAAGGCCGATTCCAAGGCGATCCGCCTTGCCTCCGCCGGCCTTGTGCTGATCGCCGTGGTGAAGGTCTTCCTCATCGACATGTCCAATCTCGAAGGCATCCTGCGCGCGCTCTCCTTCATCGGGCTCGGCGCGGTGCTGATCGGCATCGGGCTGTTCTACCAGAGGATTCTCTCCGGAAAGTCGAAAGACGGAATTGAACGGCAAGGCCTGACCGGCTAGGAACGTCCATGTCCTTCACCTGCCTCGCCGCCGCCTTCACGCCGCTTGACGACCTTGCCGAGCGCCTGCTGCCGCAGGCTTTTTCGGCCGACGACGGCTCGCACGACGCCGCCCATCTCATCCGCGTGTGGAAGAACGCCCGGCGCATCCGGGCGGAGGAGGGCGGGGACCTGCGCCTGCTCGCCGCCGCCGTGCTGCTGCACGATTGCGTGGCCGTGGAGAAGAATTCGCCGCTTCGGGCAGAAGCCTCGCGCCTTGCCGCGGAAAAGGCGTCAAGCCTCCTTGCCGCCGAGGGCTGGAGCACGGAGGAGGTCGCCGCCGTCGCCCACGCCATCCTTACGCACAGCTTTTCCGCAAACCTTGCCCCGCAGACGCTGGAAGCGAAGATCGTGCAGGATGCCGACCGGCTGGACGCGATCGGCATGGTCGGCGCGGCACGCTGTTTCTACATAGCCGGGCGCATGGGCAGCGGCCTCTACGATCCGCTCGACCCGCTCGCCGAAAACCGCCTCCTCGACGACAAGGCTTTCGCCATCGACCATTTCGAGGTGAAACTCTTCAAGCTGGCGGAGGGCTTCCAGACGGCGTCCGGCGCGCGCATGGCGCTGGAGCGCACCGAGCGCCTCAAGGCGATCCGCGCCATGCTTCTGGATGAAATCTGAGGAAAAACATGCTTTTGTGCTGCCGGATTGAATCGGTTCGCCAGCACGTTGAATCGAAATGTCAGGAAAGGTCGCCTCCATGAAAGTCGTGGGCCTCAACATCCACCCGCTGAAGAGCGGCCGGGCCATTCCGCTCGAAAGCGCCGAGGTCCGCCTCGACGGCCTCGCCGGCGACCGGCGCTACATGATCGTCGAGCCGGACGGGCGCTTCATCACCCAGCGCGAACTCCAGGCGCTCGCCCGCGTGGAAGCGGCGACGGTCGGCGATAGCCTGCATCTCGAAATGGAAGGCCGCCAGCTCTTCGCCAGCTTCGAGCCGGAAGACCGCCTCGACGTGCTGGTCTGGGACAGCCCCGTCAGCGCTTCGGTCGCCGACGAGGCGGTGAACGAGGTGCTGTCGGACTGGTTCGCCCGGCCGGTAAAGCTCGTATGCATGGATGCGCTCTCCCACCGCGCCGAGGGCGAGGAATGGGCGGGAAGCCCAACGCCCGTCAGTTTCGCAGACGGCTTTCCCGTCCTCGTCACGACCACCGGCTCGCTCGCCGACCTCAACCGCACGCTCGTGGAAAAGGGCCAGGAGCCGGTCGGGATGGACCGCTTCCGCACGAACATCCTCATCGAGAACGACGAACCGTGGGCGGAGGACCTCTGGGAGACGATCGAGGTGGGCGGCATCGCCTTCGACCTCGTCAAGCCCTGCGCGCGCTGCATCATGACCACGCAGGACCAGATGACGGGCGAGCGCATCGGCGGCAACCCGATCCAGGGCCTTGCCGAAAAGCGCATGTCCGCCGACCGCCG
>CBIMFD010000279.1:0-4366 GCA_966243085.1 uncultured Shinella sp.
AGGGCTCGCGCCTGACGAACTGGCCGTGGCCCTCGCGGGTCTTCACCGTCGCCTCTTCGATGGCGACGACGCCGCGCGTCAGCGTGTAGCGCGGCAGGCCGGTGACCTCCTTTCCCTCGAAGACGTTGTAGTCGATGGCGGACTGCTGGCTCTTCGCCGAGATCGTCTTGGAGCGCTTCGGATCCCACACGACGATATCGGCATCGGCGCCGACGAGGATCGCGCCCTTGCGCGGATAGATGTTGAGGATCTTGGCGATGTTGGTGGAGGTGACGGCGACGAACTCGCTCATCGTCAGCCGGCCGGTGTTGACGCCGTGCGTCCAGAGCATCGGCATGCGGTCTTCGAGGCCCCCGGTGCCGTTCGGGATCTTGCGGAAATCGCCGACGCCGGTGCGCTTCTGGTCCGTGGTGAAGGCGCAATGGTCGGTCGCCACCACCTGCAGCGAGCCGCTCGCAAGGCCTGCCCAGAGCGAATCCTGGTGCTGCCTGTTGCGGAAGGGCGGGCTCATGACGCGGCGGGCGGAATGGTCCCAGTCTTTGTCGAAATATTCGCTCTCGTCGAGCGTCAGGTGCTGGATCAGCGGCTCGCCGTAGACGCGCATGCCGTTCTGCCGGGCGCGGCGGATCGCCTCGTGCGACTGCTCGCAGGACGTATGCACGACATAGAGCGGCGCGCCCGCCATGTCGGCGATGATGATGGCGCGGTTCGTCGCCTCGCCCTCGACCGACGGCGGACGGGAATAGGCGTGGCCTTCCGGCCCGTTGTTGCCCTCGTCCATCAGCTTCTGCTGCATGGCGGCGACGACGTCGCCGTTCTCCGCATGCACGAGCGGCAGCGCGCCGAGCGCGGCGCAGCGCTGGAAGGAGGCGAACATCTCGTCGTCGTTCACCATCAGCGCGCCCTTGTAGGCCATGAAATGCTTGAAGGTGTTGATGCCCTTTTCCTCCACGATGGTCTTCATCTCGTCGAAGACCTGCTCGCCCCACCAGGTGACGGACATGTGGAAGGAATAGTCGCAGTTCGCGCGGGTCGACTTGTTGTCCCAGCGCTTCAGCGCATCGATGAGTGACTGGCCGGGATCAGGCAGGCAGAAATCGACCACCATGGTCGTGCCGCCGGCAAGGCCGGCGCGCGTGCCGCTCTCGAAATCGTCGGCCGAATAGGTGCCCATGAAGGGCATTTCGAGATGCACGTGCGGATCGATGCCGCCCGGCATGACGTAACAGCCCGCCGCATCCAGCACTGTATCGCCGGAAAGGTCCGGCCCGATCTCGACGATCTTCCCGCCTTCGACCTTGACGTCCGCCTTGTAGGTCAGGTCGGCGGTGACAATGGTTCCGCCCTTGATGACTGTGCTCATGTTGGTCCGTTCCCTGTCCTGATTTTTCGTGCACGCAAAGCGTGGAGCCGCCCGGCGGACCGGACGGCGGAACTCACTCGGCGATGCCGGCCGTCTCGATCACCGCATGGAGCAGGACGTCGGCGCCGGCGGCGGCCCATTCCTTCGAGATGTCCTCCGCCTCGTTGTGTGAGAGGCCACCCACGCAGGGGCACATGATCATGGTGGCGGGGGCGACCTTGGCGGCCCAGCAGGCGTCGTGGCCGGCGCCGGAGATGATGTTCATGTGGCTGTAGCCGAGGTCTTCGGCGGCCTTGCGGACGGTGGCGACCAGCGTCGGGTCGAAGGTGACGGGATCGAAATGGCCGACCGCCTCGACGGAACAGCCGACGCCGAGCGCTTCGCAGATCTTCGGGGCTTCCGCCTCGATACGGGCGCGCATGCCGTCGAGCTTGCCCTGGTCGGGCGAGCGGATGTCGACGGTGAAGACGACCTTGCCGGGCAGCACGTTGCGCGAATTCGGCGAGAAGAACACCTGGCCGACGCCGCCGACGGCGCCCGGCTGGTTTTCCATGGCGACTGTCTGCACCATTTCCAGGATGCGGGCCATGGCGAGGCCGGCATTGACGCGCATCGCCATGGGCGTCGAGCCGGTATGCGCCTCGCGGCCGGTCAGCGTGAATTCCAGCCACCAAAGGCCCTGACAGTGGGTGACGACGCCAATGTCCTTGCCCTCGGCTTCGAGGATCGGGCCCTGTTCGATATGGTATTCGAAATAGGCGTGCATCCTGCGTGCCCCGACCTCTTCGTCGCCGACCCAGCCGATGCGCTTCAGTTCGTCGCCGAAGGTTTTTCCTTCGGGGTCCTTGCGGCCATAGGCGTAGTCCTGCGTGTGCACGCCGGCGAAGACGCCGGAGGCGAGCATGGCGGGGGCGAAGCGAGCGCCTTCCTCGTTCGTCCAGTTGGTGACGACGATGGGATGCTTGGTGCGGATGCCGAGATCGTTCAGCGAGCGGACGACTTCGAGGCCGGAGAGCACGCCGAGCACGCCGTCATACTTGCCGCCGGTCGGCTGCGTGTCGAGATGCGAGCCGACATAGACGGGAAGGGCTTCCGGGTCTTCGCCCGCGCGCGTCATGAACATGTTGCCCATCGTGTCGACGCCCATGGTGAGGCCCGCGTCGTCGCACCATGTCTGGAAGAGGCGGCGGCCTTCGGCATCGGCATCGGTGAGAGTCTGGCGATTGTTGCCGCCGGCAATGCCGGGGCCGATCTTCGCCATGTCCATGAGGGAATCCCACAGGCGGTCCGCGTTGACACGCATGTTCTCGCCGGGTGCGGCCATGTCGTATGCTCCCACGTCTTCGGGCTCTCGAAGCCCGGATTTGTTCCCGTCGGCCGGCGGCGCTCTGTTTGTTTTGCGCCTTCCGTTCAGAGCAGTTGCCTTTGCCTGATAACTGTCTGATAATTTGACCGATTGGTAAACATTACAGCTTCCGTAGCGGCACTCAAGCCGAAAAACCAAAAACCTTGAGACCGCGCCCAGGAAAATGGCGGCTGGCTAAACTGGTGAATCTGACGGCACTTTTCCGAAAGGAGGTGCCGGCGAGGGGGCGACATGGCATTACCGAGGGCGGCGAGAACCCAGCGGCGCACACGCATCCAGGAGGAGAAGGAGGAGCGGATCCTCGAAGCGGCGCTGGAGGTTTTTTCCCTGCACGGTTTCCGAGGTGCGACCGTCGACCAGATCGCCGAGGTGGCAGGCATGTCGAAGCCCAATCTCCTCTATTATTTCCGCACCAAGGAGGCGATGCACCGCGCGCTCATCACCCGCGTGCTCGATACCTGGCTCGATCCGCTGCGCGAGTTCGATGCGGGGGGCAATCCCGTCTCGGAGATCCGCAGCTATATCCGCCGCAAGCTGGAAATGGCGCGCGACTTCCCGCGCGAAAGCCGGCTCTTCGCCAACGAGATATTGCAGGGCGCGCCGAATATCGAGGACGAACTCAAAGGGCCGCTGAAGGCGCTGGTCGACGAGAAGGCGGAGGTCATCCGCGCCTGGGCGAAAGCCGGGAAGATCGCCAAATGCGATCCCTACCACCTCATCTTCTCGATCTGGTCGACGACGCAGCACTATGCCGACTTCGACGTGCAGGTGCGCGCCGTGCTGGGGCAGGACCAGGCGGGCGACGGGCGTTTCGAGGACGCGGCGCGGTTCCTCGAGCAGCTTTTCGTCACCGGCCTCGACATCAGCGAGCAGCCGGCCTGACGCTTCCGCCCCGCCCCGGCTACGCTTCATCAAGAAAGTCCTCCTATGGTCCCGCAGGAAAGCCGCAATCGCCGGGCATAAGCGCGCGGCAGCAGGAAGGAATTTCATGACGTCGGCCATCGGCTTTACGGATACGGACCGCAAGACGAGCGAACTGCTCGAGGAAATCATCCATTCCATCAAGGACGAGCACGTCACGCTGCGCGACCTCCTGGCGATGATGGGCGAAAGCGGGCTGCTGCTGCTGTGCGCCCTCCTGTCGCTGCCCTTCCTCTTTCCGGTTTCCATTCCGGGCGTCTCGACGGTATTCGGCGCCGGCATCGTGCTGATCAGCGCGGCGATCACGTTCAACCGGCTGCCCTGGCTGCCCGGGAAGCTCGCCGACCGGCGGCTGGAGAGCGGCCGACTGAAGCCGGTGCTGGAGCGCGGCGTCACGATGCTGCGGAGGTTCGACCGCTTCTTCAAGCCGCGCCTGACGGGGCTTGCCTCCGGTGCCGTGGTGAACCGCATCAACGGTCTCGTGCTGATGGGGGCGGGACTCCTGCTGATGGCGCCGCTCGGCCTCATCCCCTTCTCCAACACCCTGCCGGGCATCGCCATCCTGCTGCTCGCCGCCGGCATCTCGCAGCGCGACGGACTGGTGGTGCTTGCGGGGTATGTGATGGTGGTGCTGACGATCGTCTATTTCGCAGGGCTGGCGCTGCTGGCCTACGGGGCGGGGAACAGTTTCCTCGGCTGAGGTTGTTTGGAGGGGG
>CBIMFD010000280.1:0-4341 GCA_966243085.1 uncultured Shinella sp.
GAGCCAGTTTCTTCAGCAATTAGCTGACATATTGAAGGAGTCGGTTCTTGATTGAACCGGCTCCTCATTTCTTTCCTGACCAGGGTCGCCCGCCATACCGGATGGCTCCCCGATGGAACTCGAACCTCAATGGGGATTCGTGATGCCGGCAACCGCGACGGCGTCGAGTTTTTCCGTCTCCCGGGCATCCTCCTCATCGATCTCTCGCTCTGCCTGCAGCCAGTTGCCGACGCTTTGCCGGTCTGCGGAGCCGTTCCGCTCCCAAATCCGATAAGCGCGTTCTCGGATGCGGCGTTCTCGTTCCTCGTCCATTGTGCTGCCTCAACGAAGACCGAAGAACGACAGAATCACGAGTACGATCACGATCAAGCCGACAATGTAGATGATGCGGTTCATTCGCCTTCCTCCTTTTGGACGGAGGCACAACGCCGGTGGGTCGGAGCCTGTTCCGGAAAGCACCCGGCCCCGACGGTCGAGAGGGGAGCATCCGGCCCGTCGGCCGCCTCTCCTGCCGCTACTGACAAAAGTCAAAAAACATGGTTCCATCCGCGAAATACGATGGAGGGGGTCCATGCCAGCGATATCTCGTTTCTATTTCCTGACGGCGATCTGTTTTCTTATCGCCGGTATTGCGATTGGCCTGAAAATGGCAATCACGCACGACTATGCGGCGGTGGGCGCACATGCTCACGTCAACCTGCTCGGGTGGGTGACGATGTCGATCTTCGGAACGTATCACGCCCTGAACCCGTCCGGCGCCTCTTCCAGGCTCGCGAGAGTGCAGGCATATGTCTATGTTCTGGGTGTGCTGGTTATGGCGCCCGCGCTATATCTGCTCCTTACGGGGACGCAGGCGGCAGAGCCGGTCGTTGCCATTGCGTCGCTGACAGTCCTCGTCGGCGTGTTGATGTTTGCAGCGATCATCTACCGAACCAGGACTGCGTGACGTCGGTGACGAAAGATGACAGGAATTTCAGCCGATTGAATCCGGCACGGGGAGCCAGTTTTGCGAAAGGCCGCGCTGTTTAGCGCGACCTTTCGCTTTTCAGGCTTTCACGCCTCGTTTCAACGCGCCGCCGGCGGCACGCGCCGGGTATTCATCTGAAGTTCGTGGCGGCTGGCGAAGCGGCCGAAGAGACGGAGGAGCTTGCGTTCTTCCGCCTTGTCGAGGCCATTCTTGCGGCAGTGCTCGATGACGTCGAGGACGTGATGGGGGGTCTGCCGGGGACTAAATTGACGGTTGTCGATGTGATGGGTCATGGCGGCCTCCTCCGTTGATGGAGAGAAACACGCCAGGGCCCCCAATGTTCCAGGCCTTCGGCGTTCAGGGCACCATGCCGGCCCCGGCCTGCCCGGCGGCACGGATCGTGCCGTAGTCGCGCTCATGGGCGCCGCGGCGGAAGGTCTGGCTGCGTTCACGCGGGCGGGCGGAGGGGTCGCAAAGTGGCGTGCCGATGACGCCGTCCGCATAGGTGCCGGTGGCGATGTCGTCTTCCCGGTCGGTCGAGACTGGCTGGAAAAGTCCAAAAAGCATTCTTGATGTCTCCGTTTGCCGTCCAAACGGGCAGCCGGGATTTCCGTTCCCGCCGCACGCCGGATAGACGCAAAATTAACCATGTTTGCTAACAGGCCGTTAAAGCCCGGCCATTCCGCCTCCCGAAATGCAAACACGTCCGGCGCGCCGGCTCGTCATGATTTGCGGCTTGGCGTTGCGGTCCGTTGACGCTAGCCTTCCGTAACGTTGGGAGACGGAGGACAGGGATGACGGCCGAGACGGACACCCGGAATGCGTTTTCACAGGACGGTTGGCTGACGGCCGACAATTTCGCCGCCCGCACGAAGGACCTGCCGCTGCGCGCGCAACTGGTACTGCGCGGCCTTCTGCGCCTCGAGGCGGGCACGCTTTCGATGACCCTTCCAGGCGGAGAGACGTTCGCCATCGGCGGCAAGGCGCCGGGTCCTCAGGCCGTCATTCGGCTCAACAACTGGAATCTCGTCCATCGCGCCGTCGCCGGCGGTACGATCGGCGTTGCCGAAAGCTACATGGACGGCGACTGGGAAAGCCCCGACGCCGGCGCCTTCCTCGAACTCGTCCTGGTCAATGCCGAGGTTGCGCGCAGCTATGCGAACGGCCCGCGCGGGCTCTTCCTGCTGTTCGAGAAGGCCCGCCACTGGCTGAACGCCAATACGAGACGCGGCGCCAGACGCAACATCGCCGCCCATTACGATCTCGGCAACGCGTTCTACTCCCAGTGGCTCGACCCCTCGATGACCTATTCCGCCGCGTTCTATTCCGGCGGGGCGAACGACCTCGCCTCCGCGCAGGTCGCGAAATATCGGGCGCTCGCCGAAGCGACGGGGATCGGCCCGCACGATCACGTCCTCGAGATCGGCTGCGGCTGGGGCGGCTTTGCGGAATTCGCGGCAGGCGAGATCGGCTGCAAGGTGACAGGCCTGACGATCAGCCGCGAGCAGCTCGCCTTCGCGCGCGAACGCATGGCGAAGGCGGGCCTTGCCGACCGGGTGGAGCTGAAATTCCAGGACTACCGCGACGAGACCGGCACCTATGACCGCATCGTCTCCATCGAGATGTTCGAGGCGGTGGGCGAGAAATACTGGCCGGCCTATTTCTCCAAGCTGAACGAGTGCCTGAAGCCCGGCGGGCGCGCCGGCCTGCAGATCATCACCATCCTTCAGGAGGCCTATGCCGAATATCGGGCGAATCCGGATTTCATCCAGAAATACGTCTTTCCCGGCGGCATGCTGCCGACCCGCGAGCATCTTGCCGCGCTCGGACGCCAGGTCGGCCTTTCCACGGCTTCCGACATCGGGTTCGGCCATGACTATGCCCGGACGCTCGCCGAATGGCGGCACCGCTTCTGGGCGGCGTGGGACCGCATCGTGCCGCTCGGCTTCGACGAGCGTTTCCGCAAGCTGTGGGAATTCTACTTCTATTACTGCGAAGCGGGTTTCCGGGCGAAGAACATCGACGTGCGGCAGGTGGTCTATGCACGCCCCCTCGCCTGACCGCCGCGCATTGGAAAAAATCGCTCTGGAAGCGCTTGCTCTCGAAACCACATTCCTTGCAAAGCGGCGCGTACAGGCCGAAAACCCGTTATATTCGCGATACCAACCCGAAAGGCCCCTCCGCCATGTCCATTCTCCCGTCCGTCCTTGACGCCATCGGCAACACGCCGCTGATCCGCCTCAAGGGAGCCTCCGAGGCAACCGGCTGCGAGATCCTCGGCAAGGCGGAATTCCTCAATCCCGGCCAGTCGGTGAAGGACCGCGCGGCGCTCTCGATCATCCGGGCGGCCGAGCGCTCCGGCGCGTTGCGGCCGGGCGGCGTCATCGTGGAAGGCACGGCGGGCAATACCGGCATCGGCCTTGCGCTGGTCGCACAGGCGCTCGGCTACCGCACCGTCATCGTCATTCCCGAGACGCAGAGCCAGGAGAAGAAGGACGCGCTGCGCCTGCTCGGCGCGGAGCTGGTGGAAGTGCCGGCGGTTCCCTACAGGAACCCGAACAACTACGTAAAGCTTTCCGGCCGCCTTGCCGAGCAACTCGCCAGAACCGAGCCGAACGGCGCGATCTGGGCCAACCAGTTCGACAACGTCGCCAACCGCGACGCCCATATCGAGACCACGGCGCCGGAAATCTGGCGCGACACGAACGGCAAGGTGGACGGTTTCGTCTCGGCGGTCGGCTCGGGCGGAACGCTTGCCGGCGTCGCGGCGGGCCTGCGCGCGAAGAACCCGGACATCAAGATCGCCCTTGCCGATCCGGACGGCGCGGCGCTCTACAATTATTATGCCCATGGCGAACTGAAGTCCGAGGGAAGCTCGATCACCGAGGGCATCGGCCAGGGCCGCATCACCGCGAACCTCGAAGGCTTCACGCCGGACTATTCCTATAACATCCCCGATTCCGAGGCCGTCCCGCTGGTCTTCGACCTCATCGAGAAGGAAGGCATCGCCGTCGGCGGCTCCTCGGGCATCAACATCGCCGGCGCGATCCGCCTCGCCAGGGACCTCGGCCCGGGCCATACGATCGTGACGATCCTCTGCGACTATGCTAACCGCTACCAGTCGAAACTCTTCAACCCGGACTTCCTCGATTCGAAGGGCCTGCCCGTTCCCGGATGGCTGACGGCGAAATCGGGGATCAAGGTCCCCTATCAGCCGGTCGAATAGGTCTCATGTCTCTTCCCACCACCGCCCTCTTTCGCGACGATTTCTATCTTTCGACAAACGAGGCGGTGGTGACGGCGGTGCACGAGGACGGCGGCATCGAGCTGGACCAGACCTGTTTCTACGCGACGTCCGGCGGCCAGCCGGGCGA
>CBIMFD010000281.1:0-4341 GCA_966243085.1 uncultured Shinella sp.
GCGCGCTACCGCGGCAAGGACGACAAGGCGACGCGCTTCGTGCACACGCTGAACGGCTCGGGCACCGCCGTCGGCCGCGCGCTGATCGCCGTCATGGAAAACTACCTCAACGAGGATGGCTCCATCACCGTGCCGGACGCGCTGCTTCCCTATATGGGCGGCCTGAAGAAGATCGAGAAAGCAGCCTGAGGCGATTACGGAATGCGCATCCTCCTGACCAATGACGACGGCATCCACGCCGAGGGCCTTGCGGCCCTCGAGCGTATCGCTCGCGAATTGACCGACGACGTATGGGTCGTGGCGCCGGAAACGGACCAGAGCGGCCTTGCCCATTCGCTGACGCTCTCCGAGCCGCTGCGCCTGCGCAAGATCGACGACAAGCGCTATGCGCTGCGCGGCACGCCGACCGACTGCGTCATCATGGGCGTGCGCGAAGTGCTCGACGAGAAGCCGGACCTCGTTCTCTCCGGCGTCAATGCCGGTGCCAACATGGCCGACGACGTCACCTATTCGGGCACCATCGCTGGCGCCATCGAGGGCACGCTGCAGGGCATCAAGTCCATGGCGCTCAGCCAGGCCTACAACCATGCCGGCGGCCGTGTCGTGCCGTGGGAAGTGGCCGAGACCTTCGCGCCCAAGCTCATTCGCCAGTTGATGGATGTCGAACTGCCGGACTGGACGTTCTTCAACCTCAACTTCCCGAATTGCACGCCCGCCGATCTCAAGGGCGTGGAAGTCACCGCCCAGGGCAAGCTCGATTTCGGCCTGACGGTCGAGGAGCGCGCCGATGGCCGCGGCTTTCCCTACTACTGGCTGCGCTTCGGCGAACGGAAGGGCGACTTCCGCGCCGGCACGGATATCCACGCGCTGAAGAACCACAAGATCTCCGTGACGCCGCTGAAACTCGACCTCACCGACTATACGGTGCTCGACCGCGTGCAGCGTGCACTTGCCGGCGAGGACAGCGATTGAGCACGGGTCGGGTGATCGAGAAGGAAGGCTTTGCCGCGCTGGCGCTGCGCCTGCGGGGCGAGGGCATCAACAATCTCGACCTCCTCACCGCCGTGGAGCAGACGCCGCGCACGCTTTTCGTGCCGCCGCAATTTGCGGGCGACGCCTATTCCAGCCGCTTGCTGCCGCTCGATTGCGGTTCCTTCATCGAAGGCATCGATCTTGCCGTGCGGCTTCTCAACACGCTGAACCTCAAGACCGGCCAGCGCGTGCTGGAGGTCGGCAGCGGCAGCGGCTTCACCGCCGCCGTGATGGGGCGCATGACGGAGCGCGTGCTGACCGTCGACCGCTACCGCACGCTCGTTTCCAGCGCGCAGCAGTCGATCGAAAAGGCCGGCATCCGCAATGTCGTGGTGCGGCAGGCCGACGGCAGCAACGGCATGCCGGGCGAGGGAACCTTCGACCGCATCCTCGTCACCGCCGCCTTTCCCGCCTTGCCGCGCTTCTTCGCCGAGCAACTCGTCTCCGGCGGCATGCTGATTGCCCCCGTCATGGTCGGCGAAACCGAGTGCCGCATGCTGAAACTCACGAAGACGGGCAGCCGCTTCGACCGCGAGGACCTCTTTGCGGTGCCTTACCTGCCCATTGTTCCACAGGTCGCGCAGGCCCTCTGACCCTTCCTCTTCCGGTTGTCTCAAGTTCGGCGGGCATGCCGCCGGCTGAGTCTTTCTTGTCTTTTGTCCGGAAAATGGTGCGCTTTGATCGCCCGCTGCACGCGCCGCGTGAATTCATAACGTAAATCCAGCGCATTAACCATTTGTTAACCGGCGCAAGCTTCGCGCAAGTTTCGGGGCGTAGGCCGGTAGCGAAGCAGGAGTTTCCACTGAGGACGCCGCATTCCCGATGGATGCGGCCGTTCCGACGGAGAAGGAAATGTACGTCTCGAACCGCATTCCGAGCAGTTCCACCAGCGACAGCCTCGCCTATCTGGCGACGAAGGCTGCGGGGAAGGCTGCCGAGGAGAGCACCGAGGCCGTTTCCAGTGCGCAGCTCGCCGGCGGCAGTTACGATCCGTCCGCCCATGTCGGCTTGTCCGTCGATGCGCTTCTGGTCCTGAGTGTCGCCAAGGAAGAAGCGGTGAACGGCCAGCCGGCGCTGACGGAGGCCGAGCGCAACAATCTCGACACGAGCGAACTGGAAAAGCGCGAATATTCCGCCTACGGCCATTTCCTCGATGAAGGCGACCGCAAGGCCTATCTGCGCGCCTATGTCGAATATTTCGACAGCATGCCGGCGCAGGACCAGCGCAGCGCCCGCTATGCCGGCACGCGCGAGCGTGCGGTCTCGGCCCTGCGCGCCATCGCCTACAACGAAAGCGCCCTCGATATGACGGCGCCCGACGCCGCGCTGGAGAATGCCGACGCAGGCGCGACGCGGCGCACGACGCCGATCTCGGCGATCTTCCGGCCAAGCCAGCTCGATTTCGAGAATGCCGCCCGCGTCAGCGGCCGCATCTCGCGCGCCGACAGCATGTACACGGCGAGCTTCTGAGCGGCAGAACCCTGATTCCGCCACGGTGCGGATGCACCATGGTTATCAATTCATCAAAAAACCACGGCGAATGGCCGGTTTTAACCGGGCAGTAACTCTAACGCGCTTTAATCGGTCCTCATCAAGTAGCGTACCGATTGGGTAGAGTCTCATGCGTAAGAGTGTATCGCCGAGTTTTGGTAGGACCGCGACCCGCCTTATGGCGGCAGCCCTGCTGGCAAGCGTCGCGACGGGTTGCAGCTCGGATGTCACCCGATTTGGCGGCCTCTTCTCCAGCTCCGATCAGGACAACATCACGACCAGTTCGGTTCCGCGCCGCACGCTCTTCGGGCGTGATCCGGTTCCGCGCAGCACCGTCGGAAACGGCGGACAGTATGCCGCCGCCGGCCAGGCGATGGGCTCGCGCGAGCAGGCGATGAACCAGCCGTTCCCCGGTCAGGGGACGGTATCCTATGATCCGATCGACACTTCGACGACGGCCGGCTCGGGCACCCGGTTCGCGACGACGCCGATGAGCGTCCAGCGCGGCGAGCTTGCCGATCCGACCGCCGGTTCCAACCGCTCGGCCGAGCGCACCGCCGCGCTCGAACAGGAGCTGCCGCGCAAGGCGAAGACCGTTCCGGCCGATACCGATTCGCTCACCACCGCCACCGTCCGGACCAAGGCCGGCTGGTCGACGCACAATGCGCCGGTCGTCATGCTGCGCCAGGGCGAAAGCCTGAAGACGCTCTCCAAGCGCTACGGCGTGCCGGAGAAAGAGATTCTCGCTGCCAACGGCCTGAAGCGCTCTTCCGACGCCGAGCCCGGCCAGAAGATCGTCATTCCCACCTTCAGCACCACCGCGAGCGCCGCCAAGGCATCGACGGACCACACGCTGAAAATCGACGGCAAGCTGCCGACGCCGGAACGCAAGGGCGAGCAGAATGTCGCGATCCTGCCCGGCACGTCGGCACGCGAAAAGGTCAAGGCCGAGAGCGGGCAAACGAGCTCCAACCTGGCCGATGCCGGCGAAGGCAAGGGCAAGGGCGGCTATGAAGTCCAGCCGGGCGATTCGCTCGCCAGGATCGCGCGCGCCAACGGCGTTTCGGTCGACGCGCTGAAAAAGGCGAACGGGCTGCAGACGGCCTCCATCCGTATCGGCCAGACGCTGGTGATCCCGGCCGCCGTGGAAGCCGCGACCGACAAGACGGTGACCGCTTCGCTTCCGGTCGCCAAGAACGTGGAGACGGCTGAGAAGAAGCCGGAAACCTACAAGGCGCCGGTCAAGACCGTCTCCGTGACGGAGGCGGCCGCGCGGCCGGTGACGGACGACGTGCCCGAAGCGACCGGCATCGGCAAATATCGCTGGCCGGTGCGCGGCGCCGTCATCGCCGCCTACGGCGCGAATGTCGACGGTAACCGCAACGACGGCATCGATATCTCGGTTCCGGAAGGCACGCCCATCAAGGCGGCGGAGAACGGCGTGGTCATCTATGCCGGCAGCAGCCTGAAGGAGCTCGGCAACGCCGTGCTCGTGCGTCACGACGACGGCACCGTCACGGTCTACGGCCACGCCGGCGAACTGAACGTGCAGCGCGGTCAGAAGATCCAGCGCGGCCAGACCGTCGCCGTCTCGGGCATGAGCGGCAACGCCACTCGCCCGAAGCTCCACTTCGAGGTGCGCAAGAACGCCACCCCGGTCAACCCGATGACCTATCTCGAATAGACCGGCTCGCCGCCCGCTCGGAAGAAACAAGGCCCGGCAATGCCGGGCCTTTCGTCATTTTTTCTCTCCCTCTGCCGTCATGCTCGGACTTGACCCGAGCATCCACGCCCCATGGCACGCGTTGAGTTCGTGGC
>CBIMFD010000282.1:0-4338 GCA_966243085.1 uncultured Shinella sp.
CGCAACACGACGATCCCGACGAAGAAGAGCCAGACCTTCTCGACCGCCGAGGACAACCAGTCGGCCGTGACCATCCGCGTCTCGCAGGGCGAGCGCGAAATGGCGGCGGACAACAAGCTGCTCGGTCAGTTCGACCTCGTCGGCATTGCGCCGGCACCGCGCGGCATGCCGCAGATCGAAGTCACCTTCGATATCGACGCCAACGGCATCGTGCAGGTCTCGGCCAAGGACAAGGGCACCGGCAAGGAGCACCAGATCCGCATCCAGGCTTCCGGCGGTCTCTCCGACGCCGATATCGAGAAGATGGTCAAGGACGCCGAAGCCAATGCCGAGAGCGACAAGAAGCGCCGCGAGGGCGTGGAGGCGAAGAACCAGGCCGAAAGCCTGATCCATTCGTCGGAAAAGTCGCTGAAGGACTATGGCGACAAGGTCTCCGCCGATGACCACAAGGCCATCGAGGATGCGATTGCCGCCCTCAAGACCGCCGTCGAGGCTTCCGAGCCCGATGCCGAGGACATCAAGGCCAAGACCAATACGCTCATGGAAGTCTCCATGAAGCTCGGCCAGGCCATCTACGAGGCGCAGCAGGCCGAGGCCGACGCCGGCGCCTCCACGGACGAGGCCGGCGACAATGTCGTCGACGCCGACTACGAGGAAGTCAAGGACGACAAGAAGTCGGCCTGAGACGCCTCCCGAACTGCCGGCCGCGCCATGCGCGGCCGGTGCAACGGATAGCGAAAAGGCGGAAGTCAGCGCGAAGGGAAACAAGGCACCATGATCACTCCCGTTTACCGCGGTGACGATGTCATGGCCTTTCCTTCGCTCCGGCTTCCGCCTTTTGCATGCCTAGCGCAAGGCAGTTCCGCAATAACAAGACCGTTCCCGCGAAACGGACGTGACCCGAATGGCAAAAGCTGATTTTTACGAGACGCTGGGTGTCTCCAAGACCGCCGACGAGAAGGAGCTGAAGAGCGCCTTCCGCAAGATGGCGATGAAATACCATCCCGACAAGAATCCGGGCGACGCCTCCGCCGAGCAGAAGTTCAAGGATGTCAACGAAGCCTACGAGATGTTGAAGGACCCGCAGAAGCGCGCGGCCTACGACCGCTACGGCCATGCGGCCTTCGAGCAGGGCGGCATGGGCGGCGGCTTCGGCGGCGGCGGTTTCCAGGGCGGCGGTTTTTCCGACATCTTCGAGGACATCTTCGGGGAGATGATGGGCGGCGGTCGCCAGCGGCGCTCCTCCGGCGGGCGCGAACGCGGCGGCGACCTTCGCTACAACATGGAGATCTCGCTGGAAGAGGCCTATGCCGGCAAGACCGCGCAAATTCGTGTGCCGACGTCGATCACCTGCGACGTCTGTTCCGGTTCGGGCGCCAAGCCGGGCACCAGCCCGAAGACCTGCGCCACCTGTCACGGTGCCGGCCGCGTGCGCGCCGCTCAGGGCTTCTTCTCCATCGAGCGCACCTGCCCGACCTGCCACGGCCGCGGCCAGACGATCAGCGACCCCTGCACGAAGTGCCACGGTCAGGGCCGCGTGACGGAAGAGCGCTCGCTGTCGGTCAACATTCCGGCCGGCATCGAGGACGGCACGCGCATCCGCCTTGCCGGCGAGGGCGAGGCGGGCCTGCGCGGCGGGCCGGCGGGCGACCTCTATATCTTCCTGTCAGTCAAGCCGCATGAATTCTTCCAGCGCGACGGGGCGGACCTCTACTGCACCGTGCCGATCTCGATGACGACGGCCGCCCTTGGCGGCACCTTCGACGTCGCCACGCTCGACGGCACGAAGTCACGCGTCTCTGTGCCGGAAGGCACTCAGGCCGGAAAGCAGTTCCGCCTGAAGGGCAAGGGCATGCCGGTGCTGCGTTCCGCGCAGGTCGGCGATCTCTATATCCAGATCCAGATCGAGACGCCGCAGAAGCTCACCAAACGCCAGCGCGAGCTTCTGAAGGAATTCGAGGAGATCTCCTCCAAGGACAACAACCCTGAATCCGCCGGCTTCTTCGCGCGGATGAAAGAGTTTTTCGAGGGGTGAGCACGCCTTTCAGGACGTGTCTTTTAAATGGAGCCGGGGCGCAAAGTACCCCGGCTTTTTTCGTGCCGCGCGAAGGATGAAATTCGCAAAGCGCTTCTGCACGAAGACCGTGATGGTGCGATCAGAGCGGTGCGCTGCCAGATGGGCCAGCCTCCGGTGAGGGGCAACACGATGTGGAGGATCGCGGTGGTCAGCGGATAGGCGGGCAGAAGGGCGCGCATGCGAGGTGCGGGCGGACGTTCCGCCCACGCTCCGGCATCGCGGGCCTGACGCCTCAGTCGCCGCTTTGCAGCAGCATCAGCGTCCCGTCGGCATCCACCCGGGTCGTGATGCCTTCGTAGCTCTTCAGCCGCGGATGGCTCGTCTCGATCGGGTAGTGGTGCGTCGCCGTCATCACGGCGACATGGGCGCCCGCACCTTCCCCCGCCAGAATGCCCGCCGGCACGTCCTCGAAGACGAGGCAATCGGCCGGATCGACGCCGAGTTTTCCGGCGCCGAGGATGTAGCCGTCCGGCGCGGGCTTGCCCCTGGTGATGTCGTCGGCCGTCACGATGACCGTCGGCAGCGGGATGCCCGCGGCGGCAAGGCGGCGATGGGCGAGCGCCACCGGCGCGGAGGTGACGATGCCCCAGCGCCCGGCCGGAAGGGCGGAAAGGAAGGCGATCGCGCCGTCGATCGGCACGATGCCGTCCACGTCCTCCAGTTCGGCCTTTTCTACTTCCTTCGCTTCCGTGACGGGATCGACGCCGGGCAGGCCGAGCCGCGTGATCGTGTCGATGCCGCGCACGCCGTGCATGGTCGGCAGGAAGGTGGCGACGTCCAGCCCGTGCTTCAGCGCCCAGCGCGTCCAGACCCGTTCGGTCGCCGGGATGGAATTGATGATCGTGCCGTCCATGTCGAAGAGGAAGGCGGCAAAGCTGCGGTCGAAGACGGGACGAGGGGAAGAGGACAAGGCGGATGACCTGCTGGCTGGGAGGGGAGGACGCAAGGCGCGGGCGGGGCCTTCCGCTTACCGCCTCCCGCCCGCGCAGGCAACCGTCCGGCTTTCTGCTGTTGCTCCAACCTCGCGAATACTCTAGCTCTCACCCCATGCCGCACAAGGTTTCCCTTTCCCGCCTCAAGCTCACGGACTTCCGCAACTATGCGGGCCTGTCGCTGGCGCTCGACGGCCGGCATGTCGTGCTGACGGGGCAGAACGGGGCGGGCAAGACGAACCTCATGGAGGCGGTCTCCTTCCTCTCTCCCGGCCGGGGCCTGCGCCGCGCGGCCTATGGCGACGTGCCGCGCGCCGGGGGGAAGGGCGGCTTTTCCGTCTTCGCCACGGTCGACGGCATGTTGGGCGAGGTCGATATCGGCACCGGTACGGACGGCGGCGAGGACGGCCAGGCGCGAAGGCTTCGTCTCAACGGCACCCCGGCACGGAGCGTCGACGAACTGCTCGATCATCTGCGCGTCCTCTGGCTGACGCCTTCGATGGACGGGCTCTTCACCGGCCCTTCCGCCGACCGCCGCCGCTTCCTCGACCGGCTCGTCCTCTCGCTCGATCCCGGCCACGGACGTCGTGCGGCGGATTTCGAGAAGGCGATGCGTGGCCGAAACCGGCTGCTCTCCGAAGGTCGGCCCGACCCCGCCTGGCTGACGGCGCTGGAAAAGCAGATGGCCGAGCTCGGCATCGCCATGGCCCATGCCCGCCACGAGCTCGTCGGCCTCCTCTCCGGCCTCGTCGAGGCGGCGCGCGACGACGGTCCGTTCCCCTCCGCCACCATGCGTCTTTCCGGCTTCCTCGATGAGGAATGGCAGCGGCCCGCCTACGAGATCGAGGAGATCTATCTCGCCATGCTTCAGGACGGTCGATACCGCGACGCGGCCGCCGGCCGCACGCTGGAAGGGCCGCACCGCGCCGACCTTCTCATCCGCCACCGTGAGAAGGACATGGAGGCCGAGCGCTGCTCGACGGGCGAGCAGAAGGCGCTGCTCGTGGGCCTCATTCTCGCCCATGCCGGGCTCGTCGCCGGCATGACGGACCATGCGCCGGTGCTGCTCCTCGACGAGATCGCGGCCCATCTCGACGAGGGCCGGCGCGCGGCGCTGTTCGATCGGGTGGACGCGCTCGGCGGCCAGGCCTTCATGACCGGAACGGACCGCGCGATGTTCGATGCGCTCGGCGCGCGCGCACAGTTCCTCACCGTCGCAAACGGAGGCATTCTGTCATGACCGATCCCCTGAGCCCCGAAGAGATCGACCGTTACCGTCGCCATATCGTGCTCGCCGAGATCGGCGGGGCGGGCCAGCAGAAGCTGAAG
>CBIMFD010000283.1:0-4290 GCA_966243085.1 uncultured Shinella sp.
ACGCCGTTCATCGTCAGCGTGCGGTCGTAGAGGGCGGGCTCGACTTCCACCGGCGTCGCGAACTTGAAGTCGCCGTAGGTCAGGTGCTCGTACATGTCGTCCGTCAGCACCCAGACATGTGGATGGCGCATCAGGACGTCGGTCAGCGCCTTCAGTTCGTCGTGGCTATAAGCCGCGCCCGACGGGTTGGACGGCGAGTTGAAGATGAACCACTTGGTCTTCGGCGTGATCGCCTTTTCAAGGTCTTCCGCCTTCAGCTTGAACTTGTTCTCCTGCGTGGTAGCGACGAAGACCGGCGTACCGCCGCACAGCGACACCATTTCCGGATAAGATACCCAATAAGGTGTTGGAATAACGACTTCATCGCCCGCGTTCAGCGTCGCCATGAAGGCGTTGAAAAGAATCTGCTTTCCGCCCGTGCCGACGATCGTCTGCGCGGGCGTGTAGTCGAGGTTGTTCTCGCGCTTGAACTTCTTGACGATCGCCTCGCGCAGTTCCGCAATGCCCGCGACCGGCGTGTACTTCGTCTCGCCGCGGTTGATCGCCTCGATGGCGGCCTGCTTGATGTTGTCCGGCGTATCGAAATCCGGCTCACCAGCGCCAAGCCCGATGACATCGCGGCCTTTCGCTTTGAGTTCGCGCGCCTTCTGCGAGACGGCGATGGTGGCGGAGGGCTTCACGCGGGAAAGGGCGTCGGCAAGAAAGGCCATGATGCAATGTCCTCATCGGGTTCAAAGACGGCTGGAAGCCATGGACCCGGAGCGCCGGGCTCCATAGCGGTTAGGTCTATGTCGAATGTGGGCCTGTCTTGCAAGCGCGAAGCGCGAAAAAAGCGGGAAACGCGGGCTTTCACGCAAAATTTCATGAACGCCATCACCGGTGCGAATGGATCGCCGGCCCAGCACACCAATTGGTTGAGACAAGCGAAAACAATCAGGATTTTTACGCGAAAGATTAAGCCGGCATTAACGGATCAGCCCTATCCTGCCGACGTCGACATCGTTCCAGCGGATGGTGCGCTGCATGAGCGAAAGAAGCATCTTCTCCAATCTCGTCCGCCAGCCCGACGGCGCGTTCAGCGCGGTCTACGGCGCATACCTCCTCCAGTCGGCCCTCCAGCCGATCTTTGTCGAGCACCCGGACGGCACGCTCGGCATCGCCGCCTTCAAGGGCCTGGTGCGGGCGAGCATCGGCGACATGCCCTGCTCCCCGGCAGAATTCTTCCAGGAAGTGCCCGAGGAGGAGCGCGCGGCGGTCGACGGTCTCTGCCGGAGCCTCCACATCCTCAATGCAGGCCCGCTTGCCCGGCCGGACACGGCCCTCATCGTCAACATCCAGGCGGGCCTGCACGGAACGACGCAGGCGACACGTCAGGAGATGGAACGCCTGCGTCTTGCCGCCCACGAGGCGGGCATGGCGCCGGAACGCATCGCCTGCGAGATCCGCGAGCATCCGGGCGACACCCCGGAAGACCTTGCCCGCCTAGCCGCGCGCCTGCACGAGGCCGGCTTCTCCGTCGCCATCGATGAATATACCGGCGAGGACCGCGATCTCGACCGCATGGAACGGCTGAAACCGCAATTCGTGACCTTCGACACGGCCTGGCTGAAGGGATTCGCGGAAAACTCCGCCGGCCTTGCGCTTCTTCGCGTCGTCGTCGGCCAGTTCGCGCAGAAAGGCGTCCGCGCCGTCGTCGCCGGCATCGAGGACCAGCAGACCGTTGCCCTTTGCCGCGGCATGGGCGGCCCGCTGATGCAGGGCTTTCTTCTGGCGCGACCGGAACTCGCCCCGACGGGCTTTGCCGCCGCCTTTCCGGAGCCCGCCGGCGGGCCTGCGCCGGCTTTCGCCGAGACCCCGCCGGCGGGGGGCATCACGCTCCTCGAAAGCCGTGTCGCAAGGCCCCTCCGCCAGTTCGGCAAACGTGGCGCCTAGGGCGAGCCGGGATCGCGGTCTATTCGACGGAAAGCGCTGAAAAACGTGTCTTTCTCTCCGCCTTTTTTTCGCCGCAATAAATGTCGGGCCTTGCCGCAATTCCGTCCTTGTCGTGCCGATTTCCGAAGGCCTTCTGGCTGTCGAAGGCGCGAACGAAAGCACGGGGGACAACGATGTTTCTGGACGAGGACAAGGTCGGCAGCAAGCCCAAGGCACGCGAGTCGCGTGCCCTGTTCCTGATGGCGATGATGGCGCTGGCCGCCTGCGTCGCGATGGTCATCGGCCTCATGTCGCCGCCCGCCGTCGCGGTCGATACGATCCAGACCTCCGGCATCCAGCCGACGGTACCCTCGCAAAAGTGATCCCCGCGATCGCCCGCCGCTCTTGAAAGCGCTCGCGACCTGGGCCAGTTAACGGCGGGACGGGAGGCAGCGATGCGCCACAGCAAGCATTTGAACCGGATCATCACAGGCGCGGCAGCGGCCGGCCTTGCCGCCCTTCTCTCCGCCTCCACGCAGGCTTCGGCCGAAACGCGCGAATTTCCCAGCAAGAAGGTGCAGCTCTCCGTCGAGACGGTGGTGGAAGGCCTCGACCAGCCCTGGTCCGTCGAGGTGCTGCCGGACGGCAGCTACATCGTCTCGGAAAAGGGCGGCACGCTGCGCATCGTCGCCGACGGCAAGCTCTCCGACCCCATCCGCGGCGTGCCGGAAGTGGCGACGAACGGCCAGGGCGGCCTCCTCGACATCGCCCTCGCGCCCGATTTCGCGACCAGCCGCACGCTCTATCTCACCTATGCCGCCCGCGGCGACGGCGGCGAAGGCACGGCCGTCGCGAGGGCACGGCTTTCCGACGACGGCACGGCGCTCGAGGACGCGACTCGCATCTTCCTGATGAACGGCCTGACGACGAGCGATCATCACTTCGGCTCTCGCATCGCGATCGCAAAGGACGGCAGCCTGTTCTTCGGCATCGGCGACCGCGGCG
Source organism: uncultured Shinella sp. (assembly GCA_966243085.1). Taxonomy (GTDB): domain Bacteria; phylum Pseudomonadota; class Alphaproteobacteria; order Rhizobiales; family Rhizobiaceae; genus Shinella. Next base: position 2,917 of record CBIMFD010000283.1, read on the forward strand.
AGGGCATGCGCGCGCAGGACCCGCGCGACGATGCCGGCTCCATCCTGCACATCAACCCGGACGGCAGCCCGCACGCCGGCAATCCGTTCCTCGGCACCTCGGACGGCCGGCCGGAAATCTGGTCGAAGGGCCACCGCAACCCGCAGGGCCTCGCCATAGACCCCAGGGACGGCACGCTGATCACGGTCGAGCACGGGGCGCGCGGCGGCGACGAGGTGAACCTGCCGCAGCCGGGCAAGAACTACGGCTGGCCGCTGGTCTCCTACGGCCGGCATTATTCCGGCGCGGAATTCGACCTCGGTTCGTCCGCCGAGGGCTACGAGCAGCCGCTTTATTATTGGGACCCCTCGATCGCGCCCGGCGCCATCGCGGTCTATCACGGCGCGATGTTCCCCGAATGGGAGGGCAATCTCATCGTCGCCGCCCTCAAATACCAGCTCGCCGCCCGGCTGGAGCGGGACGAGAGCGGAGCGGTCGTCGCCGAGGAGCGGCTGTTCGACGGCGAGTTCGGCCGCCTGCGCGACGTGGTAGTGGCACCGGACGGGGCGCTGCTGCTCCTCGTCGATGGGAAGGACGGCGCGCTGCTGCGCGTCTTCCGCCAGGTTGCGACCGAGTAGCCGGCCCGGCCTTGCCTTGCTCCGTTCGCCCTGCTAGCACCAGAGAAGGCGCATTCGCGCCGGTTTCTCCATCTGGGACGACAGACATGACGCGCGTTCAGGCGAACCTTCTGCTGTTGCTGGCCGGCGCCATCTGGGGCGCGGGCTTCATCGCCCAGTCGACGGCGATGGATGCGCTGGGGCCGATCTGGTTCATCGGCCTGCGCTTTGCCATGGCGACCGTCGTCGCCCTGCCCTTCGCCCTGTGGGAGAAGTCGCGCGCCCGCGGCCCCGTACGGCGGGGCGATCTCGGCGGCTTCGTCGCGACGGGCATCGCGCTCTTTGCCGCCGCCGCCTTCCAGCAGGTGGGCCTTCTGACGACGACCGTCACCAATTCGGGCTTTCTCACCGGGCTTTACGTCGTCTTCACGCCGATCTTGACAGTGCTGGTGCTGCGCCGGCTGCCGCACTGGATCGTCTGGCCCGCCGCCTTCATGGCCTGCCTCGGCATCTTCCTGCTTTCGGGCGGCACGCTTGCCGCCCTGACGGTGGGGGACCTCCTCACCATCATCTGCGCGTTCCTCTGGTCCGTTCAGATGATCTGCGTCGGCGTCTTTGCCGGCCGCTCGGGCCGGCCCATCGCGCTTTCCGTGGTGCAGTTCGCCGTCTGTGCCGTGCTCGGCTGCGTCGCCGGCGCCCTCTTCGAACCCATCAGCCTTGCGGCGATCAGGGGCGCGCTGCCGGAAATCCTCTATGCCGGCCTCTTCTCCAGCGGCCT
>CBIMFD010000284.1:0-4275 GCA_966243085.1 uncultured Shinella sp.
GAGGTCGGCGGGAGTATCGACACCGAGCGGAACGGTGTCAACGATCTCCGCGTCGATCCGCATGCCGGCCTCAAGCGCGCGGAGTTGCTCCAGCGACTCCCGCTTTTCGAGCGTGGAGGGAGCAAGCGAGACGAAGGCTTCGAGCGCCTTGCGGCGATAGGCGTAGAGGCCGATATGGTGGTAGAGCGGTCCCTTGCCGTGGGGCGCCGTCGCGCGGGTGAAATAGAGCGCGCGCATGCGGCTTGCGCCGATCGGCGATCCGACGACCTTCACCACGTTCGGATTGGTCTTCTCCTCTTCCTCCCGGATCTCCGTCGTCAGCGTGGCGATGTCGGTCGAGGCGTTCTCCAGCGGGCGGAGCGCCGCGCGGATCGTTTCCGGGTCGATGGTCGGAAGGTCGCCCTGGACGTTGATGACGATCTCCGCGCGCCCCTCCGGATCGCCCTTCGCCAGGGCCTCGTGGATGCGGTCGGAGCCGGACTGGTGGTCGACACGCGTCATCACGGCCGAAAAACCCGCTGCTGTGACCGCGTCGAAGATGTCCTGATGGTCGACCGCGACGACGACCCGGCCGACGTCGGCCGCCACCGCGCGCCGCGCAACCTGCACGATCATCGGCAGGCCCGCAATATCGGCGAGCGGCTTGCCCGGAAGGCGAGTCGAGGCCATGCGCGCGGGAATGAGTACGAGGGTCTTGTCAAAATTGGCGCGATTCATCTCAGGCCCTTCAAAACCCCCGGGAAAAGTGTCAAAAGGTCTCAGTGCGGGGGCTACAATCACTGTTGCAACGAAGCAGCAAAAGACATAGGTTCCGCGCGATTTCAAGACTGGCCGGCGTCTGTCCGCCGGTTGCTAGGGGAGCGTTTGGATGAACTCTTATGTGAACATGGGCGTTGGTGCCCTGCTTGGCACCGTCTTCGTACTGATGTCCGTGTCGATCGCTTCTGAAGGCATTTTTCATTCGGAATCTCCCGAGAAGGAAGGCTTCACGATCGTTGCCGAGGAAACGGGCGGCGCGGAAGAGGCCGGAGGCGGCGAGGCTGCACAGGCCGTTCCGATCGCGACCCTTCTTGCCAGTGCCGATGCAACTGCCGGCGAGGCTGTCTTCAAGAAGTGTGCGAGCTGTCACACCGGGGATAAGGGAGGTCCGAACAAGGTCGGGCCGAACCTTTGGGACGTCGTGAACCGTCCCATCGCCTCGCATGAGGGCTTCAGCTATTCCGCCGGCATGACGACCTTTTCGGAAGACCACAAGCAGGTCTGGGATTACGACCACCTGAACTTCTTCCTCGAAGCGCCGAAGAAGCACGTTCCCGGCACGGCCATGGGCTTCGCCGGCCTCAAGAAGGACGACGAGCGCGCCAACCTGATCGCCTATCTGCGCACGCTCTCCGACAACCCGGCTCCGCTGCCGGCGGCTGATGCCGGCGCTGCGGCAACCGAAGGCGGCGCGGCCGCTACGGAGGGCGCTGCTCCCGCCGAGGGCGGTGCGGCTGCGACGACGACCGAGGGTTCCGCCCCGGCCGAAGGCGGCGCGACGCAGGGCACGACGACCGAGCAGCCGGCCGCCCAGTAAGAAGCGGCCCTGCCACGCAACACGAAACCCGGCCTTCGCGCCGGGTTTTTTGTTGTCTGCAAAGGCGGGTTCAGCCGAGCAGCCAGGCCCAGAACGACACCGTGAAGACGCCCAAGGCGGTGGTCATGGTGATGGTGGAGGAGGCGAGCGCGTGGCCGACGCCGAAATGGTTGGCGAGCAGCCAGGCGTTGACGCCCGTCGGCACAGAAGAGGTCAGCACCATGGCGGCCGTCCACTCCGGGCTGAGGCCGAGCAACCGGCAGGCGACATAGACGGAACCCGGCAAGACAACGAGCTTCAGGGCCGTCATGGCGAGCGCGATGCCGGCATTGCCGCCGACCTTGTACTTGTTGAGCGCCATGCCGATGGAGATGAGGGCCGCAGGGCCTGCCATGGCCGCGATCTGGTCGACGATCACCTTCACCGGGCCCTTGAGAGGCACCCCGCCGGTGTGGAACAGCGCGCCGACGAAAAGGCCGATCACCAGCGGATTGCGCACGAGGTTGCTCACGATGCCGAGGAGGAGGGCCGCGAAGCTCTGCCGCGGTCGCGTGCCGTCCTTGCGCTCGGCCCGCTCCATCAGGATCGTGCCGGCGATCATCATGACGGGGAGGTGCACGGACAGCAGCACCGAGATCGCCACAAGCCCGTCGTCGCCGACGACGCGCGAGACGAGCGGCAGGCCGATGAAGACGGTGTTGGCGAAGGCCGCGGAGACGCCCGCAAGCACGCCCATCCGCCGGTCGCGCTTGAAGCCGAGCGTCGCCGTGAGATGGGCGAGCGTCCAGGTGACGGCGACGCCGGCGAAATAGGCGACCCAGATGCGCAGCGGCGATTCGCCGGCAAAATCCGCCTCCGCTATGGTGCGGAAGAGCAGAACCGGCACGGCAACCCGGAAGACGAATTCGCCGAGCCCCTCGCCCAGTTCCTCCCTCAGATAGCCGGTGCGCACCAGCACCCAGCCGAGAAGGATCAGCGCGAAAACGGGCAAGACATTGAGGGCGACGTCCGACATGAAACCGTCCGAATGAGAAAAAGACGGTCTTCGGTAGGGCAACTGGCCGGAAGCGTCCAGCGGCAAGCGCCGGGCGGGCATGAAAAAAGCGAGGGTCGCCCCCCGCTTCCTCATCCCGGCCTTGCCGGGCCAGTGTTTCGCGCCGTGCCAGTACATCCGTGGTCACCGCGTTGCCGAAACACGACTTTCGTGTCTGACGAAGTTTCTACGCGCCCGCTGTAACAGCGGTATGACAGAAGCGCATTCGTCGATGATGCAGAGTCTGCGCGCATATGGTTAACAAAAGGTTAACGCCGGAGGTTCCGAATTTTTCCCATTTCCGCCGATGGAACGGCGGGTCTCAAACGTCTTCTCCCCGGGTTCCATGCGCCGTCTCTTTTCTCCCTTACGGTCGCGTCCCCTTGCGGTTGACAAGCCGGGGCCGGGCCGAAACAGTGACGGCGCAACGAGACGGGCAGCGGTAGGAGGACATCATGTCTAGGCGCGCAATCTTCGGTTTCTCGGCACTTCTTCTTTCCGCCCTTGCCGCACCTCCCCTTCCCGCCCATGCAGAGGAGACGCGCTCCGTCGTCACGACGGAGAACAGCGACTATTTCGGTTTCGACCTGCGCACCGTTCAGGACGTGACGCTCGACCAATGCAAGACGGATTGCATCGATGACCTTTCCTGCCGCGCCTTCACCTACAATCCCAAGGTGAAATGGTGCTTCCTGAAGAGCGACTTCAACCAGCTCAACCATTTCCAGGGGGCCGTCGCCGGCAAGATCGTCAAGGCGGACGACGCCGCCGATATCGGCGCGCCGCCGGCGCTCTCCTTCGTCGGCGACTACATACTGGGCGAGGCCCGCAGCTTCCGCAGCGGCCTTGCACTCGCGCCGGAACACCAGAGCCAGGGCGCCGAAAGCCTTGCCTCGCTCGGCCGCATCGAGGCGGCGTCGGGCCATTACGACCGGGCGCTGACCGCCTACCGTGGCGCGCTGTCGCTGGCGCCGGAGGATTACTATCTCTGGATCGAGACGGCCGAGACCATGAGCCGGGCGAACGACAACAGCTATCTCGCCGGCCAGGGCGCGCTCGCCGCCATCAACGCCTACCAGCTCTCGCGCACGACGGAGACGCGCGCCCGGGCGCTCGCCGTGCTCGGCGGCACGCTCGACAGGTCGGCCAATTATCGCGCCGGCATCAACGCCTACAAGGCGAGCCTTGCGCTGAAAGAGGACGTCGCGGTGCGCTCGGCCTATCTCGGCCTTCGCGCCCGGCAGGGCTTCCGCATCGTGGGTCACACGATCGATTCGGACAGCGTGAGCCCGCGCGCCTGCGTGGAATTCTCCGAGCCGCTGGTGAAGGCCGGCGCCGACTATGCCTCCTTCGTCACGCTCGACGGCGCCGCCCCCAAGGCAGTCGAAGCCAAGGGCCGGCAGATCTGCGTCGAGGGCCTCACCCACGGCCAGCGCTACAAGATCGGCTTCCGCGCGGGCCTGCCCTCCTCCGTCGACGAGCCGCTGGCCTCGGCGGTCGACCTCGAAGTCTATGTGCAGGACCGCGCCGCGACGGTGCGGTTCACCGGCGACGGCTTCGTGCTGCCGGGGAGTATGCGCCGCGGCATCCCGATCGTTTCCGTCAACACCGACAGCGCCGACCTCAAGCTCTACCGCGTCGGCGACCGCGCCATCGCCTCGCTGCT
>CBIMFD010000285.1:0-4270 GCA_966243085.1 uncultured Shinella sp.
TCGAAGTAGCTCTTGACGAAGGCGTATTGCATCGCCCGCTCGCGGTCCTTGCCGAGGTGGGAACTGGTGAGCATGGCGACGACGGGGGCGTGCACCTCGAATTCCTCGGCATAGCGGTCGAGGAATTCGAAGCCGTTCATCACCGGCATGTTGATGTCGAGGATGATGGCGTTCGGCGTTTCGTCGCGCAGGATGTCGAGCGCCTCGGCGCCGTCGAAGGCCTTGATGACGCGGATCGACGGGTCGAACTTGCGGATCGTGTATTCGCAGATGAACTGGTCGTTCTCGTCGTCATCGACGACCAGGATCGAGTGGATTTTCATTATGGTCCCCGTCGGGCAATTCGATGATGAACCGGCTGCCCTTGTCTCTTGCTTCGTAAAGGGCGGTCCCGCCGAGGGATTCCGCGCTCTTTCTCAATATGTAGAGGCCGAGCCCGCTGCCGAACGAACGGTTGGGGTGCAGCCGTTTGAACATCTTGAACAACAAATGGCGGCTTGCGGGCGGAACGCCCAGGCCGTTGTCCTCCACCGACAGCCGCACCTTGCCGGCATAGCGGAAGGCACGGACGTCGATCGTCGGTTCGGTCTCCTTCGGGTCGTGATACTTGACCGCGTTGGAGAGCATGTTGCCGACGATGACCGGGAATTTCGATGGCTTGCTGACGATTGTCAATTCCGCGGGGACGTGATTTTCGATGCGGATGCGCTTGAAATCGTCGAGATGCGAGAGCGCGTCGATCGATTCGGCGACCAGCGCGCGAAGGTCGATCGGCTGCGCGTCCTCCTCCATCAGCCGGTTGCGGGTGATGGTGATGATGTTCTGGATGAGGTGGTCGAGGCGGCGGAAATTGTCCTCCATGCGCTGGAGCGTCTGGCCGAGCGCGGGAAGGTCGCCTTCCGACAGCATGTCGCGCGAAATGCCGAGGAGGCCGAGCGAAGACGCGATGGGCGAGCGCAGGTCGTGCGAGGTGCGGTAGGCGAATTCCTCCAGTTCCGCATTGGCGTCGAGAAGCGCCTGCTCGCTCGCCTTGCGTTCGGAAATGTCGCGCACGGTTCCGCTGTAGAGCAGGGTGTCGCCGAGCTCCAGCTTGGCAATGGCAAGGTCGAGCGGGAAGAGCGAGCCGTCCTTGCGCCGGCCCTCCACCTCGCGGCCGATGCCGATCACCTTCGCCTCGCCGCCGCGCTGGTAGTTGGCGATGTAGCGGTCGTGCTCGCTGCGATAGGGCTCGGGCATCAGCATCTTGACGTTGCGGCCGACCATCTCGTCCGCCGCATAGCCGAAGATGCGCTCGGAGGCGGGATTGACCGACACGATGATGCCGCGGCCGTCGATGGTGATGATGCCGTCCACCGCATTGGCGATGATGGCGGCAAGGCGGATGCGGTGGGAGGCAAGGTCCGCCGCCATCGCCCGCGCCCGGCGGGACGACAGGTAGAGATGCACGATCAGCCCGCCGTAGAGCGCGGCGGAAATCAGCACCAGCGAGGAGAGCGTCGAGCGGGCGCTGGCCCCGCCGGCGGTGAAGGTGATGCCGAAGGAGGCTTCGTAGCGCGCCAGCTCGAAATAGGTCATGGCGAGCAATAGGAGATAGGTCAGAAGGCCGAGCGCGCCGGCCAGCACCGCCCGGTGGTAGGCCGTCGGTTCCTTGCCGGAAAAGACGATGGCGACGGCAAGGACGAGGAAGCAGCTCGCGCTCTGGAGCGACATGCGCGTGAAGCGCACCCAGTCATGCGCGAAATCGAGCGCGATCGCATAGCCGAGCAGCGCGGCGGCGGCGATGATGAAGGTGGCAAAGCCGAGCCCCACCGGCACGAGGCCGTTGCGCCGCTGCAGCACGCGCAGACAGAGCGCAAGGCTCGTCAGCATGAAGCACAGCGCCGTATTGGGCGCGATGCGCCCGGGCAGGCTGGTGCCGATGTCGACGAAGGGCGCGTTCAGCGCGGTGTCGATGCCGATGTCGATGCCGAAAAGATGCTGCGACAGCGCCGCCGCGCCGAAGACGAAGACGAACGCCAGCATCAGCGCCGGCAGAAGGTGGAGTTCGCGCGCGGCAAGCAGGAGCGCCGCCCCCATGACGCAGAAGGCAAGCGCCGCGTTGAACTTCATGCCGAAGACGGCGGGATGGCTTGCGGCCAGGTTCGCCGGCTCGCCGAGCCACAGCGCCATCATGGCGATGCTCACGGCAAGGCAGCAGAGCCCCGCCATGACATTCGCCTTCTTCCACGACCATTCCCAGTTCATCCAGCCTCCGCGGCGTTCCGTTCCGCCGCGCGCACTCTAGCGCGAAGGTTGAATCGCGAACAGGTCCCTGAGGGGAAGAAGAGAATTTCGCGTTCAGGCCGCGTCGTCGTGCGCGTCGCCGTCTTCCAGCCGCCGGGTCAGGGTCTGGAGTTCCCCCGTCAGGGCGGTGAGGGCCTCCACGGAACAGCCGGTTGCCTTGCCGATCGCCATGCGGATGGAAAGGGCGTCGTGCCGCATGGCGCGGCCCTTGTCGGTAAGGGTCACGATCACCTGCCGCTCGTCGCTCCTGTCGCGCTCGCGGTGGATGAAGCCCGCCGCCTCCAGCCGCTTGAGGAGGGGAGAGAGCGTGCCGGAATCGAGCCCCAGCGTCGCGCCAAGCGCCTTGACCGTGCGCCCGTCCTCCTCCCACAGCGTCATCAGCACGATATATTGCGGGTAGGTAAGGCCGTAAGGATCGAGCAGGGGCTTGTAGGTGCGGTTGAGCGCATGGGCCGCGGCATAGACGGCAAAACAGAGCTGCTGGTCGAGCGCCAGCAGGCCGGCGGAAATGTCGTTCGTCTCAGCTTCGTCATGTTTGTCGCTCATTCTGCCATTGTCGCAGGAAAGGGGCAAAATTGCAATTTGCAAAATCATATTGCACGCAATCTAATTTCGCGCTATTGAAATGCCATCATCATCAACGACGGACGGAAGGAGACATCCATGCCCATTCTCTACAGGACCAAGGCTCATGCAACCGGCGGACGCGCCGGCCACGGCGCAACCGAGGACGGCACCGTCGACGTGACGCTGACCGTGCCGAAGGAACTGGGCGGCGACGGCGCGACGGGCGCCAACCCGGAAAAGCTCTTCGCGGTCGGCTATTCCGCGTGCTTCCTCGGCGCGCTGAAGTTCGTCGCCGGCAAGGAGAAGGTGAAGATCCCGGACGACGCCAAGGTGACGGCGACCGTCGGCATCGGCCCGCGCGAGGACGGCGGCGGCTTCGGCATCGAGGCTGCGCTCGAAGTCTCCGCGTCCGGCGTCGACAAGGCCGTCCTGGAGGATCTCGTCAGGAAGGCCCACGTCGTCTGCCCCTACAGCCACGCCACCCGCGGCAACCTCGACGTCAAGACGACGATCGCCTGACCGTTCCGCAAGGCCGCCGGCATTCCCGGCGGCCCTGTTCCTCGGGAAACGGCGCAGGATTACTTGACTGACCTCCCCAAAACCCCGGATGCCCCCCTGCGTTCCGGGGTTTTCCTTGTCATGAGAAAAATATCGTCTATATTATTTCTTTTGAAAGGGGCATCTTATGCAACGCAAACCCGTCCCGCAGATCGATGAAGGCACCGTTCTCACCAAGGCGGCCGTCAGTGCGGCGGAGCGGCTGGGACTTACGGCGCGCATCCTCTCGGCGGTCATCGGCGTGTCGGAGGCGACGGTGTCGCGGCTGAAGCGGCAGGACGCGCTTCTGGAGCGCGGCACGAAGCCCTTTGAACTGGCGGTGCTGCTGGTGCGGCTCTTCCGCTCGCTCGACGCCATTGCCGGTGGCGACGAGACGGTTGCGCGCGCCTGGATGACGGCGGACAACAGCGCGCTCGGCGCGCGCCCCGTCGATCGCATCGTTTCCATTTCCGGCCTCGTCGATGTCCTTGCCTATCTGGACGCCCGCCGCGCTCTCGTCTGAGGCGCGGCCCTTTTCGGGTCCGGTCTGGCGCTTCGTCGAGGCGCAGCACCGCGTCTCGACGCTGAAGCTCGTCGATACGCTGGACGAGCAGACGCTGCTGGAGGACATCCTCGAAGAGAGCAAGCCCGTGCTGCCGCCCGAATGCGCCGGGCTCGACTACCTGCTCGCCACGCCCTTCCGCTACGGCGCGGCCTATCCGCACGGCTCGCGCTTCCGCCGGGCAGGGCGCACCCTCGGCGTCTACTATGCGGCGCTGTCGGTGGAGACCGCGCTGGCCGAGATGGCCTTCTACCGGCTGCTCTTCTTTGCCGAATCGCCCGCAACCCCGCTGCCGGCCAACGCCGCCGACTACACCGCCTT
>CBIMFD010000286.1:0-4225 GCA_966243085.1 uncultured Shinella sp.
AGCCGGGCGCCAGCGTGCCGCGGCCGTAGCCGCCGACGGCCGTGACCGTGATGCGGACGGCCGGCGAGGCTTGGCCGGCGCTGAAGACATGGTTGAGCGTGAAATCGTGGAGGACCGAAATGAGCTGGTCCTGCAGCCAGGAAATGCGCGCAGCGCATTGCAGGCCGCTGCCGTCCTCGAAAAGCAGTTCGCGGGCGCGCTCGCGGCCCGCGGCATTGACCGTCTTGAACTCGGTCAAGAGTTCGCGGCGCATCCGGTCGCGGTAATCGGCATTGGTGCTGGCGATGAATTCGCACCGGGCGCGCAGCGCCGCCACGTCGACAAGGCCGGATTCGGCCGGCGCCAGGAGCTTCTTTTCCATCAAATGCCGGCCCGCGTCCCGTCTGTCGTCCACCGCCCGTTCGGTTCGCATGCCTATAGACCCTTTCAGCACGCGAGGACAGGACCCTAGCGGCTAGCGGTTGCCAAGTTCTTTCTTCAGCGCATAGAGCGCATCCAGCGCCTCGCGCGGGGTCATGTCGTCCGGGTTGAGGCCCTTCACCAGTTCCTCCACCTTCGAGGGGCCGGCGCCGCGCTGCGCCTCCTCCCGCCGCACCGCTACTTGGAAGAGCGGCAGGTCGTCGATGAGCTGGCTTGCCGGGTTCTTGCGGTCCGCATCCTCCAGCTTGGCGAGCACGTCCCGCGCACGCGCCACGACGGAGGGCGGAAGGCCGGCAAGGCGCGCCACCTGGATGCCGTAGGAGCGGTCCGCCGCCCCGGGGCCGACCTCGTGCAGGAAGATCACGTCGCCGTCCCACTCCTTGACGCGCATTGTGGCGTTGGAAAGGCGGGCAAGCTTCTCCGAAAGCACGGTCAATTCGTGGAAATGGGTGGCGAAGAGGCCGCGGCAGCGATTGGCCTCGTGCAGGTGCTCGACGGCGGCCCAGGCGATGGAAAGGCCGTCGAACGTGGCGGTGCCGCGGCCGATTTCATCAAGGATGACAAGCGAACGGTCCGTCGCCTGGTTGAGGATCGCCGCCGTCTCGACCATCTCGACCATGAAGGTGGAGCGGCCGCGGGCGAGATCGTCCGACGCGCCGACGCGCGAGAAGAGCCGGTCGACGACGCCGATATGGGCGCTTTCGGCCGGAACGTAGGCGCCCATCTGCGCGAGGATGGCGATGAGGGCATTCTGGCGCAGGAACGTCGACTTACCGCCCATGTTCGGGCCGGTGAGCAGCCAGATCGCCCCGTGGCCCTTGCCGTCCGCCGGCGAGAGGTCGCAGGAATTGGCGACGAACGCGGCCGCCTGCTGGCGGCGCAGCGCCTGCTCGACGACGGGATGGCGCCCGCCCACGATGGCAAACATGGTGGAATTGTCGACGGTGGGCCGGCAATAGGCCTGCTCCTCGGCAAGCGCGGCAAGCCCGACGGAGACGTCGACGACGGCGAGCGCGCGGGCCGCCGCCTTGATCGCCTCGGCCTCCGAGACCACCGCCTCGACGAGCCCGTCGAAGGCGGCAAGCTCGATGGCGAGCGCCCGGTCGGCGGCATTGGCGATCTTGGTCTCCAGCTCGGAAAGCACCGTCGTGGTAAAGCGCATGGCGCCGGCCATGGTCTGGCGGTGGATGAAGCGGGCCTTCGCCTCGTCGCCGTCCGTCAGCGCCGAGGCGTTGCCGGCGGAGACCTCTATAAAATAGCCGAGCACGTTGTTGTGCTTGATCTTCAGCGACTTGACGCCCGTTTCCTCGGCATATTGCAGTTGCAGGCCGGCGATGACGCGGCGCGACTGGTCGCGCAGCGCCCGCATCTCGTCGAGCTCGCCGTCCGCCGCTTCGCGGATGAAGCCGCCGTCACGCCTGAGAAGCGGCAGCTCGTCGGCGAGCATGAAGGAAAGGCGGTGCGAAAGATCGAGCGGCAGGGCGGCAATCGCCGTGCGGGTGGCGGCAAGCTCTCCGTCGAGGCCTTCCGCTGCCATCAGCCGGGCGATCTCCGAGGAGGCGGAAAGGCCTTGCAGGATGGCGCCGAGATCGCGCGGGCCGCCGCGGCCGAGCGCGATACGGGAAAGGGCGCGCGGCATGTCGGGTATCTGCTTCAGCGTCTGGCGCAGGTCCTCGCAGAAGGTCGGGCGATCGGCGAGCGTCGCGATAGAATCGAGCCGGGCGTTGATCGCATCGGGGTCGGTGAGCGGCGACATCAGCCGCTCGGCGAGAAGCCGAGCGCCGCCGCTCGTGACCGTGCGGTCGATGGCCTTGAGCAGCGTGCCGCTGCGCTCGCCGGAGAGCGTGCGCACCAGTTCGAGATTGGCGCGCGTCGCCGGGTCGATGAAGAGCGTTGCGGCCGAGCTTTCCCGCTCCGGCCGGCCGAGCGGCGGGCGCTCGGCGATCTGCGTCTTCTCGACATAGGCGACGGCGGCGGAGGCGGCGGCAAGCTCGGCGCGCGAGAAGGTGCCGAAGCCGTCGAGCGTCGAGACGGCGAAATAACGGGCGATGCGGCCCTCCGCCGTCGCGCTGTCGAAGAGCACGGCCGGCTGCGGGACGGCGACGCGCCCGACGACGTCGAGGACGGGGCGGAATTCCGGATCGTGGAACAGCGTGTCCGGCACGATCAGTTCGCGCGGATCGATGCGCAGGATATCGGCGAGAAGCTGGCCCTGCGCCGTCTCCGACAGGCGGAAGATGCCGGTGGAGATGTCGATCCAGGCGAGCGCCATCGACGGCTCGCCCCCGCCGCGGATGCGCGCGACGGCCATCAGGTAGTTGGCGTCGGACGGCGAGAGCAGTTTTTCCTCGGTCAGCGTGCCGGGGGTGACGAGGCGCACGACGTCGCGGCGCACGACGGATTTCGAGCCGCGTTTCTTCGCCTCCGCCGGGTCCTCGACCTGCTCGCAGACGGCAACGCGGAAGCCGACGGCGATCAGCTTCTGGAGATAATCGTCCGCCGCGTGGACCGGCACGCCGCACATCGGAATGTCGAGGCCCATGTGCTGGCCGCGCTTCGTCAGCGTGATGCCGAGCGCGCGGGAGGCATCCACCGCGTCCTCGAAGAACAGCTCGTAGAAGTCTCCCATGCGGTAGAACAGCATGCTGTCGGGGTTCGCCGCCTTGATCTCGATATACTGCTCCATCATCGGCGTTGCCGATGCGCGGCTTTCCTCGGAGGCAAGGTCCGCCGTCGACAGGATATCGTTCGGGCGCGCACTATGATCGTTCACGGAGATTCTGTTTCTTCCAAAACGGGGGGTCTGTTCTTCCTAAAAAAGAGGTGCCACCCTAGCCGCGCGGCGATATAGAAAACAACAGCTGCAAGACGCTATGGGCCTATCGCCCACAGAAGTGTGAAGGGGGGAGCATGCCGGGAACCGACAAATCCGATCGCCAGAGGGCAACCGTCACGGACAAGGAGGCGCTGGACTTTCACGCCAACGGCCGTCCCGGCAAGCTGGAAATCACGCCGACCAAGCCGATGGCGACGCAGCGGGACCTGTCGCTCGCCTATTCGCCGGGCGTCGCCGTGCCGGTGAAGGCCATCGCCGAGGATCCGGCGACCGCCTATGACTACACGGCGCGCGGCAACATGGTCGCCGTCATCTCCAACGGCACCGCCATCCTCGGCCTCGGCAATCTCGGCGCGCTGGCCTCGAAGCCCGTGATGGAAGGCAAGTCCGTCCTCTTCAAGCGCTTCGCCGACGTCGATTCCATCGACCTCGAGGTCGACACCGAGAATGTCGACGAGTTCATCAACTGCGTGCGCTATCTCGGCCCTTCCTTCGGCGGCATCAACCTCGAAGACATCAAGGCGCCCGACTGCTTCATCATCGAGCAGCGCCTGCGCGAGCTGATGGACATTCCCGTCTTCCATGACGACCAGCACGGCACCGCCATCATCGCCGCCGCCGGCCTCATCAACGCGCTGGCGCTGACAGGCCGGGACTTCAAGACGACGAAGCTCGTCTGCAACGGCGCCGGCGCGGCCGCCATCGCCTGCATCGAGCTCATCAAGGCGATGGGCTTTGCGCCGGACAACGTCATCCTCTGCGACACCAAAGGCGTCATCTACCAGGGCCGCGAGGAAGGCATGAACCAGTGGAAGTCGGCCCATGCGGTCAAGACGGACCGCCGCACGCTCGCCGACGCGCTCGCCGGCGCGGACGTCGTCTTCGGCCTTTCGGCCAAGGGCGCCTTCTCCGAAGAGATGATCCGCTCCATGGCGCCGCGGCCGATCATCTTCGCCATGGCCAATCCCG
>CBIMFD010000287.1:0-4191 GCA_966243085.1 uncultured Shinella sp.
GCCATGTACCGGGCCAAGAAGGCCGGCGGCAACCGCGTCGAGCCCTTCCGCCCGGCCTTCCGCACCTTCGGCGCCGACCGGCTCCAGATCGAGACGGACCTTCGCCGCGCCATCGAGCGCAAGGAACTCTCCCTCGTCTACCAGCCGATCGTCCGCCTTTCGGATGCGGAGATCGCCGGCTTCGAGGCGCTGATGCGCTGGGACCATCCCAAGCGCGGCAACATCTCGCCCACCGAGTTCATCCCCATCGCCGAGGCCTCGGACCTCATCAACCAGCTCGGCCTCTTCGCCTTCGACAAGGCGGCGAGCGATCTGATGGACTGGCAGCTCCAGACCGGCGATCTGCCGATCTTCGTCTCGGTCAACCTGTCGAGCGCGCAGCTCCTCAACAACGAGCTCTACAACGACGTGCGCGCCACGCTGACCAAGACGCGCTGCGAGCCGGAGAAGATGAAGCTCGAGCTCACGGAATCCGTCGTGATGGAGAACCCGGAACAGGCCCGCCTCATCCTCGCCAAGCTGAAGGAAGTGGGCCTGGGCCTGGCGCTCGACGATTTCGGCACCGGCCATTCCTCCCTCTCCTATCTGACGCGCTTTCCCTTCGACACGATCAAGATCGACAAGGCGCTGGTGCGCGACGGCTCGGACAAGCGCACCGTGCTCCTGCGTTCCGTCATCTCCATGGCAGGCGAACTCGACATGCAGGTCGTGGCGGAAGGCATCGAGTCTGAAGAGGACGCCGTCGAACTCGGCGCCATGGGCTGCGAGTTCGGCCAGAGCTACCTCTTCGGGCCCCCCATCGGCTTCGATTCCGTGCTGCGCCTGCTGAAAGAACGGTTCCCGCTGATGAAGCGGGCGTGAGAACGCCCGCTATCCCGCCGACCGCCGCACCAACCCGTTGATGAAATCGAGCTTCGCCACCACGGGCGGGGAGAGGACGAAGGGGTAGCTGTCGGGCTGGCCCATGGAGCGCTGGATGGCGTTCATGGCGACGGAGAGGGGTATCCAGGCTTCGACGAGGCGGCCAGCATTGGTGGCGCGGTAGGGATCGAAGGTGACTTCGGCCTCCAGTTCCTCGTGGCCCTTCGGATCGGTATTTAGGCCGAAGGCGCGGGCGGTCTCCAGCGTATCGGCGATGTGGAAGAAATGCGCCCAGCATTCTGCGAAGTCCTCGGCTGGATGAGCGCTCGCATAGGCGCTGATGAAGCGTTCCTGCCAGTCGGACGGCGGGCCTTCCTCGTAATTGCGCCGGAGGGCGGCCGCATAATCCTCGCGCTCATCGCCGAAGAGGCGGCGGGCCTCCGCCAGGCTCGCCTCGTCGCGGACGAGCTGCGTCCAATAAAAATGACCGATCTCATGGCGAAAATGGCCGAGCAGCGAGCGGTATGGCTCGCCCATCGCGACACGCACGCTCTCGCGCACCGCATCGTCCGCCTCCGCCGCCCGCAGGCTGACGACGCCGGCCTCGTGGCCGGTCATGGCGGGGGCGACGACCGTGCCGTCCGCGCTCACCGTATCGGCCAGGAAATCGAAGACGAGGCCGCCCGCCGGGTCCTCCTCGCGCGTCGGATGCGGCAGCTTCCAGCGCAGGATGGAATAGAAGAGGTGTCGCTGCGCCGCGCCGATGCGCCGCCAGCGCTCCAGCCCCTGCGGGTCGGTGGTCGGCACGATGCGGTTGTGCCGGCAGGCCTCGCAATAGGCATGGGAGCCTTCCACCGGCACCAGCCAGTTGCAGACGTCCTGCGCGGCGTTCGCGCAGAAGCGATAGGCGCCTTCTTTCGGCGCGATGGTCCACAGACCCTCGCCTTGCGGCGCCAGCGCGTGGAGCGCCGTGTCTTCCGCGCAAAGGCCGAGCGTCGCGCCGCAACGCACGCAGAGGCGGTTGTCGAAATGGATGGTCTGGCCGCAGATCCTGCAGGTGAAGAGTTTCATCGCGCGCCGTAACGGGATGCGCCGCCACAAGTTCCCGGCGCCAGGGAAAATCGCCGCTCAGGCGTGGCCGGCCTCGGCCGAGAGCATGGCGGGCGTGACGCCCATCAAAGCGAGCGCGCGCTCGTACTTGCTGTCGAGATTGGTGTCGAAGATCAGCTCTTCCTGCGCCGGGCAACTCAGCCAGCCGTTGGCGCCGATCTCGTTCTCGATCTGGCCAGCGCCCCAGCCGGCATAGCCGAGCATCATCAGGCCGCGCTCGGGCCCGCGGCCGCGCGAGATGGCGCGCACGATGTCGAGCGTCGCCGTCAGGCAGATGTCGTCGCTGACGGGAATGGAGGATTCCGACATGTAGTCGTCCGAATGCAGCACGAAGCCGCGGCCGCTTTCCACCGGCCCGCCGCAGCGGATCGGGAAATCCTGCGAGGCGCCCGGCATGCGGATGAGCTCGTCCTCGCCGGCAAGGTCGAGATGCAGGAGCACGTCGGAGAAGCTCAACTGCTGCGGCCGGTTGATGACGAAGCCCATGGCCCCGTCTTCCGAATGGGCGCAGATATAGACGACCGTACGGGCGAAATTGGCATCAGCCATGCCCGGCATGGCGATCAGGAACTGACCGTCAAGGAAGCCGCGTTCACGTCTGTTTTTCAGCACCGACATAGCCATAATGCCCTCAGCCTATCAATTCACCGCCAAATGAAAAGCGCTCTTTTCGCCAACGCAGCACGGCAGCCTTGCAGAAAAGCTATGGTTCTTGCGCGCAAGATCAACCTTTTATGATCGATCTATCCGGTTTTGCCGCTGGAAAGGCCGAACGGCCGGCGGTAGATGTCGCAGCATGAAACAGCTCAAAGCCGCAGCGCTCGCCCTGCTCTTCCTTCCTTCCGCCGCACCGGCCGCGACCTCCGGCTGGGTCGAGACGCCGGGCGGCAGCGTGCGGCTCGTCGCGCTTCCGGCGGATGCCGAGGGAAAGGCGAGCGCCCTTCTCGACATCCGCCTCAACGAGGGCTGGAAGACCTATTGGCGCGATCCGGGCGGCAGCGGCATTCCGCCGTCCATCGCCGTCTCGGGCGCGACGCTCACCGCCGTCGGCTTTCCCGCGCCGCGCCGGCTCGGCGGCGACGGCCACTATATCGGCTACGACGCGCCGGTGCAGCTTCCCCTGACGCTGGAAAAGGCGGGCGATGCACCGATCACCGCGACGATCTTCCTCGGCGTTTGCAAGGACATCTGCATTCCCGTGCAGGCCGAACTGACGGCGGATGCGAGCGGCGAAGCCTTCGCCAATCCGCTGGAGCAGACGGCCGTGGCGGATGCCAGGGCGAAGCTGCCCCAACGTGCGGCCGACGGCCTGCGCCCGCTTTCCGGACGTCTTGCAGCGGACGGCAAGAGCCTGGCCGTGCGCTTCGAGGCGCCGGCGGACGGCCCCGTGCCGGAGGTCTTCGTCTCCGGTGATTCCGCGCTTGAATTCGGCGCGGCGGCCCCGGCCCGTCGGGAGGGCGATGCCTTCGTCGCCGACGTGCCGGTGCTGCACCTGCCGAAAGCCTTCGACGCGGAAACGGCGACAATCCGCCTGACGGTGCGGGCGGGGACGCGGACGATGGAAGCCCCGCTTCCGCTCGACTGAGAGCCATCGTCTGTTTTCGCTTCGCAGCTCCGCCGCCTTTGCTATAGTGCGGCCAAACCATCCCCAGGACAGACGAGGAGACACGCCGTGACCATTGCCGTTGGAGACAAGCTGCCCGATCTCAAGCTGAAGGAGCGCACGCCGGACGGCCCGGCCGACATCTCGACCAGCGACCTCTTTTCCGGCAAGCGCATCGTGCTCTTCGCCGTGCCGGGCGCCTTCACGCCTACCTGCTCGCTGAACCACCTGCCGGGCTATCTGGAGAACCGCGACGCAATCCTCGCCAAGGGCGTCGACGATATCGTCGTCGTCGCCGTCAACGACCATCACGTCATGGGCGCCTGGGCCAATTCCACCGGTGGGGCCGGCAAGCTGCGCTTCATCGCCGACTGGGACGCCGGCTTCACCAGGGCGCTCGGCATGGATATCGACCTTTCCGCCGGCACGCTCGGCGTCCGCTCCAAGCGCTATTCCATGCTCGTCGAGGACGGCGTGGTGAAATCGCTCAACATCGAGGAAAGCCCCGGCCAGGCCACCGTCTCCGGCGCGGCGGCGATGATCGAGCAGCTTTGAGCTGAAAAAACCCTCTCTGCCTGCCGGCATCTCCCCCACAAGGGGGGAGAAAGGCTGGCAGC
>CBIMFD010000288.1:0-4189 GCA_966243085.1 uncultured Shinella sp.
CGCGTCGTCGAGATGTACCAGTGGATCGAGACATCCAGGTCAGAGACGCGCAAGCCATTCGGCGGCGGCGAGGAGACCGTCACCACCTATTCCTACCGGAGAGAATGGAAGCGCGATGCGGTCTCTTCGGACAGCTTCCGCCAGCCGGGTCACGACAACCCGCAAAAGCCGGTCGCCGACGCGAGCTTCGCCGTGCCGTCCGCCACGATCGGCACCTTCAGCATCGACGGCCGTGTGGCCGCGCGGCTCGGCGAGGAGCGCCCCGTGCCTCTCACCGCTACCGACGCAAGCCGGTTCGGCGACGTGATGACGCTCGGAAAGCCGGTCGCCGCCATCGGCGGCCAGGCCGTCTTCTCCTTCGATCCGCAGAACCCGCAGGTCGGCGATATCCGCATCCGCTTCGAGCGCTCCGACATTGCCGAGGCGAGCTTCGTCGGTGCGCAGCGCGGCACGGCGCTTGCGCCTTACAGGACGACGAACGGGCGCGCGCTCTTCCTCAGCGAGGCGGGCATCGCCGATGCCGGCGCCATGTTCGACACCGCCCAGAGCGAGAACACCATCATCACATGGTTAGTGCGCGCCGGCGGGCTCGTCGGCCTCTTCGTCGGCTTCGCCTTCATCCTGTCGTTCCTCGGCGTGATCGCCGATGTCGTACCCTTCGTCGGTTCCATCGTGCGCTTCGGCACGACCGCGATCGCGCTCGTCTTCACGCTGCTGCTCGGCCCGGCCGTCATCGCGATCGCCTGGATCGCCTATCGCCCGCTGATCGCCATTGCGGTCCTTGCCGCCGGCATTGCGCTTGCGGCCGGCATCCTCTATCTGCGACGGGGCAAGGCCGCGGCGGCAGCGCCGGCCGGGGCATGACGGCGGGCGCAAGCAGGACGGGCATGGCGTGACCTTCTACGTTTCAAAGATATTCTGGCTGCTTGCCCAGCCGCTCTCGCTTTCCCTGCTTTTCATCCTTGCCGGCCTCGTTGCGGGCTTTTTCAAGTGGACCCGGCTGCGCCTGCTGGCGCATCTTGCCGCCGCGCTCCTCCTCTTCGTGATGCTGTTCACCACCACCGGCGCCGTTCTGCTGCAGACGCTGGAGGAGAGGATCGCGCGCGCTGCGCTTCCGGCGGGCGGCCCCTCCTGCATCATCACGCTTGGCGGGGCTTTCGAGACGGACGTGACGACGGCCCGCGGCGGCTTCGAGCTGAACCAGGCCGGCGACCGCTTCGTGGAGACGCTGCGGCTGGCGCAGCAGTTCCCCGCCGCGCGCATCCTGATTTCCGGCGGCGACGGCTCGCTTAGCGGCGCCTATGAAGGCGACGCCGTCATCGGTACCCGCTTCTTTGCGGCCTTCGGCGTTCCGGCCAGCCGGCTGATCCGCGATCCGCAATCGCGCGATACCTATGAGAATGCCGGCAACACGAAGACGCTCCTGGCGAAGAACGGGCTGGAAAACTGCCTGCTGGTGACCTCGGCCTTCCACATGCCGCGCTCGGTGGGCCTCTTCCGCAAGCTCGGCATCGATGTCCTGCCCTGGCCGACGGACTACCGCACGACCGGCACGACGCGCCTCGGGCTGGACCTGACACAGCCCTCGGCCAACACGCAGCTCATGACGACGGCCATACGCGAATGGATCGGCCTCGCCTTCTACTACATGGCGGGCCGCACCAGCGCGTTCCTGCCGCAATAGAGGCTACTTCTTCGAGATCGTCTCGAAGCGGACGTTGCGCACGCGGATCGTCATCGTGCAGTATTCGCTGTCGCTGCGTCCGCAGCTCGCCGCGTTCGCCTTCAATTCCAGCACCATGTTGCCGAAGCGCTTCTTCATCGTATAGCCGTAGAGATCGGCGGTCGCGGCGAGGAAATAGCCGCCCTCGGCCACCCGGATGTAGAATTGGTGCGGGCAGCCGACATTGCCGCACAGCCCGCCCGGCACGCCGTCGCAATTGACCGCACCGAGGTTGAAGATCGCATCGACGAGCCTGTCGTTGTTGAAATCGATATCGTCGGCGAAGTCCTCGCCGTAGATGGCGCTCTTGCAGCGGCCGGCGACCTCCGCCTGGACGGCGGCCAGCGCGTCGGGCACGATCTCGGCGGCGCGTACCGGCAGCGCGGTCGCGGCGAAGGCGGCGGAGAGGAGCGCGAGGGTTGTCATGCGGAGGGCCATCTCTCAAACCTTTCCATGGCGGGCGATTCGGTCATTATGCGAGCCGGCGCCGGGTGATTCTGCGGCGGGCACTCTACTGCGGCAAAGCTGTCGCGAGGCTTGGCCGAGGATGAGCTGCAAGGGAGGGAATGCGTGCCGATCCTGGAACTGCTCGATTATACCGGCGTCGCCGTCTTTGCCGCCACCGGCGCGCTGTCGGCCTCGCGCAAGCAGCTCGACATCATCGGCTTCCTGTTCCTGGCCGCGGCGACGGGCATCGGCGGCGGCACGTTCCGCGACGTCATCCTCGGCGCAACGCCCGTCTTCTGGGTGGTGAACCCGACTTACCTTCTCGTCTGCATAGCCGTGGCGCTCATCGTCTTCGTGCTCTCCCACCGGATCGAATCGCGCTACCGGCTGCTGCTCTGGCTCGATGCGATGGGGCTTTCGGCCTATTGCGTGATGGGCGCGGCCAAGGGCCTTGCCGCGACCGGCTCGCCGACCGTGGCGATCACCACGGGCGTGCTGACGGCAAGTTTCGGCGGCATCCTGCGCGATCTTCTCGCCAACGAGCCTTCGGTGCTGCTGCGGCCGGAGGTCTATGTCACCGCCGCACTTGCGGGCGCTGCCGGCTTCACGGCCGCGATGGCGGCGGGCGCGCCGCTCTGGGCGGCCTCGGCCATCGGCATCGCCGCGGCCTTCATCGTGCGCGGCGGGGCGCTTCGCTTCGGCTGGCGCTTTCCGGTCTACAAGCCCCGGCCGGGTCGGCATCCCGACGACGTGATGTGAGACGAAGGATCAGGCCTTGCGCGGGCGCAGGCGGATGATCACGTCGACATGCGCGATCTCCATGCCTTCCGGCGGCTCCGGCAGGTTGCCGATCTCGATATTGCTCACCGGAATGTCGAGGACATGGTTCTCGCCCTCGACGAAGAAATGGTGATGGTCCGACACGTTCGTGTCGAAATAGGTCTTCGCGCTCTCGACGGCCAGCACCCGGATGAGGCCGGCCTCGGTGAACTGGTGCAGCGTGTTGTAGACGGTCGCAAGCGACACCGGCACGCCGGCGGTGACGGCTTCCTCGTGCAGCTCCTCGACCGTCAGGTGCCGGTCGCCCTTGGCGAAAAGCAGATCGGCGAGAGCGACGCGCTGGCGCGTCGGGCGCAGGCCACAGTGGCGCAGGCGCTCGTCGATGGGCATCTCGTATGCATGCGTCATGGGCAAGGGATCCGCTCGTGTGGCCTTGAACAACAATCTTGAGCTTTCGATATAACTTTAGCGCGCCGCGGATTCAATAGGATTGCGGCGGCCGAACCGGGTGCAACCTGCGGAAAACCGGGGCCTTGGTGGCTTTCCGGCCACTTTGCGCTGGCTGTCACCGCAAGCATCATGTATGCGAACTGCACAATTCATGTCTCGCCCGAACGGGGCGCGGCAACAAAAAGACAGGAAGCAAGGTGCTTCAATTCGAGCGCCGCCTCCTCTAAATCTAACGCGACAAACGCGTTCAAGACCGGGATGAGACATTCGATGACCAGGCAATCCAGCTATAACTACGAGGAAATTCTGGCCTGCGGCCGCGGCGAGCTGTTCGGCCCCGGCAATGCGCAGCTTCCTCTGCCGCCGATGCTGATGGTTCACCGCATCACCGACATTTCCGAAACGGGCGGCGCCTTCGACAAGGGCTATATCCGCGCCGAATATGACGTGAAGCCGGACGACTGGTATTTCCCCTGCCATTTCCAGGGCAACCCGATCATGCCTGGCTGCCTCGGCCTCGACGGCATGTGGCAGCTCACCGGCTTCTTTCTCGGCTGGCTGGGGGAACCCGGCCGCGGGATGGCGCTTTCCACCGGCGAGGTGAAGTTCAAGGGCATGGTCCGCCCGGAAACGAAGCTGCTCGAATACGGCATCGACTTCAAGCGCGTGATGCGCGGCCGCCTCGTGCTCGGCACGGCGGACGGCTGGCTGAAGGCCGATGGCGAGACCATCTACCAGGCCACCGACCTGCGCGTCGGCCTGTCGAAGGACAAGGAAGCCTGAGGCGGC
>CBIMFD010000289.1:0-4151 GCA_966243085.1 uncultured Shinella sp.
GGGTAAAGCACAGATTTGCCTGGGGAAAAAGACACCTCGGTGCGGGGGGTCCGCGAAACGGGCGCGGGCGTCGTGAGAGACGGGCGGGAAGATAATGGAGCCAACGTTTTACCCGAGGTGCGAACGCTGCCGGATGTCGCGGCACGCTATAGGTTCGCACCCGTTTCGGAACGCTGGAACAAAGGGCAGGAAAGATCAGATGATGAGCGGTCCGTTGAGGTCGGTTGTCGGCTTGGCGCCTACGTGTTCGACGCGTCTTTGCCAGTTGGCGCCCAGGTAATAGTAGCGCAAACTGTCCACCTTCAGATCGACGATCCCCTCCAGCCTGGCCTTCAGCTTGGTCCATTGGGCCGGGTCGACCTCGATCTCGAAAACGGAGAACTGGACACGCTGGCCGTAGTCGCGGCAGGCTTTCGCCACGGCGCGCAGCCGCGCGGCGCCCTTTCCTTCCGTCGTGCTCACGTCGTAGGTCACGAGAACCAGCATGTCCGCCCCCCTACTTCCAGAACCAGGGCGGATAGGCGTCGAGATCGCCCCGCAAATGGCGCGACAGCATCTGGGCCTGAAGGTGCGGCACGAGGCCGAGCGGCGCCTTCTCGGCAAGGAAGGGATGCAGTCGCTCCTCCCGCTTGCGCTCCTGCCAGGCCGTCAGCACGGTCCGCCGCCCATCGTCTCCGAGGAGGACCGCGCCGCCGTCCCGCCGTTCAAAGTCGCGTTCGCGTAGCTGCCGACGGTTGATGAGCGAGAGGGCCAGCCGGTCGGCAAGAACGGGGCGCAGTTCCTCCATCAGATCGAGCGCAAGGCTCGGGCGTCCCGGACGGTCGCGATGCAGGAAACCCGCCGACGGATCCAACCCAACCGCTTCGAGGGCCGAACGGCAGTCGTGCGTCAGCAGGGTATACAGGAAGGAAAGCAGCGCATTGACCGGATCGAGCGGCGGGCGGCGGGACCGGGAATGCCAGCGCATGCCTTCCTCCGGCGCACGGATCAGGTGGTCGAAGACGGCAAAATAGAGATTGGCCGCCTCACCCTCCGAGCCGCGCAACCTGTCCAGCGTGTCGTCCGCCCGCTCCACGCGCCGGAGGATCTGCGCCAGCCGCTCCGTCGTCCGCTCCAAGGCCTCGCGATCGCGTGCGTCGTAGTCTTCGCCATAGTCCCGCAGCGAGCGCATGAGCACCGCCCGCTGATTGGCGATCTTGCCGATGAGCATGGAGCGGACGATCTCCTCCGGCTGATCGCAGGCGCGATACTGCGCGCGGCGCAGGAGGACGTTGCCGCTCGTCGGCCCTTCCAGCCGCGCCTGGAAACGGCCGTTGCGGTCGAGCAGGGTCAGGACGATCCCGGCGCCCGCCAGCGCCGCCATGAGGGGCGGAGAGACATGGATCGCGCCGAACGTGACGACGGCCGACAGCATATGCAGCGGAACCCGGCTGCGCTCCGCCCCCTCCACCTCGGCGACGAGGTTCTCGCCGTCCTTGCGCAGCGCGGCGCCCTCGGTGGTCACATAGATCGTGTTCAACAGCTTCTTCATCGCGGCTCCCGCTCTGCAAGGTTCGCCGCGACCATGCGCGCCCGCCAGGCCTTCACCGGCCGCGCCACGACATCGGGGCGGCAGAGGTCTACGAGCGAGCAGGCGCGGCAGCGCTCGCGCCGTTCGGTCGGCGGCGGCGTCCTGCCGGAACTCAACACCGCCGCAAGCGACGCGATCGCCGCAAGCGTCAGGGCGCGCAGTTCGCCGTCGAAGGGCACGGCGACGCGCCGCCGGGTTTCACCGTAGAAGAGCGCCCCCTCCGGCACCGGCATGCCGGTCATCTCCTCGAGGCAGAGCGCCTGCGCGCAAAGCTGCACCTCGTCGGCCCGGTGAAGTTTCGGCTTGCCGCGCTTGTATTCGATGGGGAACGGCGTTTCGCCCTCCGGGCCCGGAACGAACTCCACGACATCGGCGATGCCGGCGATGCCGAGGCGGGCCGAGACGACCGGCAGGGCCATCGCCCGGCGAATGCCCCGCGCCATGCGCCCGCCGCCCTTGTCCGTGACCGCGTGCAGGACGTTTCCTTCCGCCGTGAAGCGATTGTCCGCCCAAAGCCGCTCGACATGAATGAGCGCGGCCTGGCGCAGGCAATAGACGGCGTGCTGGAGGGCGGAGAGCGGGACAGGCTCCCCATCGGATGCCGCCACGCTCTCCCGCCCTTCCGCCATGGCCTATAGAAGCTCCAGGATCTCGACGCCCTGCGGCAGGTTCTCGCGATCGATCTCGACGGCATAGTCGGAGAAGGCGCGGGCCGGAGGCTGATTGTCCAGACGGCGGTCGATTGCTTTAAACATGCCGTCGATCCTGCGACCGATCCTCACCCGCTCGAAAAGAGCGTGGGCAGGCGCATTGCCGAGAGGGTTCTCATGCTTGAAGACCACGAGCTTGCGGGTCGCCATCTCCCCCCTTGCAGCCGAGCGGTCGTGCTCGAACATGGTAGTCAACGCCTCGAACAGTAGGTTGAGGTCGTCCTCGGAAAATCCCGTCCGCTCGGCGAACTTGGCCGAGATGAAACCATGCGCGACATAGAGGCCGTAAGGCACGATATGCTTGCGGCCCATGGTCCTGTTATCGGTGCGATCGTTGGAATCGTCGCCCTCCGCCTTCTGTTTCTTCTCCGCCTCGTTGGTCGCGGCCATGCGGGTGATGGAAATTTCCAGCGGCAGGATCGGCTCTACGGAATGGGCAAAACCGAGTTGCACCGGCCCCTTCACCTGCCCGGCATTGATGCCGGTCGACATGACCGCGCCGAATGTGCGCACGTCGAAGAAATTCGCGCACATGAACGCCGTCAATTCCTTTGCTTCCGTATCGTCCTTCGGGTTGAGCTTGGCGTCCTTCTCCACCTTCGCGTCCCCGGGGCGAAGAGCCTTGTAGGCCTGACGGTGCTTGTCGTTGAGGATCGCCCCTTCCTCGACATAGATATGGCAACCCTCCTGCCCTCCACGCGCGAGCGTGACATAGTTACGGATCTTGCGCTTGAGGCTGACATCGGTCACCAGCCCCCTGTTGGTCTCGGGATCGAGCCGCGGCAGGTTGCCGGCGTCGGGATCGCCATTGGGGTTGCCGTTCACCACCTCGAAAACCAAGGCGAAATCGTAACGATTAGAAATCGCGGGCATGGCATCACTCTCCCGAAACGACGGCGTCATCCGTCTTCTTGAAAAACTCGTTGCGCTGATGATAGTAGCCGAGGCCGAAAAGCGCCTGTTCGTCTGCTCCGAGCGAAGCCGGGAACGGATCGTTGCCGGGCTCCATCACGTCCATGATGGCTGCGACCTGCTTTTCCAGCATAACCCGGTATCCCGGCTTCTGCTTGCCGATCTTTGACAGGTGGTTGACCGATCCGCCGTCAAGCACATGGAAGACCTTGCGCGGCTGGGCGGACGCGGAACCGTAGAACTTGTCCTTGATCGTGGCGTTGACCTTGGCGCCGAGCGCCGCGGTCTGGATCTGCTCGTAGACCGCGAAAAGCCTGCCGAGCAGATAACCTTTGTTCCTGTTCTCCGGATCGAGAGCCACGGGTACCTCCCTGTTGAAGTTTCGGACGAGCAAAGCCTTGAGGATACCGGCGCGCAACGCGTCGATCCTGCCGTCCGCGCGAATGCGCGTGAGCACCGAGGACATCAGCGTCAACGGATATCGTGTGCCGGTCAGGATGGCGCGCATCCATTCGCCGGCAAGATTGGGCGCCACGTTCTCGCTCTTTCCGAGCACGGCCGTTTCCCTAAGGTAGCGCCAGAGCGGCGGATAGCCGTCCCGCGGCGGCGGCACGATGCGCATATCCGCGATGAATTTCTGGTAGTTGCGGGTGAGCGCGCCGAAGTCGCCCGAATAGAAGAAACGCACGGACAGCCGCGCCGCATTGGGCGCCAATCCGAGAACGAAGAACTGCAGGCCCTCGGCAAGCTTCGGCTCGATCTCTTCCAACGGCAAGCCCTGGCGAATGCGCGCGAGCTTGTCACCGATGCGGCCCGCCGCAATCTTTTCTTCGGCTTTCCGGTCCTCTTCGCTTGCTTCGCAAAAGCCGGCGAACAGCGTTTCCGCTTCATCCGCCATCTCGCTCGCATCGGCCCAGAAGACGGTCGAGGCATCGCCGATCTGGATCCGGTGGCCGCTG
>CBIMFD010000290.1:0-4136 GCA_966243085.1 uncultured Shinella sp.
TTCGGCGGCCTTGCGTGCAGCCATTTTCGCGGCGCAGGTGCGCAGAATGCCGTTGGAGAGCGCGCCGATGGAGTTCGATTCGGTCGACGCAGAGCGCGGCGGCAGGCCCGATATCCAGGACAGCAATGTGGTGACGTTGGGCGCGGCACCGCGACTTTCAACCAGCTTCGTCGGATCGGCCGCCGCGATCTTGTCGATGGCCGTCAGCCGCGTTTCCATCGTCGTGCCATGACGGGCAAAGACGCTGCCGGCGATCGCGGCGCTGAACGCGACCGTACCGCGCTCCTGCAAGCGAACGAAAGCGTCACGCCATTTCGGATTGTCGGGAGAAAGACTGGAGCCGGTGATGGCCACCAGGCGGCCGCCGGGCACAAGGCGGGCGAAAGCCGAGGTGAGATGCCGCCAAGCCGCATCGGCCATGCGACCCTCGACATGCACACCGGCCGAAAACGGCGGGTTCATCAGCACGACGGTGGGACGGGCGACGCGATCGAGATAGTCGTCGAGATGGGCCGCGTCGTGGTGTGTGACCGACGTTCCGGGAAACAGATGCTTGATGAGGGCGTGTCGGACCGGCGCATATTCGTTGAGAATGAGGCGCGCGTGGGCGAGTTCTCCGAAGATCGCCATGAGGCCGGTCCCGGCGGACGGCTCGAGCAGGACGTCGCCCGCCATGATGGAGGCGGCCCGCGCCGCGACATAGGCGAGTTCGACGGGCGTGGAAAACTGCTGGAGCCTCTGCGTTTCCTCGGACCGGCGGGTGTGCGTCGGGTTGAGCGCCGCGAGCCTGGTCAGGACGGAAAGGGCCGCCTCGGGCGTACTCGTCCGGGCGGAAATGGCCGAGCCGAACTTGCGAAGGAAAAGCACCTGGGCGACCTCAGTCGCCTCGTAGGCGTCCTTCCACGACCAAAACCCCTCGGCGTCCGAACCGCCGGATTCAGTGGTGAGGACGGCGCGTAGGTGGGCCGATGTGATGGACTGGCCTGCTTCGAGAAGCGCCAGGAGCGCACCCCCGGCTGCAAAGATGTTACTGGCGCGGCTGCGTTGTTCGGGCAAGGGGGGCTTGCTGGCAAACGGGTTCGTGGCAGAGGAGGACCGAGTGTTCATGGGAAACCTCATCGAGAGCGGAGAAGAGCCGGCCGCGGGCGCTCTCCAAGCCCACCGGACCACCCCTTCCCGGCCCCTCTCTCCCTCTCGGCGGCACGGGCGGCCGCGCCCGGCCTTCAGCCGGGCGCGAGCTTGAGGTTTCCGAACGCCGCGACGCCGGCAACCGAAACTTCGTGCAGGACCGCCTTGCCGCCAGCAGCGATCCACGCGGCAGCGTCGCCGGCGGACAGTTGCTGGACATGGACGAAATGGCGCTCCGCGCAGAGGCGCTGGCGGTCGAAGGCGTCACGATCCTCGAAGGCATAGAGCGTGTCGCCCGGTCCGTCCCAATAGGCGATGGCGAAACAGACGGGCACGACCACTTCGGAGCGGAAGTTCAGGAAGACCGGCGTGGCGATAGGCGGGCAGGCAAGGACAGACAGGCTCATGTTGCTCTCCGGAAACGTGAAGGGCCCGGTGCTCTTGAGAGCACCGAGCCGGAATTGAGGAAAAGAAGAGAGGTTCGAGCGCGAACGGCGTCCGAAGCGGTCGGTTTTGCGGTTTGGAGACGCTGAGCACGGGTCGAGGTGGGCCGTCAAAGACGGAAGGCGTTCACGAGTTCACGCCGGTCGAGCCGATGCTCTGCAAGCATCGAGCGATAGAAGCGCTTGCGCGCGAAACGGAAGGCAGGGTCATGCCGAATCCGGCGATCGAACTGGCAGGCAGCGGTGCGCTCTCTCCAGCCTTCAGCCGGGCCGCCCGGCCCGCAGCCCGCCTCACACCCGGCCTTCCAGCCGCTCCGCCTGGCGCTCAGCGCCCTCAGCTCCATGGCCTGCCCCGCAACCCGCGCTTGCGGATGCCTGAAAGCGGGCGCGGCTGCTCGCGTCACGCCGGACGCGGAAGCCATCGTCGACGACGCCGTTGACCCGCGCCCATTGGTTCCATGAGAAGTTGCGCCCTAGCCCGACCGTCGTATTCGAGCTGGGGAAGCTGTCGGCGTTGCGCACAAGGTCTCCCCAGGACGCGCCGAATTCGGTTTCGTCGACCCGAGCCGCACTTTCCGGCACAGGATAATCGGCGGCCAGCCCCAGTCGGCCAGGATGGCCGCGATCCGGTCGAGATGAACCATGGTCTCGGGCTTTTCCGCCGCCACGTCGGCGAATGTGATGATGTGCGGCCTCATGCCGGCGAGCCGCAATGCAATCAACATCGCCGTTGAGTCGACCCCGGCGCCGAAGCAGACGGCCAGCAATCGATTCTTGAGTGCGGACAACAGTCGCCGC
Organism: uncultured Shinella sp.; assembly: GCA_966243085.1. GTDB lineage: Bacteria > Pseudomonadota > Alphaproteobacteria > Rhizobiales > Rhizobiaceae > Shinella. The sequence continues at coordinate 2,370 of CBIMFD010000290.1, forward strand.
CGACCGGCCGCGTCGAGCAGCCTCGAATGAAGATTAGACATATCGGAACGTCCTGCAGGTCGGCGCGATGGCCGGCAAAATAGGGGAATGGTGAGCGCCGCCGGGGGGTGAGCCACCGTCAACATGAGAGGGGCGGCTTACTTGGGCCGCTCGATCGCCAGCGGCAGATCAGCCAAATCGACGGCCGGTCGCCGTGAAGGTGTAAGCGTTGGCAGCGATGGTCTCGTCGACCGTTTCGTCGGAGTTCAGCGCGTTGTATTCGCTTTCGAGCTGCCGGTAGAGCCAACGGGCGAGATCGCGCAGCGCCTCGATGATTGTCTCTTCTGCGTCAGCGGTCATGTCCTGATATGTGGGACTTTCCCTCTCGACAGAGATCGCCATGCAATATTCATGATAGTAGTGACCACGATGGCTGGCATCGGCTCGAAGCTGATAGAAGTTGCGGCGCTGGATCGCTTGCAGGCCATCGGCTATCGCATGCAGCGCGGTATCGTCCGGCGCATGATTACGGATCGCGCGGGGCGCACCTTTTCGATAAGAATAATGAGCCTGGAAGCACGCCCCATCTCCCTGAGACCAGAATCCGGTGAAGTGGATTCGTGGCTCATCTCGTGTGCCGCCGCCCATGAGACGGACAGGTGACGTCTTGAGGCGAACGCCCAGGTACTCGCATATCCGGCCGAAATCCTCGAAGACAAACTCATACCAGTCGTAATCAAAGCCGCCCTCGCGGTACCACGCGCGCGCATTCTCCTTCGCTTCTTCTGACAATTCCTCGAACTGGTAGACAATGGTTTCAATGACGTCGGGCATACGAGCCTCCTGAAATGCAGAAGCCCGGCGCAAGGCCGGGCTCGATGGGGATAGTCAATGCCGGCTTTCGCCGGCGGCCGGAATGGAATGGTTGTCCCGTGAGGGCGGTTAAGCCGTTGCCGCTGCATTTTACTATGCCTATTTTTGATAGTATAACGCCGCCGCGCCGTGTAGGGTTTAGCCCGATAAGGGGAGAGCGACAGTGCGAACATTCACGATCGGCGACCAGGTGCTTTCGGAAAACTCACCGGAGTTCCGAGCAATTCTCCCGCACGCGTACGAAGAGCGCCTTCGGCCGATGTGCATGTGCAAACAGCCGGCGGTCGCCATGTACATCGCCCGACTGGATGACCAATATGTTGTCAAACGCATGCCGCTATCGGGACGAGAACATGACCCGGCCTGCCCTTCCTATGAGCCCCCATACGAGCTTTCCGGTCTTGGGCCGCTCATCGGCAGCGCGATCCAGATCGACGCCAGCGGCAAAGCCGACCTGAAGCTCGACTTTTCGCTGACGAAACGTGGCCCGCGCGCTGCGGCCAGCACACCGACGGAGCAGTCGGAACCGGGGATTCGCAGCGAACCGCGGAAACTGTCGCTCAAGGCTATGCTCCACTACCTCTGGGAGGCAGGCGAATTGGCCGAGTGGCGCTCCGTCTGGGCCGGACGGCGCGGTTGGGGCCGGGTCCGCACCAGCCTGATCAACGCAGCGTCGCAAATGACGGCGAGAGGCGGACCGCTCAGCGACATGCTCTACGTGCCGGAGGTCTACCAGACTGAGGACAAGGACGGTATCGCCGCGCGGCGCGCGACGGCACTGAAGGGCGTGCAAGCGACAGGTTCGGGACCGCGCAAGCTGATGATGATCGTCGCCGAGGTGAAGGAGTTTTCTCCGGCACGCGAAGGACAAAGGATCGTCGTGCGGCATATGCCCTTCCCCCTGATGATCGAGGA
>CBIMFD010000291.1:0-4067 GCA_966243085.1 uncultured Shinella sp.
CCAGGCCACCGACCTGCGCGTCGGCCTGTCGAAGGACAAGGAAGCCTGAGGCGGCGACGGCCGCCGGAAGCCTGAGGGCGGCGGCTTGCCGCCTTCGCAACGGACGTTCTAGAAAAGGTCAGTATCATGAGACGGGTAGTTGTCACGGGTCTGGGGATCGTATCCTCCATCGGGAACAACGCGGACGAGGTGACGGCGTCGCTGCGCGACGCGCGCTCGGGCATCAGCTTCAGCCAGGATTTCGCAGACCACGGCTTCCGCTGCCAGGTCTGGGGCTCGCCGGACATCGACACGACCGACCTCGTCGACCGCCGCGCGGCCCGCTTCCTCTCGCAGGGCGGGGCCTGGAACCATGTCGCCATGAAGCAGGCGATCGCCGATTCCGGCCTGGAAGAGGCCGATTATGCGGCCAACCCGCGCACCGGCATCATCATGGGTTCGGGCGGGCCCTCCACCCGCACGCTGATCGAGGCGGCCGAGATCACCATCAAGAACAATTCGCCCAAGCGCATCGGCCCCTTCGCCGTGCCGAAGGCGATGTCGTCCACGGCCTCGGCGACGCTCGCCACCTGGTTCAAGATCCATGGCGTCAACTATTCGATCTCGTCCGCCTGCTCGACCTCGGCGCACTGCATCGGCAATGCCGCGGAAATGATCCAGTGGGGCAAGCAGGACATGATGTTCGCCGGCGGCCACGAGGACCTCGACTGGACCATGTCGAACCTCTTCGACGCCATGGGCGCCATGTCCTCCAAGTACAACGACACGCCAGCGACGGCCTCCAGAGCCTATGACGTCAGCCGCGACGGCTTCGTCATCGCCGGCGGCGCCGGCGTCCTCGTGCTTGAGGAACTGGAGCACGCCAAGGCCCGCGGCGCGAAGATCTATGCCGAGATCACCGGCTACGGCGCGACCTCGGACGGCTACGACATGGTCGCCCCCTCGGGCGAAGGCGCAATCCGCTGCATGCGTCAGGCGCTTTCCACCGTGAAGGGCGAGGTCGACTACATCAACACGCACGGCACCTCCACGCCCGTCGGCGACTCGAAGGAGATCGGCGCGATCCGCGAGGTCTTCGGCGACAAGATCCCGCACATCCAGTCGACCAAGTCGCTGACCGGCCATTCGCTGGGCGCAGCCGGTGTGCAGGAATCGATCTACGGCCTCCTGATGATGCAGGCCGGTTTCATCGGCGAGAGTGCGCATATCACCGAACTCGATCCGGAATTCGAGGGCGTTCCGATCGTGCGCAAGCGCATCGACAACGCCAAGATCGACACGGTTCTTTCCAACTCCTTCGGCTTCGGCGGCACGAACGCCACGCTGGTCTTCCAGCGCTACAACGGATGACACGCATGACGGGGATCATGAACGGCAAGCGCGGCCTGATCATGGGGGTCGCGAACAACCACTCCATCGCCTGGGGGATCGCACAGAAACTGGCCGGCGCCGGCGCCGAACTCGCCTTCACCTACCAGGGCGAAGCGCTCGGCAAGCGCGTGAAGCCGCTTGCGGCCGAGCTCGGCTCGGACTTCGTGCTGCCCTGCGACGTCGAGGACATCGCCTCGGTGGACGCGACCGTCGCCGCGCTCACGGAGAAGTGGGGCAAGCTCGACTTCGTCGTGCACGCCATCGGCTTTTCCGACAAGAACGAGCTGAAAGGCCTCTATGCCGACACCTCGCGCGACAACTTCTCGCGCACGATGGTCATCTCCTGCTTCTCGTTTACGGAGATCGCCAAACGCGCGGCCGATCTCATGGACGACGGCGGCGCGATGCTGACGCTGACCTATGGCGGCTCCGTCCGGCTGATGCCGAACTACAACGTCATGGGCGTCGCGAAGGCCGCGCTGGAAGCCTCGGTGCGCTACCTTGCCGGCGATTACGGCCCGCGTGGCATCCGCGTCAACGCCATCTCCGCCGGCCCGATCCGTACGCTTGCCGGCGCCGGCATCTCGGATGCCCGCGCCATGCTCTCCTGGCAGCAGAAGAACGCGCCGCTACGCCGCACCGTCACCATCGAGGACGTCGGCAATTCCGCGCTCTACCTGCTCTCGGACCTGTCGAGCGGCGTTACCGGCGAAATCCACTACGTGGATGCCGGCTACAACATCACCTCCATGCCGACGCTGGAACACCTCAGAAGCGCAGACAGCGAATAACGAAAACGGGGCGGAGTTTCAAACTTCGCCCCGTTTCTCTGATGAAGGCGCTGCGGCCGTTGATCAGCGCCGGCCCCAGAGCACCTTGAAGCGGGCGTTGCGGCAGACTTCGCCGCTTTCCTTGAAGGCTTCCGCCAGCACCGGCTCGTAGGGCAGGCCCCGGTTGGCGACTATCAGCAGGCGCCCGCCGGCCTTCAGCGATTTCGCCGCCATGCGGATCATCCCCGCCCCGAGCGAATGGTCGGCAGCGTGCCCTTCGTGGAAGGGCGGGTTCATGACGATGAGGTCGTAGTGGTCGCGCGGCGTCTCGGCCGTCAGGTCGAACCAGTAGTAGCGTGCCGGCACGTTCGGGCAGTTCTCCGCCATATTCTCCCTGGCCGCTTCCAGCGCCTCGTAATGCGCCTCGAAGAGGTCGATGCCCTTGGCATTCGGTGCGCGGCCGCCGAGCATGACCGAGAGATAGCCCCAGCCTGCGCCGAAATCGGCGGCATGGCCGCTGAAATCCTCCGGGATGCGGGTGGCGAGGAGTTCGGAACCCTCGTCGATCCGGTCGTGCGAGAACATGCCCGGCGCGGCCGTGAAGCGGCCGACGATGCGCACCGGCCGTGCGGCCAGCTTGGAGATCGCCTCGGACGGGTCCTCCGGGCGGGCGAACCAGATGGCGAGACCGTGATATTTCGGCATGGAATCGCCGGAAAGGCCGAGCTGGTCGAGGCGCTTGCGCATGGACTGCACACCGTCTTCCTTGCCGCCAGCAACGACGATGAGGCCGCCGGTGCGCACGCGGCGCAGCCCCTCGGCAATGCGGTTCTCGTTCTCGCCCTTGTGCTTGGTCATCAGGATGAGCGCACCGTCGTAGTCCTCACCCTCGACGACGGGCTTGACCGGCGCGCGCACCGCCTCCAGCCCGCGATAGAGCGAGCGCAGCGGCTGCACGGCCTCAAGCGCGGCACCGAACCCCTCCGGCGGACGCTGCCCCGCTTCCGCGCCAAGGAAGAGGTAGCGCTCGCCCTCGCCGGGCATGGCGAGCGTATCGGAGGCGAAGGGATGGAACAGGGTCTTGAGGGCGTCGCGGGTCATGGGCGGTTTCCGGTGTTCAAAAGAAAAGGGGCGCGGAACATGCCGCTCCGCGCCCCTTCGATAGGTAAGGCGTTACTTATTCGGCAGCTTCGCCGTCGCCCTTCTTGTCGGCGACGAGTTCCTTGCCGGTTGCCTGATCGACGACCTTCATGGACAGGCGGACCTTGCCGCGCTCGTCGAAGCCCATCAGCTTGACCCAGACCTTGTCGCCTTCCTTGACGACGTCGGAGGTCTTGGCGACGCGCTCCTGGGCGAGCTGCGAGATGTGCACGAGGCCGTCGCGCGGGCCGAAGAAGTTTACGAAGGCGCCGAAATCGGCGGTCTTGACGACCGTGCCTTCGTAGATCTGGCCGACTTCCGGTTCCGCGACGATGGAGTGGATCCACTTGCGGGCCGCTTCGATCTCCTTGCCGGAGGACGATGCGATCTTGATCGTGCCGTCGTCTTCGATGTTGATCTTGGCGCCGGTCTTCTCGACGATCTCGCGGATGACCTTGCCGCCCGTGCCGATGACTTCACGGATCTTGTCGACAGGGATGTTCATGACCTCGATGCGCGGGGCGAATTCGCCGAGCTGGCTGCGGCCTTCGGAGATGGCCTTGGCCATTTCGCCGAGGATGTGCTTGCGGCCGCCCTGTGCCTGACCGAGCGCGACCTTCATGATCTCCTCGGTGATGCCGGCGATCTTGATGTCCATCTGCAGCGAGGTGATGCCGTCGGCGGTGCCGGCGACCTTGAAGTCCATGTCGCCGAGGTGGTCCTCGTCGCCCAGGATGTCGGACAGAACCGCATAGCGGTCGCCTTCGAGGATCAGGCCCATGGCGA
>CBIMFD010000292.1:0-4049 GCA_966243085.1 uncultured Shinella sp.
TGCCTGAGGCATTTTCCCTATATTTTTGAAAATATAGCGCTGGCAAAGCCGCGAGCGTCGATATATTCAATGCAATATTACGCTGCCGGAAGGTAGGAAAAGGGAGAACAGGAATGAACCGTCGTCTGCTTCTGAAACTGGTCGTCGCCGCCTTTGCCGCGCTGCCGCTCGCTTTGCCGGTCGTTGCCGCCGACAAGGTCACCGTCTTTGCCGCCGCGAGCATGAAGAACGCGCTCGATGCCGCCAATGCCGAATGGCAGAAGGAAACCGGCAACGAGACGACCGTCTCCTATGCCGCAAGCTCGGCGCTCGCCAAGCAGATCGAGGCGGCGGCCCCCGCCGATCTCTTCATCTCGGCAGACCTTGCCTGGATGGACTATGTCGCGGAAAAGAAGCTGATCAGGGAAGACACCCGCTCCAACCTCCTCGGCAACCGCATCGTGCTGATCGCCCCGAAGGAAAAGGCCGAAAAGGTCGAGATCAAGGAAGGCTTCGACCTTGCCGGCCTTATCGGCGACGGCAAGCTCGCCATGGGCGCGGTCGACAGCGTGCCGGCCGGCAAGTACGGCAAGGCGGCGCTCGAAAAGCTCGGCGTCTGGTCCTCCGTCGAAGGCAAGGTGGCCGGCGCCGAGAGCGTGCGCGCCGCGCTCGCCCTCGTCTCGCGCGGCGAGGCGCCCTACGGCATCGTCTACCAGACGGACGCTGCGGCCGATCCGGGCGTCGCCATCGTCGGCGCCTTCCCGGAAGACAGCCACCCGCCGATCATCTACCCGGTCGCCATCCTCGCCGATTCCAAGAGCCCGGCGGCGAGCGCCTATCTCGACTTCCTGAAGTCCGACAAGGCCGCGCCGTTCTTCACCGAGCAGGGATTTACCGTCCTGAAGTAAGATGAGTTTCGCGACAGTCCCGCGTGGTAAGGGCGGGGCTGTTCGATTTCACGGCTGGCTGGCAATCGTATGACCTCGTGGCACCCCCCTCTGCCCTGCCGGGCATCTCCCCCACAAGGGGGGAGATCGGCAAGGGGCCAAGTCCTTGCTTCATCGGCAACGTTGGAGGTGGGCGAAACAGCTCCACATCCAATCTCCCTCCTTGTGGGGGAGATGCCCGGCAGGGCAGAGGGGGGTACATACACCGGAGGACGGCTGTGGACTGGCTGGCGCTGAGTGCGGAGGAATGGACGGCGATCCGGTTGAGCCTTCGGGTCTCGGCGGTGGCGGTCGTCGTCAGCCTGCCGCTCGGCATCCTCGTCGCGCTGGCGCTCGCCCGCGGGCGCTTCTGGGGCAAGTCGCTTCTGAACGGCATCGTCCACCTGCCGCTCATCCTGCCGCCGGTCGTCACCGGCTTCATCCTGCTCATCCTGTTCGGCCGGCGCGGGCCCGTCGGTTCCATGCTCGACGAGTGGTTCGGCATCGTGCTTTCCTTCCGCTGGACCGGCGCGGCGCTCGCCTGCGGCGTCATGGGCTTTCCGCTGATGGTGCGCTCCATACGGCTCTCCATCGAGGCGGTGGACCGCAAGCTGGAGGAGGCGGCCGGAACGCTCGGCGCAAGCCCCCTCTGGGTCTTCCTCACCGTCACCCTGCCGCTCATCCTGCCCGGCGTCATCGCCGGCATGATCCTTTCCTTCGCCAAGGCGATGGGCGAGTTCGGCGCCACCATCACCTTCGTTTCCAACATTCCCGGCGAGACGCAGACGCTGTCGGCCGCCATCTACACCTTCACGCAGGTGCCGGGCGGCGATGCGGGGGCGCTGCGCCTCACCCTCGTCGCCATCGCCATCTCCATGGTCGCGCTGCTCGCCTCGGAAATCCTCGCCCAGCGCCTCGGCCGCAAGGTGCATCTCGAATGAGCCTCGTCGTCGATATCCGCCACAAGCTCGGCACCTTCACGCTGGACGCCGCCTTCACCTCCGAGGGGGGCGTGACGGCCCTGTTCGGCCGCTCCGGCTCGGGCAAGACCTCGCTCGTGCGCATCATCGCCGGCCTTGCGCGCCCGGTCGAGGGCCGCGTGGTGCTCGACGGCGACGTGCTGGTCGATACCGCCCGCGGCCTTTTCGTACCGCCGCACCGCCGCCGCTTCGGCTATGTCTTCCAGGAGGCGCGGCTCTTCCCGCATCTCACCGTGCGGCAGAACCTCCACTACGGCCGCTGGTTCCTGCCGAAGGGCGCGCGCACGGAAAACGCCGACCGCGTCATCGACCTCCTCGGCATCGCGGACCTCCTCGACCGCCAGCCGGCCAATCTTTCCGGTGGCGAGAAGCAGCGCGTCGCTATCGGCCGGGCGCTGCTCTCCTCGCCGCGCCTCCTCCTGATGGACGAACCGCTCGCCGCGCTCGACGAGGAGCGCAAGGGCGAGATCCTGCCCTATCTCCAGCGCCTGCGCGACGAGGCGGGCGTGCCCATCGTCTATGTCAGCCATTCGGTGGCCGAGGTGGCGCGCCTCGCCGACCGCGTCGTGCTGATGGCGGACGGGCGCGTCGAGGCCGTCGGCCCGGCCTCCGATGTGCTCGGTGGCCCGCGCCTTGCCTCCGCCGCCGACCGCCGCGAGGCCGGCAGCGTGCTTGCCGGCCATGTCGAGGCGCGCGATGCCGAACACGGCCTTGCCGTGATCCGCCTTGCCGGCGGCGCGGCGATCCTCGTGCCCGGCGCTGCCGTCTCGCCGGGTGAGGCGGTGCGCCTTCGCATTCCCGCCCGCGACGTCATGGTGGCGACGGTGCGCCCGGAAGGCCTCAGCGCCCTCAACATCCTCGATGGGGTCATCGACGCCATCGAACCGGACGGGGAGGGCATGGCGAGCCTTTCCATTGCCTGCGGCGGCGATCACGTCCGCGCCCGCATCACGGCGCTCTCGGTCGAACGCCTCGGCCTTGTCACCGGCAAGCCGGTGCACGCCGTCATCAAGACGGTGGCGCTGGAATAGATCAGTCCGAAAGGTTGGCGACGATCCAGCCGATGTCGTCCGAAAGCGCCGCCTGCGCCTTTTCTTCCATGGCGTGATAGTGGGCGATCAGCGCCTCGCCGAAGGGCGTCAGCAGCGCGCCGCCGCCCTGCTTGCCGCCGCGCTGGGATTCCACCACCGGCTGGCGGAACATCCGGTTCATCTCGTCGACGAGCAGCCAGGCCCGGCGATAGGACATGTCCATGGCCCGCCCGCCGGCGGAGATCGAGCCGGTCTCCTTGATATGCGAAAGCAGCTCTATCTTGCCGCGCCCGATTCGCCCCTCCGGCTCGAACTGGAGCCGGAAGATGAGTTTCGGTTCGATTTTGGCGGCTGCTGGCATGAAACTGGGCCCGTCATGGATGAGGGGCCCAGATATAACAGCGTTTTCAAGCGAGGAAAGGTCAGGCGGCGCGCTTCAATGCATCGCCGAGGATCGAGACGATATCCTCGAAGTGCTTCTTCTCGGCGATCAGCGGCGGCGAGAAGGCGATGATGTCGCCGGTGACGCGGATGAGCAGGCCCTTCTCGAAGCAATCGACGAAGACGTCGTAGGCGCGCGCGCCCGGCTTGCCTTCGCGCGGGGCAAGCTCGATGCCGGCGATGAGGCCGATCGTGCGGATGTCGATGATGTGCGGCAGGCCCTTCAGCGAGTGCATCGCCTCATGCCAGTCGTCCTGCAGGTCGGCAGCCCGGGTGAAAAGGCCCTCGTCGCGGTAGATGTCGAGCGTGGCAAGGCCGGCCGCGCAGGCTGCCGGATGGCCCGAATAGGTATAGCCGTGGAAGAGCTCGATGGCGTTTTCCGGGCCCTGCATCAGCGCGTCGTGCACCTTGCGGCTGGAGAAGACCGCGCCCATCGGGATCGCGCCGTTGGTCAGCCCCTTGGCGGTGGTCACGATATCCGGCGTCACGCCGAAATAATCGGTGGCGAAGGCGGCACCGAGGCGGCCGAAGCCGGTGATGACCTCGTCGAAGATAAGGAGGATGCCGTGCCTGTCGCAGATCGCGCGCAGCTTTTCGAGATAGCCCTTCGGCGGGATCAGCACGCCCGTCGAGCCGGCGACGGGCTCCACGATGCAGGCCGCGATGGTTTCCGCGCCATGCAGGCCGACGAG